>NZ_CM001976.1:2173542-2500966 GCF_000406145.1 Dickeya dadantii NCPPB 898 | reverse complement strand
GCGCGGGACGGGCGGGGCCGCGGGTCGCTGACGCGCACCGATATCGGGCAGGCGGGCTTAATCAGCGCACAGGGCGGGCTGACGCTGCAGGCGGGGCACGATATCGCGCTGAACGGGGCGCAGCTGAGCGCGGGCGGGCCGCTGCAGCTGGCGGCGGGTAATGACATCCGGCTGACGGCGCTGAGCACGATGACGGACACGGTACGTCAGGATGGCGGGGCCACCACCGAGCGGCGCCGTCAGGGGCTGGTGCAGAGCACGGTGGCCAGCGGGGGCGACCTGAGCCTGAGCGCCGGGCGCGACCTGAGCGGCACGGCGGCGCAGCTGAGCGCGGCGGGGACGCTGGGGCTGTCGGCGGGTCGTGACCTGAGCCTGCTGTCGGCCGGTGAGGAGCAGTTCAGCTCGAACGCGTGGAATCGTCATCAGGACTGGCAGCAGACGGTGACGCAGCAGGGGACGGTGCTGAACGCGGGCGAGGGGCTGAGCCTGCGGGCGGGTCAGGACCTGACGCTGCAGGGGGCGCAGGCGGAGACGCGTGGCGCGCTGACGGCGCAGGCGGGGCGCGACCTGAGCCTGCTGTCGGCGACGGAAAGCCGGCATGATTTTTTTGAAGAAACGACGGTGAAGAAGGGCTTCCTGTCGAAGACCACCACGCACACGCTGCGGGAGACGCAGCAGACGACGGAGAAAGGGACGCTGCTGTCGGCGGGCAGCGTGGCGCTGACGGCGGGGCACGACATCGGGGTGCAGGGCTCGGCGGTGGCGGCGGACGGGGAGGTGACGCTGACGGCGGGGCATGACATCACCACGGCGGCGAGCGTGGAGACCTACCGTAACTACGAGGAGCAGAGCCGCAAGAAGAGCGGGGTGTTCAGCGGGGGCGGGATAGGGTTTACCATCGGCAGCACGTCGCTGCGCCAGACGCTGGAGTCGGCCGGGACGACGCAAAGCCAGAGCGTCAGTACGCTGGGCAGCACCAGTGGGTCGGTGCGCCTGAATGCCGGGCAGGATGTGGCCCTGACGGGAACGGATATCATCGCGGCGCGGGACATCGACCTGAGCGGACGTAATGTGTCGGTGACGCCGGGGCATGATATCCGTCGTACCACGCAGACAATGGAGCAGAAACAGAGCGGTCTGACGATTGCGCTGAGCGGTAGCGTGGGCGGTGCGCTGAACAGCATGGTGGAAACCGTGCAGGCGGTGAGTCGCGAGAGCGACAGCCGGTTAAAAACCCTGGCCGGGGTGAAAGCCGCATTAAGCGCCGGGCAGGGTGCGCAGGCCGCAAGACTGGCGATGGCGCAACGAGAGGCGGCCGGCACGAAGGCGGCGGCAGGCGGCGGTGAGGATGGTGCACAGCCGCAGGCGGTCGGGGTGAGCATTTCGTACGGCAGCCAGTCGTCCTCCTCGCAGCAGACCCGGACGCAGGACACGGTGTCCGGCAGCAGTGTGACCGCCGGCGACAACCTGCGTATTCGTGCGACCGATGGCGATATCACTGTAGTGGGCAGCCAGTTGAAAGCCGGGCAGGACCTGACGCTGTCTGCCACGCAGGATATCCGGCTGCTGTCGGGGGCGAACACGCAGCACACCGAGGGCAGCAACCAGAGCCGGGGCGGCAGTATCGGGGTCAGTATCGGCGTCAGCGCCTCGGGGAGCTTCGGGCTGAGCGTGAGCGCCAGCGTCAATGCGGCGAAAGGCAACCTGCGTGGCGACGGGCTGGCACACAGCGAATCGCTGCTGGAAGCCGGCCGGGCCGCGATACTGAGCAGCGGCCGTGACACCACCCTGCAGGGGGCTCAGGTGGACGCCGGGGCGATAACCGCACGGGTGGGACGTGACCTGCTGGTACGCAGCGAGCAGGACAGCGACCGTTATGACAGCAAGCAGCAGAGTGTCAGCGCCGGGGTGACGATACCGATTTACGGCGGTGGTGGCGGGGCGAGCTTCAGCTTCAGTCGTGACAAGGTGCACAGCAACTTTGACAGTGTGCAGGAGCAGTCCGGTCTGTTTGCGGGCAACGGCGGCTACGACATCAGCGTCGGCAGCCACACGCAACTGGATGGCGGGGCGATAGCCTCCAACGCCAGCGCCGACAGGAACCGGCTGGAGACGGGGACACTGGGCTTCAGCAACATCGACAACCGGGCGGAGTACAGCGCGTCACATACCGGGGGCGGGTTCAGCACCAGTGCGCCGGTGGGACTGCAGGTGCTGAGCAACGTGGGCGGCCTGATGCTGGCAGGGGCGAATCAGAGTGGTTCATCGGCGGGAACCACCTACGCGGTGGTGAGCGACGGGGCGCTGATTATCCGCGACAAGGCGGGCCAGCAGCAGGACGTGAGCGGTCTGAGCCGGGATACGGCAGGGGCCAACAGCGGGGCACTGAACCCGATATTTGACAGGGAGAAGGTTGAAGGCAAACTGCGGCAGGCACAGGTGTTGTCGGAAATCGGTGCGCAGGTGCTGGATATCGCATCGACGGAAGGGGCGATAAACGCGACGAAGGCCGCGAATGCGAGGCTGGCGGCAGCCCCGGCGGAAGCGCGACAGGCGAAGGCGGACGAGCTGGCGACGGCCTCGCCGGGCAAGGCCGTCACGCAGGATGCGGTGACGCAGGCGCTGTATCAGGATTACTACAACGCGTCGCTGAACGAGTCGGTTTATCGTACGGGCGGTCCGGTGCGTCAGGGTATCCAGGCGGCGGTGGCGGCGCTGCAGGGCGTGCTGGCGGGGAATGTGGCGCAGGCGCTGACGGGGGCGGCGGCGCCGTACATTGCGGAGGAAATCCACCGTCAGACGACGGACGCGAAGGGCAACACGGATGTGGCGGCGAACACGCTGGCGCATGCGTTGCTGGGCGCGGTGGTGGCGCAGGCGGGCGGGAATAACGCGCAGGCGGGCGCGGCCGGTGAGGCGGGTGGCGAGCTGGCGGCCCGGGCGCTGATGGAGGCGTTGTACCCCGGGAAGAAAGCGGACGAACTGAATGAAGACCAGAGGCAACTGCTGAGCACGCTGTCGACGATAGCGGGCGGTCTGGCGGCGGGGGTGGTGGGTAATACCGGCACGGACGCGGTACAGGGCGCGCAGTCGGCTCAGGTGGCGGTGGAGAATAACTCGCTGGGGGATATTGCGCAGGCGCAGTCTGAAGGCAAGACGCTGGAGCAGAAGGCCGGTGAGTATGTTGAGGCGGAGAACGAACGCTACAAGAAGGAAAACTGTGCCGGATTAAGCGCGGAAGCCTGCTCGGTGAAGATGTACGACGAGCGGCGTGAAGCACTGAAAGAAACCCTTGCAGCCGGTGCAGATTTTGTGCCGGTGATAGGTGATATCAAGAGCGTTGCGGAAGCGCAGAGTGCGCTGGATTATCTTGCCGCCGCGGTAGGGTTGATACCGGGCGCAGGGGATGCGGCGGGCAAAGCCATCAAAGCGGCTGAGGCAGCGCTGAAGAAAGGGGAACTTGCTGAAGTCTCTAAGCTGATTAATCGGGCAAGCAGTGAAGTTTCTGCTGCCAGTTCCTTGCACGGTGCCCAACTTGCGGAATACTACAGACAGGCAGAAAAATACGGCCAAGATGGTATTAAATCACTAGAGGATGGACGTTTTAGATTTTATGGGAATACGACACCTGCTAAAACTCAAGGAGAAATGGTAGGTGCTCGATTAGTGAGAGAATGGGATCCGACTACTGGGCAAACTAGGACATGGTATGAAACGTTGGATCATTCAGGGAATGTAAGAAGTGTTGCTCCTAAGCCAGTAACTGACGAAAAAAATCATCATATTTTTGACGCTGATGGTAATTACCAGGGTAGGAGATAAATTATGAATACTCTTCCTAGTAGGCAAATGCTTAAGCAGATAATACAACAGCTAATTGCAGGTGTAGTGAATCGTTCACAGGTGTCTGAATGGGCTTTTTCAATCATAGATAATGATGACATTAGAGTGACAGATCAGGTCGTTTGGAAAACTCTAGAGTGTTTAGGTGCTGTGGATCTTCCTTCGACAGATCGTGATTATCTTTATGGGAAAGATGATTTTATCTGCTGGTTAAAAGAATTAGATGAATAGCAATGATCCCGGCCCCTGCGCCGGGATCGTCGTTTTTACCGGTTAGATCCTGAGTTCCGCCTCAATTACCAGCCGCCCGCGCTCCACGGTGACGATAACCGGCTGGCCAGTGTTAAAGCCGAGATCTTCCAGCCAGCGGCCCTTGAGGGTGAGTTGCGGCAGCGGGTTGCCTGAAAATACGTCAGTCTCCGGACAGGAAATGTTTTGTCATTACCGTAATGCCGACGGTATGACAAAACCATCCGGTCAGGGCCATGCCCCGACACCCCAGCGTTAAAACAAAAACCCCGGGTCTGGCCGGGGGTGGTGTTGGTTACTCGGCGAACGTCAGGCCGCCGGGGTAATGCCTGATCCAGTTGGCGGCGGCGTCCGGGTCAAAGGGTTCGATGCTGAGTCCTTCCAGACAGTGCCACAGCTCGCGGGTGTTCTGGGCGGTGATGACCATGCAGCCGGGCATGACCCGTATTTTTAACGGCATCCCGTCGGTAAAGCCGGCTTCGGTAAGCCAGGCACCTTGCAGCGACACCGCCTGAAAGCGGGTGCTGGGCTGGCTGGCGTTGTGAGGCCGCAACTGCTGGTCAATCCGCACTGCCCG
Source organism: Dickeya dadantii NCPPB 898 (assembly GCF_000406145.1). Lineage (NCBI taxonomy): Bacteria > Pseudomonadati > Pseudomonadota > Gammaproteobacteria > Enterobacterales > Pectobacteriaceae > Dickeya > Dickeya dadantii. The sequence continues at coordinate 2,496,297 of NZ_CM001976.1, read as the reverse complement.
GCACTGTTCGTGGCACTGGACGGCGTGGAAGGACTGACGCCGAACGGCATCACCAGTCTGGTGAGTCATTACATCAGGGCATCGGGAATAGCGAAATGGGGAAGCTGCCACCTGTTCCGGCACACGATGGCGACGCAGATGCTGGAGAACGGGGCGGACCTGCGGTGGATACAGGCGATGCTGGGCCATGCGAGCGTGGAGAGCACGCAAATCTACACGCAGGTCTCAATCCGGGCGTTGCAGGAGGTTCATGCGAGTACCCATCAGGCAGAGCAGTCGGACAGTGATGAAACCGGGCTGCTGGCTGACCTGATGGCAGATGATGACGCGCATCAGGACGAAGGGGTTGACGGCGCGGCAAAGGGAGAAAATACTAACAGATAGTAATAGATACTATCCTGTGGGGTTGGAGGTAATGATGGCAACCAGTATCGCGTTAAGTCCGTACTTCGAGCAGTTTATCCGTGAACAAATCGACAGCGGGCGTTACAACAATGTCAGCGAAGTGGTACGCGCCGGGCTGCGGGCGCTGGAAGATCGGGAGCAGCAGATGAAGCTGGATGCGCTGCGGGCGGCGGTAGAGCTGGGCGTGAACAGCGGTCCGGGCAAGGAGGCACAGGCGGTGTTTGGTCGTCTGTCGGAGAAATACCGCCGAATGGCGGAAGGTGAGCAGCCGGAATGAACGTGAGCATATCGCCGCTGGCCGAGCAGGATATCGAGGCGATAGGCGACTATATCGCGCAGGACAATCCGGTGCGGGCGGTGAGCTTCGTGGAAAGCCTGTACCAGCAGTGCATCCTGATAGGCGAGAACCCCTGGCTGTATCGTGAGCGCCCGGAACTGGGGAGCCACATCAGAAGTTGTACTTACGGGCGTTATCTTATCCTGTACGGCACAACGGAAACGGAGGTGCGGATAGAGCGTGTGCTGCATGGTGCGCGTGATATCGACAGTCTGTTCAGTGTGTTGCCGGACAGCCCGCAAAGCTAGCGCTCTCCGGGTGAGCCAGCCGGGAGCGGAGCGGTAGACAGCCCGGCAGGCTGACTGCCGTCAGGCGGCGTCGTGGGTGAGGCGCGGCGCGCAAGGCTGCGCCTTCCGCTGTCGGCTCCGGTGTTCCTTCTTCAGCACTTAGGTCAACCCCCAACCCCAAAGAAGCAGCCGGCGCTCCGCTGAAAGGCGTTACCTCGCCCCCGCCCCAACCCCGCTGCGACTTGCTGCGCCCGGCTCGTAGTCGTAGGCTCCTTGCTCGTTCCCGTGCGGCCCTCGCCGGGGGCCTCCCCGATGGCTACCTTGCGGGTTGCTGTCCGGCGTGGTCATGCAGGTGCGTTATCACCTTAACCGCCCACCATGGGTTGAGATGGAACCTCCAACACCGGATGGCAGCGACTGCCGCCGCTGCTATGATGCGTGGGTTGCAGGCGAAAGCCACAGCAGGGCGGTAGCGTATCGGGGGTCAAAACCGCGTATCGGGGCTTCGGAGTCCGGTTATCAAAATGCATCAGGGAAAACCGGCTGTAACCGGCTGACGGCACAGGGAAAAGTGGTGCTCGGCGGCTGACTTCGCAACGGATGACGTTGTTGTGGAGAATAACTATCTGAGCAGCACGGACAAGAGCCGCCAGACGTATCTCAACCACAAAGAGAACCTGACCGAGCAGGAAAAACAGGATCGCGATGCGCTAAATCGTAAGGATCTGGAAACCGATCTGGCTGTCATGCAGGCCTGTCATGGCGGAGAAGGTGACTGCCAGACAGAGAGGGCAAAAGCGAAAGAGGCGCTGGATACTTACATCAATCTGTCGTACCAGAACCCCAAAGAGGCACAGGCTGGTTATCAGCAAATTCAGACATTGCTGAACTCCACAGACCCGAATGCAAAAGATGTCTTTAACGTGCTGGAAGGCTATACCCAGGCGTTTATGCGCTTCGGGTATACAGAAGAGGAAGCCAAAGCACGGGCCGGGGTTTATGTCGGTTCAGTGTACACAGCCGGTGGCATTAGTGCTGTTGTTGCATCAGGGGCACTGGCGAAGCAGTTTGGGGAAGATATAGCTCAGGTAGAAAAACCGTCTGATGTTGGTAAAACTGAATCAATGGCTGCTAATGCTGGCAAGGGAAGTGCTAATACAGCCAAAAATACACCTGAAACACAAGCAAGCGTTGATAAAAAATTAGCTACCTATCTATTGGAAAAAGAGCACCCTGTTGGAGGCAGTAAAGCTGAATGGTTCGATAGTGCGCTTGGATTTAATAAGGAAAATTCGAGTGAGCTTGCAAAACAGATTGTCTTTGATCCTAAAACAGCGATTAAAACATCGGATACGCAATTCGGTACTAAATATGACCAAGTAATACCAATAACTGGTACTAATGGTAGAACTATTAACGTTAAATTTGGTTGGATAGAGAACAATGATGGTGTTGTCAGATTAGTTACCGCTATTCCGGCTAAAAAATAATCATATGTTGGTATTATTGTATGATCAGAGAATATGATGTTGTTGAGGCTAAAAAAGACTTGTCGGACACAGTGCTAAAAGGATGTAAAGGCGCTGTTGTCATGATTTATCAAGAGCCTACGTTAGGTTATGAAGTGGAATTCATTGATAATAAAGGTGATACATTGGATGTATTGACTGTTTATCCTGATGATATTGGGTTATTAGGGTAAAAACATATCTTGCCACTTATAAACGATCCCGGCCCCCGCGCCGGGATCGCTTTTTTTACCAGTTAGATCCTAAGCTCCGCCTCAATCACCAGCCGCCCACGCCCCACGGTGACAGTAACGGACTGGCCGGTGTTGAAACCGAGGTCTTCCAGCCAGCGGCCCTTGAGGGTGGTTACCCGGCGAACGTCAGGCCGCTGGGGTAATGCCTGATCAAATTGGCGGCGGCGTCCGGGTCAAAGGGTTCGATGCTGAGTCCTTCCAGACAGTGCCACAGCTCGCGGGTGTTCTGGGCGGTGATGACCATGCAGCCGGGCATGATTCGTATTTTTAACGGCATCCCGTCGGTAAACCCGACCTCGATGAACCACTCCCTCACTTAACGGCGATCATCATCGGTTGGTCGATGCAAAAACCCAGCAACCCGCACTCTTTACGGATGAACTGCCGCTACAGTCCGTCCCCCAGCCTAAAAAAAGGGACCCCATCGGGTCCCCTCAATACGTTCAACTTAGTTCGCCAGCGGCACCTCTGGGTGCAGGCCGAGCCAGCCTGGGGTCGGGTCGCCTTTGGCTTCGCCTACGTACAGGCTCATCTGTGCGCGGAAGCGCTCGACCGCGCCACGGTCGGACATGAAGTCAGCAAACGCCTGCGGGCGGGTGTTGCTGTATTCCCAGATGTGCTTGTAGCCAGCGGGTGGCGCCACATCGGTGCGTACCGACCACATGCGTGATACCTGGGTTTGCGTTTGCGGATCCAGCAGCCAGCTCAGGTACAGTTTGGCGCTTTCCGGGTGTTTGGCCTGTTTGAAGATGGCGGCGCGTTGCGCCCAGGAGACAAACGGGTCGGTCTTCGGCAGCACAAAGCGAGTCACTGAACCTGCCGCCGGAACCAGAGCGCCGGAGCTGGTGAAGGTGGCGCTGTATTTGCCGGTAGTGATCTGAGCGCCGGGTACGTTGGTGCCGCGCACGTAGACCGGGTCCTGCTCCTGCAGTTTTTCAACAAATTCCCAGCCGTATTTATCCACGATCTGCTTGTACCAGAACAGCACCGCGTCGTCGTCGTTAGGGTAGGCCAGAATCAGGTTGCCTTTCAGGTCGGGGCGCAGATAGTCGTTTGCTTCTCGCGGCCAGGATTTTTCATTCAGTAGCTGGGTGTTGACCAGGTTGCTGAAGGCGATGACATACGCGCCGATCCAGGCACCGTCCGCATCACGGAACTCCGGGTAGACCTTGTCCCAGCCCACCGGTTTGTAGTTCAGCAGCACGCCCTGCTTTTTCCAGCGTGGGAAATCCTGCACCGTTTGCAACTGCACCACATCCGGAATCAGGGTGTCGGTCGCCAGTTGGTTGTCGATACGCGCGTCGTGGTATTTGCTGTAATCGACGATGACGTTCAGTTTGATGCCGGGAAACCGGTTCTCAAACGCCTGTTTGAAGCCCGCTTGCTGCGACTGTACATCGCCGCCGGCATAAACGGTGACCGTACCGCCTTCCTTCAATGCGCTCTGATAGATTTCATCCAGCGAACGGGTGTCCGGCGCGACAGCCGCCTGACTTTGCCCGGCGCTGAGGCCGGCCATCATGGTCAGCATCAATGCGGTTTTCTTCAGGTACTTCCCAGTGTATTGCATAGTCGTTTCCTTTACTTGGGACAAAAATCCGGGCCGACGTACGTGGCGTAAGTAGACATTGAACGGCGACCACGGCGTGACCGGCGCATCACCAACGAATGACGCGCCGGGCTGGCCCGGCGATGCGGGATCGCCAGAGCCAGAATCAGGGGGGATTACGGCGGAGAGCCAATAACGAATGAAAAGAGGTGGCAGGCGAGACGGGTGAAAACGGTGAAGGGCATGGCGATATGAGTTGGCGCATGGCGGCGGAAGGCACGTTGTACTAGCTTGCCGGTTACCCATCTGGAACGCGCATGGACCTTCATCGTGATATCTCCCATCTGAGGCTTGTTTTTTCCCCTTTATCCGTAAGGGAATTGAAAATCGAGTGTATCGGATTCAATAAAAACGAACAGGAAGAAAAAATGAACGATATAGTTAAAAATGTTGAATGATTAATAAGGATAGCTTGTTCTGATTAAAGCGTGGTTGCTGGTGTTAAATGATATATCCGCGAGGGTGGAATAATAGAATGGTTATATTTTCTAATAATTTTCCATTGGGTAATGTAATGGTCTGATTATGACGAAAGTAGAGGCAGATCACAGACAATCGATTGTGATATGAAAACGCCCTGCCAGGCAGGGCGGAATAATGTTATCAGGCGGCGGTATTAACCAGGTTGCCCTGTGACGAGAACGACGCCAGCGAGGACGAGAAGCTTTGCAGGAAAGACGACAGCGACGCGCTGCTGCTGTCGCCGCCCAACGCGCTGACCATCGAGCTGAATGCGCTCTGCAATTCGCTCAATTGGCTGCTGGAAACCGAACTGCTGCTGGAGGACGAATCGGAAGAGAGCGCGCTGATCAACGAGGACAGATCGTTCTTCATCGGGTTGTCGGACAAGGACGACGAGTTGGACGACGCGCCGATGCTGTGCAGCGTATCCATCAGCGTGTGCAGGAAGGTCGCCACGGCTTCTTTCGCGCTGGACGACGAGGTGTCCGACGTGCTGTCCGTTGAGGATGTCGAGGACGTGGTGGAACTGGTTGCGCTGGTTTCCGCGGTGCTGCTGGTGCCCAGCGTGATACCGATGGAGGACAAGGCGCTGGTCAGCGCCGCAAATAATCCCCCTTCCTGATCGTCGTCCGGTTTACGGTAAGGGATCGCCGTAGCGGCAGAGGATGTGGAGGATGACGCGGAACTGACGCCGGATACCTGCCAGACGGAATTATATAATCCCGAATAGTTGGAGGAAATGGACATCACCATAGTATTTCTCCTTGTAATATTCGCCAGAAAATTAACTGCTGTCTTACGTGTTAACGTCGCGGAGATAAAAGACACGACGCCATATAGGTATATAGAATAATTGAAATTATTTTACTATCAGGAGGGATTCTGCGATGCAGCTGGCTAATAAAGCCCAAAAATCAATCAAATGAAAAGGCGGTGAATTATTTGTCATTTAAACGGATAAACAAAAAATGAACGTAATTTTCGTAAGGAACAAGAAAGAAGAATAGCATGCCGTTCACAGGTTGAAATATATAAAGCGAAAGGTAAGGAAAGCGTAAATTTATTATCAGGAAATAATAAATGGCGAAAGCGTTAATAACGGAACCTGCGGCGGGCGCTCCGTATCCCAGCCAAAAAGACGCGCCCGACAGGGCGGTCAGAGTTCGAAGCCGGGCGCCACTTCCTTCAGCGGTTTTCGGCAGGCCGCCGGTAGTTCAGATTTAGGCACCTGCGCGGAGCAATCCGGTTTAAACGGATTGAGCGACTCGCGATTAACGTAGATCAGCAGCAGAAGCAGAATGAGCAGCACGGTGCGCAGGCGTTTTCTCTTTTTCATGTTTATGTGTCGGATTGTGTCAACAAAGGGGCGTCAGGTTACTGAAGTGATTCGTTATTGTCTCGCTTTGCAAACTTTTGTCATCACCGTTATTGCGCCAGATCGTTCAGGGAACCGAACGGGTTTGTGATCCACTCAGAGAAGGGGACGTTATTGAACACATTCTGAGGGGAATCGACACCATGAGTCGTATTGATAACCGTATCGGCCTTTGGCCTGGCGCCGGACCGGCTGCGCAGCCGTTGACCACACCTGAGCATCGCCCGTCGCTTTTGCCTGCCCCCAAAGGGCAGGCGGTGGAGTTTGGCGGCCCTTCGCCGTCATTGGCGGCATTGCCTGCCGCGCCTGTTGCGGCGGCGGGTCGAACCCGCGCTGCGCCGCCGGCAACCACGCTGGCCGCGGAGCAGGCGACCGCCATGCTGGATCGGTCGAGTTACAGCGACGCCAAGGCGCTGGAGAAATGGATGCCGTTGCTGGGTTCGTTGCCGGCGCAGGAGCGGGAGGCGGCGGCTAAAGCGCTTAACCGGCCGATTGCCGCCGCCAACATGCTGAAAGCGGGTGGCGCGGAAGCGGACGTGGCGATGATCTACCTGCGGGCGAATCCGGCGCTGATGACGGCGCTGGATACGGGCAAAGACGGCGGTAAAGCCGATGGATACATTTCCCGGCGGGATATCGGCGCGTTCATAAAAAACATGACGCGCAGCGCCCAGAGCGCGCAACGTAGCCTTGATGATTATCGGCAGGCGCATCCGCAGGCGGACGCACGCTCGTTAAGGCTGGTGGAAACCTCGGCGCTGTTGCTGGCTAATGAGCCGTTGCTGCGCGCGGCCGACCCAAACCGCTCGGCGGCAAACGCCGACCCGCAGAGCGTCTCGTCACTTTCCCGCCAGACCGATTTGGCCGCGCTGGCCAGCGGCAATCCGCTGCTGTCGCCGGAGTTGCAAAATGCGGCCCGACTCTGGTCGCATCCAGGGCTGTTTGGCCTGCTGGAACATGCGGACGTGAAGGGGGAAAAGCTGGCGCGGGTGCCGCATGACGGCAAGCTGTCGGCGGGCGATATCAGAAGCTGGATAGCGGTTCAGGCGCCGGCGAATGATGAGCAGGCGACAGCGCTGTTTCACGATGCCGCCGCGCTGGGGCTGGCGGGCAAAACCGATATCAGCCGTCTGAATGATGACGTGTTTACCCATCCCGATCGTTACAGCGGCGCGCAGAAAGCGGCCACGTTGGTCAAATTACAACAGACGCTGGAGCAGGTGGCGGCAGGTCGACAGTATCGCAAGACCGACGAAACCGAACGGGTGTTGAATGAACGAATCGGTCAGCTACAGCAGGACGCCGATGTGGTGCGGCACTTTGAACAGGCGGTACCGGCCGACGTGTTACGGCTACAGATGTCGGACCCGCAGCTGGCGCTGTTAGCGCGTCAGGGGAATGGCGGCCGGTTGACGCCGCCCACGACCGGGCTTGACGGGGTGAACACCGTCGGCCAAACCGCGGCGGATCGCCGTGCGTCAGGCGGTGCGCAACTGGCCGGGCGGATGGAACGTCACCTGATGGATGCCGCCAAAGCGTCGTTGCATGTCACCGATCTGAGCAAGGCGGCCGGCAGCAAAACCGCGATTGGCCTGGCGGGGCGAGTGGGTGCCGCGGTAGCCGGCAAGGTGGTTGGCGCGGTGGCGGGTGAAGCCGCCGGCGCGGCGGCGGCTTCAGCGGTGGGCGCGGCGGCCGGGCCGGTGGGGTGGGCGGTCAGCGGCGCGCTCAGTATTGGGATGGGGATTGCCGAACTGGTCAATTTCTTCAAGGCGAAGAGCAAGCTCAAACACCGCCGGGCGGACTTTGCCAACACCGTCAACCCGACGCTGACGCAGTTCAACATCCCCAAACCGCGTTGAATCACGCCGTGTTATCCGTTGCGTTTAAACGGGCGGCATCACCACGCCAGCAGGTTGCCGGCATAATCGACAAAATGGTGACCGCCTTTGCCCTGATAACGCGCTATCTGTTGCAACAGACCGCTGACGCTAGTTTCCACCGTCAGCGGTGCGCTGCCGCCGCCGAGGTCGGTCTGCACCCAGCCGGGGTGTAAGGATAGCAGCGTGATCTGACGGCCGGACACCGCGTCGCTCAGGCCGCGCGTCAACATGTTCAGCGCCGCCTTGCTGGCGGCATAGAACGGCAGCTCCGCACCGGCATTTTCCGTCAGGCTGCCCAGCCGAGAGGTCATGAACGCCAGCGTGGCGTGCGGCGCCAGATGCGGCAGCAGCGCCGATGCCAGCGCGATCGGCGCCAGCGTGTTGGTCAGGAACAGCGGAATGAGCTGCTCGGGGTCGACAGCCGTCAGATCCTGTCGCTCCGGGCCATAGACGCCTGCATTAATCAGCACCAGATCAAAACTGTCCGACGCCAGCGTCTGGCAAAATGCGGTACGCTGCGCGGCGTCATTGATATCCAGCGCCAGCCAGCGCACCGGCAGGCTATCGGTGGCGGCGGAAGGCGAGCGCCGGGTGGCGGTGACGGCCCAACCCTGCTGATGCAAGGCGGTGGCGATGCCTAATCCCAGCCCGCGGGAAGCGCCGATAATCAATGCGCGTTGTCCTGAACCCATAACCTGTCACCTCCTGAGTGGTCTGATTACTGTCGGATGATGTCGCTCGAATAGCTGAAGAGAATAATTGTACGCGGCACCGGCGCGGCGTCACAAGCTGAAACAGGCCGCCGAACCCGAGGCATAAAAAAGCCAGCGTCTGGCGCTGGCTTGTGATGAGGGTAATGTCGGTAAGCTACAACGCATGCCGCTGCTGTTGCAGGGCGATCAGGTGGTCCGCTATCTGGCGAATTACCCAGAACGCCGTCTGTCCCACGTCGCTGTTCATTTCCGGATTCAGCGAAGTATCCACGCTTTTCAGAAAATCGGCTTCCAGTGAATCGACAAAGGCATCGAAATCGAACTGGCCGCTGCGCGGCAGTTCTTTCTGGCTCAACACCAGATTGAGACGCCGGGTCACCATCTGAATGGCCTGCTCGAATGCCTGACGCTGCGCTGGCGTGATATACCCACCCTGATCGACCAAATCGGTCCAGCGGGTAGGGAGGTCGGTATCATGCTCGGTCATGGTGTGCTTCCTGTCAGCTTACTTGCAGGTTGGTGGATTTGGGGACTTTGTAGTGATTGTTGACGTTATCCAGATTGGCGTTGTTAACCTTCACGTTCAGCCCTTCGCTGTCGCTTTTCACAAATGAGAACTTGCCGTTCTGTGCATCGATGTTGCTCAGGTTGAGGTTCCAGTTACCCTGCTGACCGCCATTGGTGCGAACGAAGGTACCGAAATCTTTCGCCTTGAAGTTATCGACGTTGAAGTTAGCGTCGGCATTCAACTGGAACACCTTATCAGAGGCGCCCTGTGCGCTGCTGTTGGTGATGGAGACGTTGGCCGGTTTGCCGGTGTTGCTCTTCACCGTCAGCGCGTCTTCACCGACGTTGGTCCAGTGTACGTTGTCGATTTTGGCGTCGCCGTGCAGGTGGATACCGTCAGCCGCGTTGTTGCCGAAAATCACGTTTTTGACGGAACCGCCGTCAGCTACTTCAAACAGCGGTTTCTGGCCTTCTTTCTGGCCGCCATCGCCTAATGCCGGGCCGGCAACGTAGGTTTTACCTTTACCGTCAAACACTTCGCCCGGACCAACCTTGATCGGCTCATTGACTACGATAGCGTTGGCATTATCCGCGGTGGGGAAAGACACCGGACCTGCTTTACCGGCGCTACCGGTGGATGCTGCGCTGTTGGTATCGCCTGCCGCGCTGGCGGCACTACCCCCACCGACGGTTGGCGTGGAGCCGCCGCCCACTGACGGCGCTGCGCCACCACCGGTGCCGCCGCCCACTGACGGCGCTGCGCCACCACCGGCGCCGCCGCCCACTGACGGCGCTGCACCGCCACCGGCACCGCCGCCCACTGACGGCGCTGCACCGCCGCCGGCGCCACCGCCCACTGACGGCGCTGCACCACCACCGGCACCACCGCCCACTGACGGCGCTGCACCGCCACCGGCGCCACCGCCCACTGACGGCGCTGCACCGCCACCGGCACCACCACCAACCGATGGAGCTGCGCCACCGCCGTTATTGCCGGCCGCGCCGTCCTGCGGCTGACCAAATTGGTTTTTCTGGTTTTCCATCAGCATGGCGATCAGCGCCATCAGGATTTTCAGCAACGGATTGTCGCTGATTTGGCCGCCGCCATCCTGGGTAGGGGAGATGCCGTTGCTGAGCGCGCTTTCGCCGCTATCCTGCAGCAGCGATTTGCCAAGACCTTCCAGGTCGGATGTGCCGCCTGTGCCCTGTGCTCCACCGGCTCCCTGTGCCCCACCGGCTCCCTGGGCGCCGCCCGCGCCCGGCGCGCCGGAAAGTCCGCCGTTGCCGCTCGTACCGCCGCCCTGTCCGTTGCCTTGCAGTCCCTGACCGCCCTGCGCGCCGTTTTTCGGCATGAGGATATCCATCAATTTAGTCAGAATATCGCCCAGGCCATTCTGACCCTGTTGTCCGCCGCCCAGCCCCTGATTGTTACCCAGACCGCCGTTTTGCGCACCGCCGGCGCCGCTGTTGCCGCCGATCGCGTCGTTGCTGCGCTCCAGCGGATTATTGCCGCTGCCTTGCGTACCGCCGTTGTTGCTCAGCAGGGCAGTCAGAACGATCGCCAGCGCTTCCAGTAATTTGGTGTCCTGCGAAGAGGATTTATTACCGGAAAGCCCGTTATTGCCCAGCCCGCTGTTGCTGGTACGGTCCGCGCCGCCCAAACCGCCCAGTCCGCCTTGCAGGCCTGCGTTGGGGATACTGAGTGTGATACTGATGTCAGCCATAATTTGCCTCTTTACCCAAAGATGAGATGCCGTTCCCAAAACAGGCAGACCCCTGCCTGCCATAAGATAAGTGAAAGAAGCGCCTGATAAGTTCCACGAGATGGATAACGATCAGGCGCATGGGATGGTTAAACCGTGGCTTTCCCGGTATCGGCGCCAACGGCATCCGGCGCAGGCGTCAGGCCGGGCTGATTGCCACCCGCGCCAGGTTGCCCTTTGCCGTCAGCCAGTTCGCCGGCGTTATTACTGGCTCCTGCCGCGGCGATACCGCCGGTTTCAGGGGCGGCACCGCTGAGGATGGGGGCTGCACCGCCGCCAACGGCAGGCGCCGCGCTGGTCGCGTTGCCAACGCCGGGTGCGGAACCGCCGCCGGCACCGCCACCGGAAACCGGAGCGGCGGCGCCGGAGCCGTTGCCGCCGCCCGACCCGCCTTGCGGCTGGCCGAACTGGTTTTTCTGGCTTTCCATCAGCAGCGCCACCAGCGCCAGCAGGATTTTCAACAACGGGTTGTCACTGATCTGACCGCCGCCGTCCTGCGTCGGGGAAATGCCGTTGCCGAGGCTGCTTTCGCCGGTATCCTGCAACAGCGATTTACTGAGGTCCTCCAGTCCGCCGGTGCCGCTCGCACCGCCAGCGCCGGATGCGCCCTCGGCACCCTGCGCACCGGAAGCCCCACCGCTGCCGCCGGCACCGCCCAGACCGCCGCCCAGACCATTGCCCTGGCCGCTTTGCGCCCCGTCTTTCGGCATCAGCATATCCAGCAGTTTGGTCAGAATGTCGGTCAACCCGTTCTGGCCCTGACCGCCGCTCGACCCGAGCCCACCGCCCAGTCCGCCCGAGCCGCTTCCCAGACCATTGTCCAGCCCGCCGCCTAACCCATTGCCCTGACCGCCCCCGAGCGCGTTGCCTGCGCCGCCGCCACCGAGCGCATCGCTGCTGCGGCCGAGCGGACTGTCGCCGCCCTGACCGCCGTTGTTATTCAACAGATTGGGCAGCAGGGCGGTCAGGACCACCGCCAGCGCCTCCAGCAGTTGATTTTCCTGCGCAGTCGATTTTTTGCCGGAAAGCCCGTTATTGCCCAAACCGCTATTCAGATTGTCTGCGCCGCCAACGCCCCCCAGTCCGCCGTTCATGCCGGCACTGGGAATACTGAGCGTGATGTTGATATCAGCCATAGTTCGCCTCTTTTCATCAGGATGTGGACGCCCGTTATGGAAAACGGGCGTGTGTCAGCACGGCAAATGCCCGCTGTTTGCTGAGTAAGAAAAGCGCGGCGGCGGTTCCGCGCCGTTATCGGCGCAGCCGCAAAGAAATTCCGCGGCGGACGGGAACCGGCGGCGGTGGCATACCACTCAGCAGTCATAACCCCCATTTATCCAGCACACGGGAGAAGGCCAATGTTGGGCAATATCAATCATATTCAGCGTCAGCAATCGGTGATGGACACACAGCCCGCCGCCGCGAAAGCAACTCATGCTCTGACGCAAGGCAGTGCGTCGGTGTCCGGGCAGTCCTCCTCGACGTCGTTGCAGCGGGAAGGAATGCAGGCCAGGATGACGTCGGTCAGTCAGCAACCGTCGTTGCCAAAAAACGAAGGCGCGCAGATTGGCCGCTCTCCCAATCTGAAGGACATGCAGTCGGCTATCGACCGTGCTCTGTCGCCCGCACCGGCGAAAGATCAGGTGTCGCTGGATAAAAAGGGCCAGCTTACGCTGGGCGATGGGGTGCCCGATCACCTGAAAACGCTGTTGTCACAGACGATAGGCAAAAACAGCCTGCCGTTTGTGGCGCATCAGGCCTCGGAAGACGGCAGCCAGCATGTACTCATGGACAAAAGCGGCCGCCTGTTCAGCCTGCAACAGTCCGGCGACAGTCTGGTGGCGTTGCACACCAGTACGCCGACGCAGGCCGCCAAAGCCGGCGAGGCGCTGTCGGGCAAGAATCAGGCCAGCTACACGCTGGGGATGGACGACACCCACGTACGCGCGTCGATCGTCAATCGTAACGGCGTCAACACCATCAACCTGCCGCAGCCCGGTCAGGCCGCGCAGGCGCAGTTGACCGGAGTGCATACCGACCCGGCGCACGGCAATGAAAAACTGCAAATACATGACAAGGCGCTTTATAGCCTGAACGCCGACCAGGTATGGGAGAAGAAAAGCGACACCCCGCACAGTCAGCTTGCCGGACAGGCGGATGGCAAGCTGTATGCCGTCAAGGATGATAAGACGCTGACCAACCTGTCGGCGGGGCACGATTCGGCGCCGTTTGCCGACAAAATCAAGTCGTTTTCGGCCAATGCGCAGGGCAATGTGGCGGTACTGACCGAAAAAGAGGACAACACTGCGCAGATTCATCTGTTGCCGAAAGCGGATGCACCTGCGGCGGATCGCCAAACCCTCGACCTGAAACTGGACGGTCAGGTGGCGCTGACGCGCGGCAGTGAGCAGGTGAACGCCAAAGCGGTCGGGCTGGAGGGCAATCGGCTGTTTGTCGCCGATGACGAAGGCAAGGTTTTCGCCGGCAAACTGCCGCAGGACGGCGGTAACGCCGTCAAACTTGAACCGTACCACAGTCCGGCGCTGGAGGCGGCGTTTGGCGAGAATCACAAGGTGCAGGGGTTTGTGGCGGGCGAGCACGGCACCATGCACGCGCTGGTCAACGACGCCGCCGGCCAGAAGCATCTGGCGCCGCTGGCCGACGGCAGCAAACCGGGGGAAACCGAAGGGTTCAAACCCGGCTGGAACCTGAGCGACGCGCTGGTGGTGGATAACAAGGCCGGGTTAAATGCGGTGCGGCCACAGCCCCACGATGTCATGGACATGGGGCGGCTCGGCACTATGGCGCTGCATGAAGGCAAAGTACACTACCTCGACAGCACCACCCAGAGCTGGACTAAAACCGACGTCGGCGCCAGCCAGTTGAAACGCGGGCTGGATAATCAGGCGTATGTGCTGGATGAAGGGCAGTTGAAGAAGCTGTCCATCAACCAAAAGGCGGACAGCGTCACCCACGGTGACAATAACGTGTTTGCCGTGACGCAGGGGCGCAACTCGCCGTCGGCGGGCGACCCGCTGACGGGGCTGGAGAAAAACAGCGGCACCACCGCGCTGGCAGTGGTGGATGGCAATAAGTTCGTCACCGCCAATGATCAGGGCGAGTTGCAATTGCACCTCAATAAGCCCGGCCTGCAGCGCGCGGCGGTGCCGCCCCAGCCGTTACCGACCGCCGGTTTGAGCGGCGAGGTGAAAGATCTGGCGCTGGATAAGGATCAAAACCTGTTTGCCCTGAATAAGGACGGCCAGTTATTCAAACTGGATAAACAGGCGTTACAGGGTAACGCCGAAGCGCGCGCCAATGCCCAATGGCAGCCGGTGACGCTGCCTGACAATGTCAAACCCGAACACCTGTCCACCACCAAAAACCATGAACCGGCGATCTCCGAAGACGGTCATCAGCAGCATCAACTGACCCAAAGCGGCTGGAAAACCGCGGTGCCGGATACGCAGCCCAACCACCCGCAGCCTCGTGCGGCTGAAACCACCTATGACCGACTGGCCGGCGCCACCAAGGCGGTGCACATTCCGTTGACGAATCTCACCGGTAAAGTGGAGGCGCAGGTTCTGGGGCGCTCCGGTATGGAAAGCCACAAGCTCAACAGTAACTTCGGCGACTTCCTCGGCGCTTATGTCAAAGAAACCGCCAAAGAGATGGTGAGAAAGCCGGTTGACGCCGCCCAGCACCAGATCAAAGGGCGCGAAGGGCTGTCATCGGTCTATGACGCGCAGGCGACGATGTTCAAAAAGCTGGAACAGGCGGTGTCATCCCATACCTGGAGCCCCAAACGCGACGACCTGCAAAGCCGGATGGAGAAACTTGACCTGGGCGAGGCGGGCAAGCCGCTGATGGCGGAGCTGAAATCGTTCCAGAACGACCTGGAAATGAGCGCCGCCAAGTCCGCGACCCTGCTGGGTAAACATCAGGGCGTGTTGAAGAACAGCGGCGAGGTGAACGAAAACTTCAAGCCGTCAGCCTTCAAAGCGGTAGCGCAATCCATCAATGATAAGCGCTCCGGCAAGGATCTGAGCGTGGCGTTATCGACGGTGATGAACGCGGCGCCGTTGTCCAAAGACAGCAAGGCGGGGGAATTGCTGAACACCTTCGTGGATAAGAAGCTGGATATGAGTTACCAGAGCGACAAGGTGGCGGCCGGGCCGCGCCGTGATTTGGGCGATGCGATGGCGCTGACCAAATCCCGTCTGGCGCTGGATGTGATGACCGCAAGCAGCCTGCACGGCATTGTCGATAAGCTGGAAGCCTTGTCCGGCAAGCAACCGACCGCGGCTGACCTGAAACCGATTCAGGCGGCGCTCGGCGAGCTGCGTGACCAGCAGTACGGCGGCAACGAGGTGAAAAAGGTCACCGATATGGGCTTTACCCGTTTCGGCGCGCTGGAAGCCGATTACGATGCGGTGAAAACCTTTACCCAGGCGTTCGGCAATGACAAGAGCGCGGTGAACCTGACCTCACAGAAATCATTGGATGCTGAGAATAAAACCGATCTGGCGAAGAAACTGAAAGACACCGTCTTATCGCTGGATAACGGTGAAAGTCTGGCCGTCAACCGTAGCTACAATGCGGGCGCCAGCACCGCGTATGTGCCTAAACAAGCCAGGGTTTTGGTTCACGCCACCACGTTCCCGATTATTCCCAGCGGCGGTGTGACGGGGGACCGTAGCTACAGTTTGAGTTTCAGCCGCGGCGATAACGGCATTGACGTTAACTTCGGGCGTAACGGCGGGCTGAACGCCAAGGTGGGCGTGGCGACGGGGCAATCCCCCAATGACGCCAAGAAAGGTTTTGACTTTGATGATAAAAAACACGCGCTGGCGCTGGATGTACGCTTTGGCGGCAGCGTCACCGCCGGGTTGGGAACCGTACAGCAAAACGGCCTGAAGTTTACGCTGAGCGAAAAAGAGCTGCCCGGTTTTGTCGACAAGCTGATCGATGGCAATGTAAATCCGTTGGATCTGGTCACCAGGGGCAATGACCACCGGGTTAAAGAGGGCTTCTCGATTAAATTCGATCTGGATGCCGCGCTGACGGCCGATGCGCGCGCCGAGGTCAACCTGGCGGATAAACCCAGCGCGGCGCAAAAAGGCAAAGTGCCGACGTCGGCAGGACGGCTTTCAGTCGGTTTAGGGGCCGGAGCGAACCTGATGTCGGCCAGCCATGAGCACAGCACGGTACGCGGTGAGTTCACCGAGCAGAATGCCACCACCAATAACCGGGTGCGCTTCATGAACCAGGTCAACGTGGGTGCGAATGCCACGGCGTTCGCCGGTATCACCAACCCTACGCCGAGCGGTTCGTGGACCGCGCCGATAACCAGCAACGCTTCCGTCACCATGACGGTGGATACCAAAACCAACCACAGCATCAGTATGCAGCTTAAAGCCGCGCAACCTGTTGAAAACCGGGATATGGATAGTTTGCTTTCGTCGCTGGAGAAAAAATTTACCGATCCGGAAACTCAGCAGGTGTTGAAGGGGGTGAAAGACTTGACGGACACCGGAGAAAAGCTGGCGATACTGAACAAGCATTTTGAGGCCAAAACCCCGGCCGATGATGGGCAATACGGTGCAATAAAGGACCTGCACACCAAAACCCGGCAGCATGAAACCGCGGAAAAACAGGGGGTAACGCTGGACAGCGCCAGCTACAGCACCACTTACGCCAACCTGTCGAAACTGGATAGCAACGGGATATTCCATGCGCTGCGTAAGCTGGTCAGCGATAACCTGCCGCCCACCAACGCCGAGCGCATTCACGGCTTCATGGAGGAAAACCCGGCGCTGAAAGCGGTGGTGCAGAAGATGCAGTCGCTGACCAACGCCACCGCCGGCGTCAGCCTGGAACTGAAAGACGAGGTGAAGGCGAAAGTCGAACAGGGCATCCAGAACAATACGATGGGTAAAGATGACATCGCGGCGATTTTCCGTGACAGCAACAACCTGCGTATCAAGTCGCTCGACTTTACCCAGACGGTGAAAAACAAGGAAGGGCTGGCGTTCCCGCTGCCGATTGTCAGCGCCGGCAGTAGTGCCGACGTCAGCATGACCAAGCTGCTGGGCAAGATCAATTTCAGCTACGGTCAGAACCAGAACAGCCCAAGCAGCTTCAGTCTGGAAGGGGCGATCGCCAAAGCCAATCCGGAAGTCTCTCAGGCGGTCAATCATATGAATCAGCAGGGCATCACGCTGGCGAAACAGTAATTCGGCAACGGAACGAACAACAACAGGAGCAATACGATGACATCAACGCACTTAGCCTCAACGCCTTCAGCCTCAACGCAAGCGACCTCGGCACAACAACTGGCGGCGCGGCTGCTGCAACATTTTAGCCAGTTCAACCGGCAGCGCCTGACGCTGAATAACGGCATCTGTGTACTGAACGGCGCGGACGGTCGGGAGGCGGCGGTGATTGAAGTGCCGGCGCACAGCGACAATCTGCTGCTGCACTGCCAGGTGGTGAGCCTGAAAGGCGAAGACCGGCTGGCTGTCTACCGCCTGATGCTGCTGCTCAATTTCGAGATGGCGGCGATGCGTGGTTGCTGGCTGGCGCTGGATGAGTACGACAATCTGCGCCTGTGCAGTCAGTATCCGCTCGACAAACTGGATGAAGCGGGTTTCAGCGCGCTGATGAACGGCTACATTCGGCAGGTGGAAGAAACCCGTACGTTTATCGAACGGACGCTGGCGGAGATTCAAGCCGCCTGAGCGCATTGCTGACAACATTGACGGCAAAGAGAGGAGCATACGGCAAAGAGAGAAGCGGTCATCGTCTCTCTTTGCCTTTCTTTGCGGTGCCGACAGCGCCCCATCCCTGATACAACCGTATCAGGAAAATCACACCGGTTAGGTTGCCTGAATCTCAACTGACTTCGCCGGCAACGCCCTGATATTGTTCGCGGTATCCCACCCAATCCCATTGAATGCTAAGATATTCGCTGGTCCGCCGTAATTCGGTGAGGCGTTAATGCAACCCAGTTGTCCAGAGAAAACGATGAGCGAAAACAGGTTACAACCCGGTTTGATGGCGATCCACAGCAACCATCCTGAAGCCCTGCGCGACGTACTGGTGTCGTGGATGGCGGCTAATCCGCTGGGCGGGCTGGAAAACGAGCTGATTCTGGTGCAAAGCAACGGCATCGGGCAGTGGCTGAAACTGGCGCTGGCGCGTGATGTCCGTGACGGCGGATGCGGCGTGGCGGCAGCGTTGGATGTCGAGTTACCGTCGCGTTTTTTCTGGCAGGTCTACCGCTCGGTGCTGGGTCACGATCAGGTGCCGGAAACCTCGCCGTTCGATAAATCGCTGCTGGTGTGGCGGCTGGTGCGGTTGTTGCCGGAGCTACTGGCGCAGCCTGAATTCGCCGCGCTGGCGCGATTTCTGCAACAGGATGCCGATCTACGTAAACGCTACCAGTTGGCCGAACGACTGGCCGACCTGTTTGATCAGTATCAGGTGTATCGCGCCGACTGGCTGGCTGACTGGACCGCCGGGCGTGATGTGCTGGCGACCAGCCGGCGCGGCGTGGAGCCATTGCCGGACGATCAGCGCTGGCAGCCGCTGCTGTGGCGCGCATTGCTGGCCGATACCGGCGAAGCGCTGTCCGGCACCAGCCGCGCCGCGCTGCATCGCCGCTTTCTGGATGAGGTAAAACGGCGGGGCGACGGCGACCGGCCGGCGGGATTGCCGTCCCGGGTGATGGTATTCGGGATTTCATCGCTGCCGCAGCAGGCGCTGGAACTGCTGGCGGCCATCGGCCGCTGGACCCAGGTGTTTATGTGCGTGCATAACCCGTGCGAGCACTACTGGGGCAATATTATCGCCGACAAGGATCTGCTGCGCGCCGAACGCGCCCGCCAGCAACGCAAACCCGGCATGCCGGAGGCGGTCGCGCTGGAAGAGCTGCATCAGCATGCCCACCCGCTGCTGGCGGCCTGGGGTAAACAGGGGCGGGATTACATCGGCCTGCTGGATGAATACGACCAGCGCGAGCAGTACGAATCGCTGTTGCAGCCGCTGATTTCACGCATTGACCTGTTCGACAGCAACGGCGAAAGCTGCCTGCTCAATCAACTACAGGACGACATTCGGGATTTGCGACCGCTGGCGGAAAGCCGAGCGCGCTGGCCTGCCATCGATCCGCATCAGGATCGCTCGATCCGTTTTCATGTCGCTCACAGCGCGCAGCGCGAAGTGGAAGTGCTGCACGACCAACTGCTGGCGGCGTTTGCCGCCGACCCGACGCTGCGCCCGCGCGACGTGATTGTGATGGTGCCGGACATCAACGGCTATGCGCCGCACATTCAGGCGGTGTTTGGGTTGATCGACCGGCAGAAAGACCCGCGTTATATCCCGTTTAGCGTGGCGGACCGCGGGCCGCGCCAGAACAACCTGCTGCTGGCGGCGCTGGAGCGGTTGTTGAATTTGCCGCAGTCGCGCGTGGCGGTCAGCGATGTGCTGGATTTGCTGGAAGTGCCGGCGGTGCGCCAGCGTTTTGCCATCACCGAAGAGCAGTTGCCGCTGCTGCAACGCTGGATTCGGGCCGCCAACGTGCGCTGGGGGCTGCACGCCCGCCAGCGCCAGAGCCTCGACTTGCCCGACGCGCCGGAACAAAACAGCTGGTTTTTCGGCCTGCGCCGCATGCTGCTGGGCTACGCGGTGGGTACCGGCGATGCCTGGCGGGATATCGAACCGCTGGATGAAATCGGCGGGCTGGATGCGGTACTGGCCGGTCAACTGGCGTTGCTGCTCGACCGGCTGGATTACAGCTGGCAGCAGCTGTGTCAGCCCGCGACGCCAACGCAATGGGGCGAACGGTTACGCGCGCTGCTGAGCACGTTTTTTACGGCGGATGAGGGCGAGGACGGCTTTATGCTGCTGCAACTGGATGAAGGGTTGCAGAACTGGCTGGAGGCCTGCGAATCGGTGGCGCTGGAACAGGCGTTGCCGCTGTCGGTGGTGCGGGAACACTGGCTGGGGCTGTTTGAGCAGTCGAGCCTGACCCAGCCGTTTTTTGCCGGCGCTGTTACCTTCGCCACCCTGATGCCGATGCGCGCCATCCCGTTTCGCCACGTCTGCCTGCTGGGCATGAACGATGGCGACTATCCCCGCAACCGGGTGCCGCTGGACTTCGACCTGATGGGGCAGGATTACCGCCCCGGTGACCGTTCCCGCCGCGAAGACGACCGCTATCTGTTTCTGGAGGCGCTGCTGTCGGCGCGTGAACGTTTATATATCAGTTGGGTGGGACGCAGCATTCACGACAACAGCGAGCGGCCGCCCTCGGTGCTGGTGGCACAACTGCGCGACCATTTGAGTAACGGCTGGCAGACCGCCGACGAGCAGGATGTGTTGTCGGCGCTGACGGTAGAGCACCGGTTGCAGCCATTCAGCCCGGATTATTTTACCGCCGGCAGCCCGTTGTTCAGCTATGCCCGCGAATGGCGCGCCGGGCTGTTGCCGCAGGATGACGGGCTGTTGCCGCAAGATAGATTGTTGCCGCAGAACGCGCCGGCGACGGAAACCGCGCTGGACGAGTATCGGCAGGACGGTGTGCTGACGCTGCGCCAACTGGCGGATTTTGTCCGCGACCCGGTGCGCAGCTTCTTCCGTCTGCGGCTCAATGTCTGGTTCGAGCAGGCAGACGCCACCAGCCAGGATCAGGAGCCGTTTGCTATCGACGCGCTGGAAAACTGGCGCCTGCAACACGAGCTGATTCAGGTGCAGCACGCGGCGTTACGCCAGCGTATCCCCCGCGAGCAGGCGCTGGCGGAACAGCTGGCGCGCATCGCCCGGCGCGGCGAACTGGCGCCGGGCGGCTTTACCGCGGTGCTGGAGCAGGATTTGGCGGAGCCGATGGCGGATCTGTTCACCCGTTACGAGCAGGAACGGGAAAAATGGCCTGAAGCGACGGCTGACGAAGCGCTGTCGCTGCCCGATGTCCCGCTGGAAGACTGGCTGAACGAGCTGCGCACAGACGGGCAGGGCAACCGGTGCCGGCTGGTGCTGGAAAGCGGTGGGTTGCTTCATCCCACGCGGCGCAGCTATCGCTTCGACAAGCTATTGCCGTTCTGGGTGGCGCATCTGGCCGGGCACCTTGGCGGGCAACCACTGCACAGCACGCTGGTCAGCAAAAACGGCACCGTTTACCTGCCGACGCTGGAGCCGGAGCAGGCGAAAGTATACTGGCAGGCGCTGGTGGATGCCTGGCGGGAAGGCATGCGTTACCCGCTGCCGCTGGCGGTGAAAAGCGGATTTCGCTGGCTGGAGACGGGCGGAGAACCGGATCAGCCGCCGGACGGTGAGGCGGGCAAGGCGGCACGTCAGTGTTATGAGGAACATGATCCGGCCAACCGCAAGTTTGCCGAATCGGCGTCTAACGCCTATCTGGCGCGGGCTTTCCCGAGTTTCGACCACCTGTGGGCCAACGGCGAGTTTGCCCGCTGGACGCAGCAACTGCTGGCGCCGCTGTACCTGACGATGAAAGCGGCGTCGGCGAAGAATAAAAAATCAGGAGGCCAGCCATGACGGCGCGTGCGTTACCTTCTCCGCTGGATGTGCTGCGCTTTCCGCTCGCCGGTAGCCGGCTGATCGAAGCCAGCGCCGGCACCGGCAAAACCTTCACCATCGCCATGCTGTATGTGCGGCTGGTGTTGGGGCACGGCGGCGAGCAGGCGTTCTCTCGCCCGCTCAATCCGCCGGACATTCTGGTGGTGACCTTTACCGATGCCGCCACCCGCGAGCTGCGCGACCGTATTCGCGCCCGGCTGGCGCAGGCGGCCGCTTACTTTCAGCCGGATGGCAAGGATGACGCGGTCGATCCGCTGCTGGGCGAACTGCGCGCCGACTACCCGCCGGAACAGTGGCCGGACTGCGCGCGCAAATTGCAGCTGGCCGCTGAATGGATGGACGAAGCGGCGGTGTCCACCATCCACAGCTGGTGTAATCGGATGCTGGGCGAACACGCCTTTGACAGCGGCAGCCTGTTTAACCAGACGCTGGAAACCGACCAGAGCGATTTGCTGCTGGAGGTGGTGCGCGATTACTGGCGCACGTTCTTTTTTCCGCTTGATGCCCGCGATGTGCTGGAACTGCGCGATAGCTGGCCGTCGCCGGAACACTTTTATCGCAGCGTGACGCCGCTGCTGGAGTACGCCGACGAGATTGGCATCGACGAGCTGCCCGCGCAGATTTTCAGCGCGGTCCGTGAAGAAAAAACGCGCCGTCTGAGCGCGCTGAAAGCGCCCTGGCCGCAGTGGTGCGTCGAGTTGCGCGACCTGTTGAACGACGCGGTGGCACAGAAAAAGGCGAATGGTCATAAGCTGCAGGCCCGCTATTTCGAGCCGTGGCTGGACAAACTGCACCACTGGGCCACCAGCGATGAGACGACGCTGGATATCGGCACCGGCTGGACGCGGCTGACCCCGCAAGGGTTGCGGGAGTGCTGGAAAGTGCCGGAAGAGGCGCCGCAGCATCCGGCCTTGACCGCGATGGAGACGTTGCCGCAGCAGCTGAGCGAATTACCGGAGCCGCGCAGTCAGTTACTGCGGCACGCCTGCCGTTGGGTCAGCCAGCGGTTTCGCCACGAGCAGGAGAGCCGGGCGCAAATGGGGTTTCAGGACCTGCTGACCCGGCTGGATGCCGCGCTGCGCAGCGACAACGGCGAACGGCTGGCGCAGCGTATTCGCCGTCAATTCCCGGTGGCGATGATCGACGAGTTTCAGGACACCGATCCGCTGCAATACCGCATTTTCGATACCCTTTACCGGGTGGCGGACAACGACCCGCAGCAAGGGCTGATTCTGATCGGCGACCCGAAACAGGCGATTTACGCGTTTCGCGGCGCCGATATCTATACCTATTTGCGCGCCCGCCGCGATACCGACGGGCGGCATTACACGCTGGGCACTAACTTCCGATCCACCCAGGCGATGGTCGGCGCCGTCAATCAGGTGTTCATGCAGGCGGAAAATCGTGCCGACGGCGCGGGGGCGTTTCTGTTTCGTCAGCCGGACGGCGACAATCCGGTGCCGTTTTTACCGGTGCAGGCCAACGGCCGCGACGAGGCGTGGGTGCTGGACGGCGCTGACGCCGCGGCGTTGACCTGCTGGACGCTGGCGACGGACGAACCGCTGTCGTCGGCGGAATACCGCCAGCGCATGGCTGCCGGCTGCGCCCGCGAAATGGTGCGGCTGCTGCAACTCGGCGGGCAAGGCCGGGCCGGTTTTGCCGTACCGGGGCAGCCGCTGCGCCCGGTCAAACCGGGGGATATGGCGGTGCTGGTCAATACCGGGCGCGAAGCGATGGCGGTGCGGGCGCAACTTTCCGCCCGTGGCGTGCGCAGCGTGTATCTGTCGGACCGGGAGTCGGTGTTCGACAGTCCGCAGGCCGGCGAACTGCACTGCTGGCTGGCGGCCTGCGCCGACCCAGAGAACGATCGGCTGCTGCGCGCCGCGCTGGCGACCCCAGCGCTGGGGCTGAGCTGGCAGGCGCTCGACCGCTTAAACCACGACGAGCAGGAGTGGGAACGCCGGGTGATGCAATTTGACCACTACCAGCGCTGCTGGCAACAGCAAGGCGTGTTGCCGATGCTGCGGCGGCTAATGTGGGATTTCGATGTGCCGCGCCGGCTGCTGGCCGCCGATAATACCCGCGCGCTGACCGATATGCTGCACCTGTCGGAATTGCTGCAACAGGCCAGCGTGCATCTGGACGGCGAGCACGCGCTGATCCGCTATCTGGCGGAGCAGCGCCAGGCGGATAACCCCGGCGGCGACACCCTGAAACTGCGGCTGGAAAGCGATGCCGATCTGGTGAAGGTGGTCACCGTCCACAAGTCCAAAGGGCTGGAGTATCCGCTGGTGTTTCTGCCGTTTGCCTGTGCGTTTCGCACCGTCAGCCACCGGGACGTGCCGCTGAAATTTCATGATGATGACGCGAAGCCGCGCCTTGAGTTGATTGCCAGCGACGAGGCGGTGCAGCGTGCCGACCATGAGCGGCTGGGCGAGGACCTGCGTAAATTTTATGTGGCGCTGACCCGCGCCCGCTACGCCATGTGGCTTGGCATGGCGCCGCTGAAAGAGCTGGAGAAAAGCGCGCCTGGTTACCTGCTCGGCGCCGGCGAACCGCTGGAACCGGCGCAACTGACGCAACAACTGTCGACCTGGTGCGGCGCGGACAGCCAGATTGCGCCGTTGCCGGAGACGGATGACGCTGTCTATCGCGCCGAGCTGCATACGCCGGCGTTGGGGCAGGAGCCGCCGTTGCCGGATATGCGCAGTCACCGCTGGCGTATCACCAGCTATTCCGGTTTACAACTGGCACCGGAAGGGCATTACCGCGAGTTTCGTGAACCTGCTGCGGGCGACGAGCCCGAAGTGCAGAGCGCGAAGCAGGAAACCTTTAGCGAACCGCAGGCGTCGACGGAGCGTCTGCCGCCGTTGCCGTCCGGCTTCGACATGTACAGTTTTCCACGCGGCGCGGCACCGGGCAGTTTTCTGCACGGCCTGCTGGAGTGGGCCGGGAAAGAGGGCTTCGCCTTGCTGGCGGCGGATCGGCCCCGGGTGGAGGATCAGGTGGCGCGGCGCTGTAACCGGCAAGGCTGGACGCAGTGGATACCGATGCTCACCGACTGGTTGATGACGCTGCTTAGCCAGCCACTGGCGTTGCCGACGCAACCCGGCAGCGCAGTCTCGCTGGCCGGGCTGACGCAGTATCAGGTGGAAATGGAGTTCTGGTTTGCGCTCAATCAGGTCGACACCCAGATATTGGATCAACAGGTCAGGGCCGCCACGCTGGCGGGTGAACCGCGTGCGGCGCTGATGCGTGAACAGCTTAACGGCATGCTGAAAGGGTTTATCGATTTGGTGTTTGAACATCAGGGGCGCTACTACGTGCTGGACTACAAATCCAACTGGCTGGGGGCGGACGCCGCCGACTATGACCCACCGCGTATGGCGAGCGACATGCTGGATCACCGTTACGATCTGCAACTGGCGCTGTATCTGTTCGCGCTGCACCGCTTGCTGAAATCCCGCCTGCCGGATTACGACTACGACCGTCACGTCGGCGGCGCGTTATACCTGTTCCTGCGCGGCAGTCAGGCGCCGGGCGGCGGCGTGTGCGCCGAGCGGCCGGACCGATCGCTGATTGAGGCGCTGGATCGCCTGTTTAGCGGCGAAACGGAGGCGACGGCATGAACATAACCCGTTATGACGAATTAACCCTGTTGCTGGACCAGTGGGTTGAGTGCGGCTGGTTGCGGGAGCTGGATCGGGCGTTGGTGCGCTTTCTGCATCAGGAGTGCCCGGAGGCGTCGCCCTTGTTGCTGCTGGGCGCGGCGCTGGTCAGCTATCAGCTTGGGCGCGGGCATGTGTGCCTCGATCTGGACGCCACGCTTGCCGACAGCGGGTTTTCATTGGCGCTGCCGCCGGAAGGCGATCGCAGTGAAAATCGTAAGATTGCGCGCCCGGCGGAGGTTCTGGCGGGCGTTACCCTGTCGTCCTGGCAGGCGGCGTTGCAACAGCCGCAACTGGTATCGTCGGGGGAAGGCAGCACGCCGCTGGTGCTGGTCGGCGCGCGTCTGTATCTGCGCCGTTACTGGCGATACGAGCAGGATGTGCGCCACGCCATTACGCAGCAACTGACACAAAACGACGCGCTGCGGGCGGCGATAACGCCAGCGGCGCTGCGCCAGCGGTTGGATGCGCTGTTTCCTGCCACCGCGGCCGGCTCCGCCAACTGGCAGAAACTGGCCTGCGCGCTGGCGGCGGGCAGTGCCTTCAGCATCATCACCGGCGGGCCGGGCACCGGGAAAACCACCACCGTGGTGAAACTGCTGGCGCTGTTGCAGTCGCTGGCGATGGAACAGCACGGCAAGCCGTTGCGGATTCGGCTGGCGGCGCCCACCGGCAAGGCGGCGGCCCGTCTGAACGAGTCGATTGCCGGGGCCATTGCCGGCCTGACGCTGGATGGGCTGGCGCAGGGAGAGGTTATTCGGGAGCATATCAATAGCGAGGTGGTGACCCTGCACCGGTTGCTGGGCAGCCGGCCGGATACCCGGCATTTCCGTCATCACGCCGATAATCCGTTGATGCTGGATGTGCTGGTGGTGGATGAAGCGTCGATGGTGGATCTGGAGATGATGGCGGCGCTGCTGGCGGCGATGCCGGCCCGGTCCCGCCTGATTCTGCTGGGCGATAAAGATCAACTGGCGTCGGTGGAAGCCGGCGCATTGATGGGCGAACTGTGCCAGCGCGCCGCACAAGGGCATTACCTGCCGCAGACCCGCGACTGGTTACGCGAGGTGGCGGGGGACGCGCCGGACGATTCGCTGCTCGACCCGCAAGGCAGCGCGCTGGATCAATCCATCGCCATGCTGCGTCACAGCTACCGCTTTGGCGCTGACAGCGGCATCGGCCAACTGGCGGAGGCGGTGAACGCCGGCGATGCGGCGGCGTTGGCGTCTGTCTGGCGGCAGGGGTATGCCGACCTGGCGCGCCTGACGTTGACGGCGAATGATAACCGCGCGCTGCGTGAATGGGTTATTGACGGCGCCGCCGATCGGTTCGGCGCTCAGCCCGCTGCGGCGGCGCCGGTGGGCTACGGCAACTACCTGAGACGGATGGCCTCGACTCGGCCGGCGCTGACGGCGCCGCAAAGCGAGTTCGACATCTGGGCGGCGCAGATTCTGGATGCCTTCGGCCAGTTCCAACTGTTGTGCGCGTTGCGCAACGGGCCGTGGGGCGTCGACAGTATGAATGGGCGCATCGCCCAACTGCTGTATCGGGACGGCTTGCTGGCGGCCTGGCAAGGCTGGTATCCGGGGCGGCCGGTGATGGTGACCCGCAACGATTATAGCCAGCGGCTGATGAACGGCGATATCGGCATCACCCTACAGGTGCCGCTGCTCCAGCCGGACGGTTCATGGGGGTGGGCGACCAGGGTGGCGTTTCCGGCCGGCGATGGCTCATCGGGTATCCGCTGGGTGCTGCCGGGGCGACTGCCCGCGGTGGAAACGGTGTTCGCCATGACGGTGCACAAATCCCAGGGGTCGGAATTCGCCCACACCGCCTTGCTGCTGCCGGATTCTTTAAGCCCGATCCTGACCCGCGAACTGGTGTACACCGGTATTACCCGCGCCAAACACGCGTTCAGCCTCGGCTGCGTGGGGAAGCACAGCACGGTGCTGGCGGAGGCGGTCGACCGGCGGGTGTTGCGGGTAAGCGGACTGGTGGAATAAACGGCGGTTATTATTAAGGCGGCATTATTGATTATGCGATGGTGCCGCCTTTCCGTAGCGATTAGTGCCGTATTATGGCGTTTTTTTAACGAATCATTACCAAAATAAGTAATTTTATTAATGTATTGGCGCTGAAATACATTTGGGAATTTGAGGTAAGTTGGGTACACTCCGTGGCGTCAAAAAGGGGCCACGAGTTTGTCAGGCGACGTCGTAGGACAATATGAAAACAACTTACTGTTAATTTAATAATGCATACTGAACAAAGTGATAATAATGAATTGCTGCTCGCTGAGTGGCAAGAGCTGGTTAATTTGACGTCTTCTGACGCTCATGAATTATTACGCGATTTATGTGAAGAAGAATTGCGTCAGCTGGTCAGCGTGTTTTACGACTATATGCTTCAGGATAAAAAGGCCAGTCTGTATCTCAATACCCAACAAGTCGCCAACCAACTCAACGAAAGTATGTATCACTGGCTACGTTCGGTATTGGGCAGCGCCACCGAGTCGTTATCGGCATTGCTGGAACGGCAGCAGCAGGTTGGCGTTATTCATGCGCGCATCGGTATTCCGACCGACCTGGTGGCCAGAGGCGCGCGTAAACTGAAAAATGAACTGTTCAGGTTATTGGACAGGAAACGCAACCTGGATGCCGCGCTGATTAATCAGGCGGTCTGTTTTAGCAGTCTGGTTATCGATACCGCGATTGAGGCGATGACCACCGCGTATTCTCCCGGTTACAAAAGCGCGATGCGCGATCAGGAACGCTATCGTATTTTGTCGATTTATGACGATGTGAATGTTGAACGAGAGCGGCAACTTGGCGCATTAATGAATTGGGAAAATCAGTTCATTTATAACGTGGCGACTGGGCTACCGTCTGAAGAGATTGTCCTGCTGGAAAAATCGGAATTTGGTCTGTGGTTTTTTCATAAAGGACGGCATTTGTTCAATGGTCCGGATTTATTGAAAAAGCTGGAGGCATTGATCCGGCAGGTGGATAATCGGGTGAGGGAGACATTTCCCCACCACGTCGAAAATACGGCGATACGCACTCAATTATTACGCGACGTCCGCCAGTTAGTTGGGCAGGTTAATTCAATACTCTGTTCCATGTTTGATGAACTGATTAAATTCGAAAACGGTAAGGATCCGCTGACTAATCTGCTCAATCGCCGCTTTATTCCGACCATTATGCGGCGGGAAATCGCGCTGGCTATCAGCTCGGGAAAGCCGTTTATTCTGGCGATGATTGATATCGATCATTTCAAAAAGATCAATGACAATTACGGGCATGAAACCGGTAATCTGACACTTAAGACAATCGCGACGAAAATATACGAAAGTGTGCGAAGCAGCGATTATGTCTTTCGCTATGGCGGCGAAGAATTCATGGTGCTGCTGGTCGAAACCCAGACGTCGCAAGCCGCCATGATCTTTGATTCGATTCGTCAATTGATCGCCGGGTTATATATTCCGGCAACGGCGGAAAAGGGCATCTCGGTAACCATCAGCGTTGGTATTGCCGAGTTCGATAACCACCCGGATTATCAGCAACTGATCAAAAAGGCCGATAACGCGTTATATCAGGCCAAGGCCAACGGCCGAAACCGTATCGAGATATTCGGATATTCGGTTAACTCAGAACACTCCCGGTATTTGCGCCGTTTGTCCGACCGGGAAATTCATCTGGCGTTTACTGTGTGAAAAATCAGCGCATGATTCATTTTTACGGTGAATGTCCGGGCCTTGATGCGGCCGTTTTTTGTCTGTCCCCAGGGGGAATGAATAAAGTAGCACCTTGAAGCGTTTACGCGTTGTCTGCTTTGAGGAGCTTCCCGTTATGATGCGCATCATTCCCGCAGTGGCCGTTGGGCTGCTGATAAGTTCAACGCTACACGCCACTCCCCTCAACTACACTATTTCAACGAATAAGACCGCCATTGCGTTGTCATGGCGCGCATTTGGCGATACCTCACAGGCGCATCTGGATGGCGTAACGGGGGACGTCACACTGGATTCCGCGAAGGAAACCGATGATCGCATTGAAGTGAAAATCCCCGTTGCTACGCTTGAAGCGTCCAACTCCCTGCTGACCTACCAGTTGAAAAGCGGTATGTTTTTTGACGCAAAACACTATCCCTGGATTGTTTTCACCAGCAATAGGGTTGTGGCGCAAGGGCATGGCCACTTTCGGGTGTTTGGTTCGCTGTCGGTAAAAAACATTCAGCGACCCGTCGTTCTGGAAACCACGCTGGAGGAATATACGGGCGCATCGCCGACCGGGGGGACGTTGTTTCTTCATGCGACAACCGCTATTTCACGTTCGGCCTTTGATATGGATCGGTTTATGGCGCTGGTGGATGACCGGGTCGCGATTAACATTGATATTCAGGCGCAGGTCCGGCGCGCATTATGAAACCCCTTCCTCCACGCGCTGGCTAGCGGGGCGTGGAGGGAAGGGCATCGTTGGGCCACAGGTTAGGTCAGTGAGGTCTGCAACCTGAGCGCGCTATCGCTAAGCTGCGAGACGGGATTGCGGCCGATCAATACGAACTGATAGCCCCCGGCATACCACCAGGCCAGATGCATTCCATGTCGCTGTTCATGGTTGATCGAGGTTGCGCTTTGTTGACGATCAGGGGAAATGCACAACGCCATCGGCCCGTAATCGGCATGCATCCAGGCAATCTGTGCGATTGAGGTGCTGTCGTAGCGCAGCATACGTACCATTTTCAGCTCCGCGCCTTGAATAGTAAGCTGCTGTTCGCTCAGATGTAGCCCAATGTCCTGCGCGGTACGCGCCAGTCCGCGAGCCAGCACGGGCGATGCGCTGTCCATATCGAGCAGCGTTTCCGCGCTGTATAGCGACATGTAGCGGGCCTCAAGATCGCGAATTTTCTCGCTCTCGCTACGCACCGCCGAGGCCGGGCGCGCCAGATACCCCAGCCCTGAACCCATCACCAGAAAACTGAGCGAGGCGGCAATCAGCGAACGGCGGCTAACCCCGGTGCGCGGTGAGGTTTCTCCCGCCGAGGGCGTCGTTGTTAGCAGTTGCTCAAGCCGATGCTGCATGCGGGCCTGGGGCGCGTCATCGAGCAACGGCTCGAAGGCTTCTTTAAACGCCAGATCGCTTTTCTGCAGCGTAGCGATGCGCACGGCAAGTTGATCGTCGCTTCTGAGCTCTTGTTCGAACCGCTGTGCATCGGTGTCATTCATCTCACCGTCAAGCCAGGCAACGATGGCTTCGTCGCTGTAAGGGGGAATAAAACTCGTTGATCTCATGAACGTTTTTCCTTCTCGGACACCGGGGCGTCAACCGATTGGGCCAGAATGGTCCGTGCCGCCGCCAGCCGGCTCATAATCGTGCCGATCGGTACCGATAACGTGTCTGCCGCCTCCTGATAGGTAAACCCTTCGACATAAACTAAAAATATGGCGTTGCGTTGCGCTTCAGGCAGCGCGTTTACCCGTTGCATGATTTTCTGGTAATGCCGGCGATCGTCATTCAGCGCGTGGGTATCCGGCGCCAACAATTCATCGCTTTCGACAAATCCTTGCCCCATACGCACGCGGCGGGCGCGCAGGTCGGAAATCCAAATAGAGTGAAGAATGGAAAATAGCCATCTGTCGATACGGGTACCCGGCGTAAATTGCGCGCTCTTTTCGAGCGCGCGAACGCAGGTGGACTGAACTAATTCTTCAGCAGCGTCGTGACTGCGCGACAGCACCAGACCATAGCGCCACAGGCGTGTCAGATGCGCGGCAAGCTGCTGGCGAACTTCACTGGTAGTGATTTTTTTGTCCTCGTGCTGATACTCAGGATTCAGGATGCCCGTTAATCGCGGCCTGTAAATCGCGATACTCTTCGCAGTTTTGGCCGCACAGACCGGCGATCGTTTTCAGTTGTTCCCGCGCCAGATCGGGGCGGCCTTTCACCAGCCACGCTTCGCCGAGATATTCGCGCACTTTCGCATAATTCGGGTTAAGCGCCAGCGAGCGTTGATAATAGCCGATGCCTTCGTCGGTACGCCCGAGTTTTCGCGTGGCGTACCCCCGGTAGTTCCAGGCTTCGGCGGTATTGCCGTTTTTCAGGGTATCCAGCAGGTTCAGCGCCGCCTGATACTCACCTTTTTTAGCCAGATGATAAGCATAGTTCGTTTTATCCTGATCGCTAAGACGGCTGGTTTTCTCCGGCACACACTGTTTCGTGGCGCTGTTATAAATCTGGCCGGCCGGGCAGTCGGGCGTTTTACGGTTGGTGTCGTCGTCGCCGGCAGCAAACACCTGCGGGACGTGCAAAGAAAACAGCAGTACCGGGATAGCCAGACGACGGGCAATGGAAGGTTGGAAGCGGGAGACAGGGTTCATCGTATTTACTCCAGGGTTAATGAATGCGCGGTGTGAATGATGAGTTAACGTCTCGGCATTCGTTTTTATTCGCCGCTCATTTCTCTTCGAATATTTCTTGTCGAACATTTCTTTTCGAAAGTCTCTCTTCGAAAAAAGTGACCTGAGCTAACCCTGCCTTGCGATATTAGCCGAACCCGATGGCGGCGAGGTGAAAACTCCTCACGGCGCGGCAGGAAAGGGATGGTATCATTGCCGGCTTATTTCATCTGGAATTCTCACCGTGACCTCATTTGCTGAACTTAACGCGCTTCCTGCGGAACAACTCACCACCCTTAACGAGCTGGGCTACCTGACCATGACCCCGATTCAGGCCGCGGCGTTACCAGCGATCCTCGCAGGTAAAGATGTCCGCGCGCAGGCGAAAACCGGCAGCGGCAAAACCGCGGCTTTCGGGCTGGGCCTGTTGCAGCAGTTGGATGCCGGGCAGTTCAACACCCAGTCGCTGGTGCTGTGCCCGACACGCGAACTCGCCGATCAGGTCGCCAATGAACTGCGCCGGCTGGCGCGCTACCTGCCGAACATCAAGGTGCTGACGCTGTGCGGCGGTGTGCCGTTCAGTCTCCAGCGCGACTCGCTGATCCATGCTCCTCACATCATTGTCGCCACGCCGGGCCGACTGCTGGATCACCTGAAAAAGGAGACGGTAAGCCTTGATGCCCTGCAGACGCTGGTGCTGGATGAAGCTGACCGGATGCTCGATATGGGTTTTGCCGACGCCATCGATGAGGTTATCGCCCACGTGCCCGCTCAGCGTCAAACGCTGCTGTTTTCCGCCACCTGGCCGGATGCCATTGCCGCCATTAGCCACCGTATTCAGCGCGATCCGCTGACCATCGCAATCGACACGGTGGATGAACTGCCGGCGATTGAACAGCAGTTCTATGAAGTTTCCCGCAGCGGTAAAATCGATCTGCTGCAAAAACTGCTCAGCCGCGAACAACCGGCTTCCTGCGTGGTGTTCTGCAATACCAAAAAAGATTGTCAGGCGGTATACGATGCCCTGACCGACAGTAACCAGAGCGTGCTGGCGCTGCACGGCGACATGGAACAGCGTGACCGCGACCAGACGCTGGTACGCTTCGCTAACGGTAGCAGCCGCGTGCTGGTGGCAACCGACGTTGCCGCGCGTGGGCTGGATATCAAAGCGCTGGAGATGGTGATTAACTACGAGTTGTCGTGGGATCCCGAGGTGCATATTCACCGCATCGGCCGTACCGCCCGCGCCGGTGAAAGCGGGCTGGCCATCAGTCTCTGCGCGCCGGAAGAGGCCCAGCGTGCCAATGCGCTGGAAGAGATGCTGAATATGAAACTCAGCTGGCATCCGCTGCCGACCGGATTACGCATCACCCCGCTGGAAGCGACGATGGCGACGCTGTGCATCGACGGCGGCAAGAAAGCCAAAATGCGTCCCGGCGATATTTTGGGCGCATTAACCGGCGACATGGGGCTGGATGGCGCTGATATCGGTAAGATTACGATTCATCCGATGCACGCCTATGTGGCGGTGAAGCAGTCGGTGGCGCGCCACGCGTGGAAGCAGTTGCAGCAGGGGAAAATTAAAGGGAAGGCGGTGAAGGTCAGGTTGCTGAAGTAAGGTGAGAAAAAGCAATCATGCTGTGCTCTGATGGGCCTTGACTAACTGGTGATATAGGGTTTTCTGGCCGCTCCTGCGGTCAGAACCTGCTCTGGTTTTCTCGTTTTATACTTTAGGAAAAAGACAGGAAAATAAGATAACGTCATTATTAGCCCGCATCTGATTAATCTGCTGATACTATTTACCCAATATAGAAGACGGGGATGCAGATTTTAGCGCTAGAACTAAATATAAAAATGGAATATAAATAAGATGCCATCAAAATTAAATATAGGTGGCTTTTGTTTGTTGTATTTATAGCTTTTCAGGAATAATAAAGTTAGTTTTTATAATTGTTTCCCAATATTCATGTTATTAAGGATGGATGCTATGAATGGAAATGTAACTTGCTGGGTTCGCCATTGTTTGAGTGCGGCTATTGTGGTTTCAGTCACGGCAGGAGCGTTTTCTGCCTATGCTGATACAGTGAAGATTGACGCAAAAGTTAATTACCAGACAATTCAAGGTTTTGGCGGGATGAATGGTGCTGGGTGGATAAATGATCTGACAACAGAGCAAATTAATACTGCATTCGGTAATGATGCTGGCCAGATAGGGCTATCAATTATGCGAATAAGAATTGATCCCGACTACAATAAATGGAATATACAAGTTCCGAGTGCGCGTAAGGCCGTCTCGCTGGGGGCTAAATTAATGGCTACCCCCTGGACGCCACCCGCGTATATGAAAAGCAACAACAGTTTGATAAACGGTGGGCGTTTGCTTCCGGCACATTACTCTGCCTATACCTCGCACCTGCTGGATTTTTCCAAATACATGCAGACTAACAGTGCCCCCATTTATGCTATTTCTATACAAAACGAGCCCGACTGGAAGCCTGATTATGAATCCTGCGAGTGGAGTGGTGATGAATTCAAAAACTATCTCAAATCGCAAGGATCTAAATTTGGTTCACTCAAAGTCATTGTCGCGGAATCGTTAGGTTTTAACCCTGCATTAACTGATCCGGTATTGAAAGATAGTGACGCATCAAAATATGTGTCAATCATCGGTGGGCACCTGTATGGAACGACGCCTAAACCGTATCCGTTAGCACAGAATGCAGGTAAGCAACTGTGGATGACCGAACACTATGTTGATTCCAAACAATCGGCCAATAACTGGACCTCAGCCCTTGACGTGGGTACTGAACTGAATGCCAGCATGGTGTCAAATTATAGCGCCTATGTCTGGTGGTATATCCGTCGCTCGTATGGATTACTGACTGAAGACGGTAAAGTCAGTAAGCGTGGTTACGTGATGTCGCAATATGCCCGGTTTGTTCGCCCTGGTGCCCTTCGTATTCAGGCTACGGAAAATCCCCAGTCAAATGTTCACCTTACAGCCTACAAGAACTCGGATGGAAAAATGGTTATTGTTGCTGTAAACACGAATGACTCAGACCAAATGTTGTCGCTGAATATCAGTAACGCTAACGTCGGTAAATTTGAAAAATACAGCACATCAGAAGTGCTGAATGTTGAATATGGCGGCTCATATCAGGTCGATGACAGCGGCAAGGCGACGGTATGGCTGAATCCGTTAAGTGTGACCACCTTTGTCGGTAAATAATCATTTGCATTATCCCGACCAGCTCTGACATATCAGCCTGAAAGCGTGAGAGTTACCGATGGTGGCGCCCTGATGCAAACACCTGATGCAAACAAAGGTAACTCTCATTTTTTACGAAAAAAATTATGCTCATAACTGAATATCTGCGAGCATCATGGTTTCTTATACATTTCTTATAATGCTGTTGTACCCGACTACCATAAAGATGGAAACTGTTTATACGCGTTTTTCAACGCGCCTCCACAAGACCTGGTAAGACAGCATAAAAAGAAAAATCCACGCAACTGCGTGGATTTTATGGGTTTGTCGGCCTTCATGAGATTCAGTGAATCCTCATGAAGACAACAGAAGAAAATTAGACGTTGAACTGTGATTTTAAGTTTAAAATTTTGATAAATAGTTTATTTATTTTTATACTCATTCATGTACTCACTTTGATTTGTGTCTTCCTCTAAGGCTAGCTACCACAACACCTGTTTATCCATTTTGGACTAATGTCTTCGAGATGACTGTGTCGCCGGGGGCCGTTTATCTGAATATGTACCGCTACACATTCAAACGCAACCAGCCCGTAGAGTTACCTAGGGAAAACACAGACACTCAATACGTACTGTGACGGTACGTCAGCGCAAACTGACCTGCCCCCAGTATTAGATACAACGATCAGTTAGTAATGTCGGTTTGTTTACCTTCTAATTTTCCATTTCTCCAGCTTGCTGCAAATTCAGACGGCGTCTGGTAATTCAGCGATGAATGAGGTCTGGACTCATTATAGTCCTGCCGCCAGTCATTAATGATTTTCCGGGCATGAAGAATATCGCTGAACCAGTGTTCATTCAGGCATTCATCCCGAAAGCGACCGTTGAAACTCTCAATAAATCCGCTCTGCGTTGGCTTACCTGGCTGGATAAGTCGCAACTCCACACCATGCTCAAAGGCCCATTGTTCGAGCGCGCGGCAAGTAAATTCCGGGCCCTGATCGGTTCTTATTGTCGCCGGATAGCCACGAAAGAGCGCGATGCTGTCCAGAATACGCGTGACCTGAACGCCTGAAATACCGAAAGCAGCAGTGATCGTCAGACATTCTTTCGTGAAATCATCCATACAAGTCAGGCACTTAATCCGGCGGCCGCTGGCAAGTGCATCCATGACAAAATCCATCGACCATGTCAGGTTCGGCGCATCCGGGCGAAGAAGCGGAAGCCGCTCAGTCGCCAGACCCTTACGGCGCTGTCTGCGTTTTACGCCCAGGCCATTGAGATGATAGATGCGGTAGACCCGTTTGTGGTTAACGCAAAGGCCTTCACGACGCAGAAGCTGCCAGATACGCCGGTAACCGAAACGTCGGCGTTCCATTGCCAGTTCGGTGATACGTGCAGACAGATACGCATCAGTAGCCGGGCGG
Source organism: Dickeya dadantii NCPPB 898 (assembly GCF_000406145.1). Lineage (NCBI taxonomy): Bacteria > Pseudomonadati > Pseudomonadota > Gammaproteobacteria > Enterobacterales > Pectobacteriaceae > Dickeya > Dickeya dadantii. The sequence continues at coordinate 2,459,962 of NZ_CM001976.1, read as the reverse complement.
TGCGCATCATAACGGCAGGTCGACAGGGACAAACCTGTCAGCCTGCAGGCACGCCGTTGCGACAGACCTGTCGCTTTGCACATCACTGTCACGGCTTCCCGCTTCTGGTCTGTCGTCAGTACTTTCGGTCCCAAGCCACCTGTAGTGCCTCTTTATCCAGCATGGCTTCGGCGAGCAGCTTCTTGAGGCGGGCGTTCTCTTCTTCAAGTGACTTAAGCCTTTTTACTTCAGGTAATTCCATGCCACCAAACTTCTTACGCCACGTATAAAACGTGGCGTCGGAGATGGCGTACTTACGGCAAAGTTCGCGGGCGGAAACACCCGCCTCGGCTTCGCGAAGAATATTGATGATCTGTTCGTCGGAAAAACGCTTCTTCATGGGGTTGTCCTCATGTTGCTGATGAAGACATTACTAACATCGTCGTGTGTTAATCAATGGGGAGCAGGTCAAACCCCCCAGCGGGGAGTTACTGCGTCTTACAGTTAAATAGAACAGCTAATAGTGATTGAACTCTATCCTTTATAGAGTCGACAATGCGAAGTATCTGAGCGGCGCAATGAGCGATGAGCGGAAGTTTGCGATTCTTTGAAAGCAGTTTTTAAGCGTCACTAACGTAGCCGAGTATTAATCAATGAGGAGCTGGTCACGGCCTCACGAATCCCTGAATAACCTGACACCGGAAGAGTACCGGCAGGGCTGGTTAAATCCACTTCTCCGAGTGCTAGGCAATTAACACGTATATCGGAAGTCGCCAGCTGTTCCACTGTTTTTCGAATATCCATCGCATTACGACCAAGGCGGTCAAATTTGCGCAGGTGGGAAAAAAAACAAGGGACTGAAGAATTGAATGATGGCTATTCCTGTCGATAACCCAGGAATAGCCTGTCTGACTTAGAGTAATGACTCCAGTTTTTGTCTTGCTTGGCTTGTTAGCCGCTTAATGCCCAATGATCGGGTGATATCTGCAATTTTGTACTCGCCTTTTGTATTCAGCACCAATGCGCGTAACTCTTCTGCAGGGATAGCATCAATCTGGCGAATATCATTTTCTGTCGCAGGCAAACGGAATGTATTCCAGTCTGCCTGCTGAGTTGTGGACTGCCAGACAAAATTTTCACCAAAATGATCTGTCGCAACATGATAATGCTGATCCACCAACTCCATCACCCTTTCACGAATTAGCCTGCCAGCACGATTGAAACCGTGGACGCGTGCAATGCGCTGCACCAACGTTGTTTCCAGCAGTGGAGATTCAGCTTTCACCACTGAGTCGATGAGCCCTCTCAGCGTTTCGTCATACCCACCAATGTAGAAGCGTTCGGCATCAACTCTGCTATTCCATTCTTGCAGGTCATTAACGATGTATTTAGCCCCCTGAGCGGGTAAGGTAATTTCCGGGGTCGGTGATGAGGCGTATTTTAGCTCTGGCACAGCGGTCTCTGCGCTATCGTCGTCTTCAGACTTTTTACTGGGTTGCTTTATCACTTCGACAGGTGCTGAGATTTCTTCATCGTTGGCTCCCTGCGCAATGGCGGTAGTTACGAGGAGATCATCCGACTCTGCAATCGCGGTTGTTTCACCGCTAATATCAGCAGGTTCCTCTGCCTCCGCCGTATGCATTGCATCAGTGGCTCTGGATTCTTCAAGCAGATCTCGAATGGCCGAATCAAGTCGCTCAAGCGCACCTTCTTTATCAATCCACCACTCCGTTGACCAGAGGCGTAATAATTTCCAGCCGAGGCCTTGCAGGATAGCGCTGCGAACTTTATCACGATCGCGGGCTGTGGCTGCGCTATGGTAGGTGGCGCCATCACACTCAACGCCGACCAGGTAATCGCCCGGTTTATCCGGATGAACGATCCCCAGATCAATACGGAAACGGGAGACACCTATTTGCGGAACAACATGCCAGCCTTTTCTTCTCAGACCACTAGCAACCGCTTCTTCAAAAGGTGAGTCATAGCCGCCAACCGAACCACGAACAGCCTGTGCCAATGCTACCGGGCCCCGTTGAGCAAATTCGATGAAATGCTTAAGGTCGGCGACAGCACGTGCGCTGGTTCGATTGAGGTCGATCATTGAAGAGTCGAATGAGGTAAATACCATCATCTCCTGACGCGCACGCGTGACGGCAACATTCAGGCGTCGCCAGCCTCCTTCACGATTGAGTGGGCCAAAGCTCATGGACATCGTATTGGCACCGGGTTCTGTAGGGCCGAACCCAATACCGAGCATAATCAGATCGCGCTCATCGCCCTGAACTGTCTCAAGGTTTTTAACCACCACGGGTTCTTCAAGCTCTTGCTGAAAGAAGGGCTCAATTGCAGGATGTTGCTGACGGGCTCTATCCAACAAGTCATTGATCAGTTTTTGTTGTTCGGTATTCAGGGTAATAATGCCAATCGACTTACCTGAAGCGACAAATTTTTTATCCGTCAGACGTTTTACGGTCTCTGCGACGATGGCTTCGGCTTCGGCCTGATTGTGACGACCTTTACCTTTCGAATAAACGCCAGCAACTTTGCACCACTGAACAGCACTTTGTCGCGTTTCCGACGCAGGGAAGGTGATCAGGTTCCCGTCATAATAGCGGTGGTTAGAGAAGGTGATCAAACTTTCATGGCGACTACGGTAGTGCCAGCTCAGGCTATGGTTGTATAACCCGGCGGCAAGGCATTCATCCAAAATGCTTTCCATATCCTCTTCAACATCATCGTCCACATCACTTGCCCCACGATTGAAGAAACTGGTTGGCGGCATCTGACGTGGGTCGCCAGCCACGACAACTTGTTTACCACGAGCCATTGCGCCAATGGCGTCCCAGGGGGATATCTGTGATGCTTCATCAAAGATCACCAAATCAAACAAAGCCTGGCTGGAAGGCAAAAATTGCGCTACTGAAAGAGGGCTCATAAGCATACAAGGTGCAAGTTTCGACATTGCATCGCCCATCTCTGCGGCCATTTGCCGAACAGGCTTATGACGACGAGATTTCTGTAGTTCATGCTTCAGTAAGGCAAAGCCACCCTGTTTGTCTATTTCGTTTTTTGCGGGGATCACGCCACACAGGCGGGCACGAATGTAACGAACCGTTAACTTTGCTAGGCGATCGGTATGCTGGCGATATGCCTCAATGTCACTCATATGTTCGGCCGGAACAAAATTATGCAGTAGCGGTTCCGAATCAATGACCCATGAGGCGAACCAGCGACAATAGGCAGTTTCGAAAATCTCTGAGGCACTCGTTTCTGAGGTATCAAGATGAGCCAGCGCATCCAGCATGGGCATCAGCCCCTGAGAAATGGCTTCTTCCCGCACGCGACTCCAGTCACTCCATGCTTTCAGTGCTGATGAATTCTGCATTATGTTTAACGCACAGTTCCGCAATGTGGGGATAGACGGATTTTCTTCTTGCGTTTTTATCAGGCCACAGAAGGTTGTTTTGGCTTCGCTAAACCCGGTAAGTGCAGTACGAAGGTTCTGGCATAAATTCGCAACCACACCGGCCGCACCCAGCAAATCATTGGCATCAATGACTAGGGTTTTAACGGCAGTGCGAATCCCTGCAAGTTGTTGTGGTGAAGACGCTAACGTACCGAGTTTGTTGCGGATCTCTTCCGCGAGTGCCACCGTCGCTGCTAATTTTGTGTAATCTGTTGCCAGACTGCTCCAGCCCGGTAGCGTTGCCGTCTCGCTACTTATCGCCGTCAGACGTTGTGACAACGGCTGCAGTAGATCAATAACAGGTAAATCGGCAGCCAAATCCGGTGCTGAACTGAGCGCATGTTGCTGCATTACACCCTGGATAACTTTTTTGCGTGCGCTGGTGGCGAAGAACCAGAACTTTTTACCCGCTTGCGTTAGTGCTTGTTGGATTTGCGGCACGTTGACGTGTTGCCAGCTATCCGCAGGATAGTTGACTGACAACCGTTCTTTAGTGGTGGTTATCTCCTGCAGCAGGGCGATTGCTGTATGGGCAGCCTGAATGCGGGCTGTCGCATCGGGAGTGAACATAAAACTGAGATCGATGTCGCCTGCTTTGGTCAGGAGTTCGCAAAAAGCGAGCAGCTGTGCCAGTTTTGCTGGCTCTTTGACGTCCAGTTCAAGTCCACTTGCCTGCAGTAGCGCATCAGCCGCTTGTTCTAGGTTTTCTATTTTTCCGGGCAGAGCTTTCGCACTGACAATCAGTGATGACTGCCATCCGTTCGTCCAGTCCGTTTGTGCAATGGCGGCAAAATGTTCGCCGTGTTGTTGAAAAGCAGCACGGTTAAGCTCCAGGCGTCTGGCTATCTGCCTGAAATATTCCATCTGTTCTGCGGTATGCAGCGTATCAGCCGGCCATGTAAATAGCGGTGTTGCTGCACTGACATCTTTTATAACTCGACCCATTGCATGATGTAGCGTTAAACCGTTAGGCCAACGTTTATGAAGCAAACGGACAACTTCGTTAAGCTTGTCACGAAGAGTTTGCAACTTGCTTGCTTCCTCTTCCCATTCCTGGGTGGTCAGCACGTCGCGTACGTCCCACGCGCGTTCGAGTTGCTTGAGGAAATCCATCTTCGAGGTTTTACTGGAGTGTAATTCTAGGCAAAACTCACCTAATCCTTGCGCCTCCAACCTGCGGTAAACGACATCCAGAGCGGCTTTTTTTTCAGCCACAAACAGCACGCGTCTACCCAGCGCAAGGTTGTGCGCAATCATATTGGCTATTGTTTGCGACTTGCCTGTTCCAGGCGGCCCGTCCAGCACAAAATCGCGACCTTTTGCCGATGCCACTACAGCTGCAACTTGCGACGAGTCTGCAGGTAATGGCAAAAAAAGTTCCTGTGTTCCTATTTCGTCATCTAGTTTATCGACATCTATGATTTCACCGCTCTTTTGCAACGTGGCATTTTCCTGTCCACGCTCAATCAGGTATTTGACCAACGGGCTTTCCATCAGTTGCGGCGTGCGGTCGACGAGATCCTTCCACATTAGATATTTGGCGAACGAAAAGGTACCAATCACGACATCGCGAGTGACCTCGAAGCCCGGGATATCACGGACTGCGCGGCGTATAACATTCCATATACCATCAACATCAATACCGCTTTCATCGGTTGGTAATTCGCCATCCAGCCCGTTGATGGTCAGCGCGAAATCGTTACGCAGTAGCTCGAGTAGCGTCAGATTGAAGCGAGGTTCTTCTTCCAGCAAGCGCATTGTCACACCAGAGAGCGCACTTTTCCGATCCAACTGAATGGGCAGAAGAATGAGTGGCGCGAAATAACTCTTAGGGTCATCGGCAGCCTTTTTCCATTTAAGGAAACCGACAGCCAGAAAAAGTGTATTGGCACCGCCTTCTTCGAGGTCACTTTTGGATTTGCGATAGAGATCAATTAGTGAAGATTCAAGGCGTTCTTGTTCAAGAGGGGAGACGACTTCGCCACGTTCCAGCGCGTTTTGTGCATACTCATCACGTAAGTTTTCATGCGTCTGTTGCTGGTATAATTCTGCATCCCGACCGCCCATTTCGAGATTTGGCAAAGAGACAATACGCAGACGCTTGCCTTCCGCAAGTTTATCTTCAAGCATCCCAGGGTTAGAACATACCAATCGGATGCCTTTCGCACTTTCCGGCAGATGCAATAGGCGGTTCCGGGTTGTTAAATCCAACAATTTTCGTTGCCATTGGACCAGCCGGCTGGTTGCACCTTTTTCATCAGTGATGTCGATCTCAATATCAAATGAAGGCAGCTGCGGCGCATCTTCAAATCCATGAGAAATGATCTGTTCCGTGTCGGCAGTCTGCCCTGTCGTACACAATGCTCCCAGCGCCAACGGGCGGATTTTTTGCATTCGAGCACGCCGTACATCAATGGCGGCGTAGAATTTTTTTTCTGTCAGATGCTGGAGAGCCTCTACGGAAGCCTGAGTAAACGATGCCGGGTACGCTTGTGTTGCCAGCGTCGTTTCAAATACGACCATCTCTTTTAAATCGATTCGCTTACGTACGGCGGAGACATCTTCGGTGACGAGTTGCGCAAACTCTTGCGGTTGCAACCACAGGCCGACAAAAGCATGACCTTCCGTTAAAAAGACCAGCGGATTTAGACCGAGTTGTTCTAGCGTGGATGCAAATAAGAGTGTGGTATCCAGACATGTGGCGACCCTTGCCTCCACGATGGCTCCGGGTGTACGAATCTTCTGACCGTTGTGTTCAAAGCTGGCAGGGGGAAGAGCGTAACTGATATTCATGTTGCAGATGGCAGTCCAGAGGGCGGAGGCTATCTCCCAGACCCGAGTTCTGGATTTGCTTTCGTAGCCATCCAGGGCTTCTCTTTTCCCTGCACTACGAAGAACATCCGATGTGGCTTTAAGCAGGCGATCAATCGCAGGGTCGTTAGGCGTAATGAAAGACGGCAACAATTCAACCATTGCATCGCCGCCCCATTCATTTTTTGCCAGGGCTTCAAGCGGATAATTAACGGTAAAAAGTTCATCCTCTCCCTGACGTAAACACAGCGTAATTTCGCACACCACGCTTTCAGTCAGTTCAGCCAGCCATTTTGCGTCGAGCTTAACATCGCGATCGCGAATATCTAGTGAGGAGTGAGGAAGCAAGCGATCAATTTTCCACTGTTTTGCTTCCAGCACCGCAGGTGTTGTCTGCAAATGCAGCGTTAAATCCTGGTACGTTTGGTCAGATTCGTTATGTAATACCAGTTCACGTAACAGGGGAACCGCATTTTGGTGCGAAGTGAATCCCAGCTTATGGGCGACACTGACATATGCCTTAATGCTCATAAAATTCCGTCTCCAATGAGAATATATCACTCAGGCCATGTTTATTGATGGAGGAGCCCGGTGAACACAAATCCTGCTGAATAGGGCTACCAGGCCAACTTATCGTCGACATGATATATAGCCTTAAGAATTGTCTTAATGCTTTATACGATAAAGGATAAAAGCCACCTAAGCCACATGAAACTTGGGATTTACCAGCAGTTCACAACGTCTATTAGCGCTATTTATTGCAGCAATAAGGTGGTGGATTGTTCCAGCTTCGATAAGCCAGTTATTGACAGGATAATGCGACTAATATTTCCCGCGAAGAATATATTCATTAAAAAAACAAACGGTTAAATATTATCGGGCTATTTTCTCTGCGACCTATTTTGTCAGTGTGTGATGGTGTAAGCACACCCGTTTTGGTTCCACGTACTTTTTGATATATCCGGTTTTTCAGCCATCATGCCGGTATTCTGCTGGCGTCAGATTATTCAGGGATTCATGGGGCTGTTTGCGGTTGTGGGGTCAGTCCAGGGCCAGTCCAGGATCGTCTACCGGGGAGGGGGTCAGTCCATTACATGAGACATTACGAAAAGAAAAATCCACGCAACTGCGTGGATTTTATGGGTTTGTCGGCCTTCATGAGAATCAGTGAAGCCTCATGAAGACAACAGAAGAAAATTTAGACGTTAAACAAGAAGTTCATAATATCGCCATCTTTAACGATATATTCTTTCCCTTCTGAACGCATTTTACCGGCTTCTTTGGCGCCTTGTTCACCTTTGTAAGTGATGAAATCATCAAAGGCGATAGTCTGGGCGCGAATAAACCCTTTTTCGAAGTCGGTGTGAATTTTACCGGCCGCCTGTGGGGCAGTGGCGCCAACCGGGATGGTCCAGGCGCGAACTTCTTTTACGCCAGCGGTGAAGTAGGTTTGCAGGTTCAGCAATTCATAACCCGCGCGGATTACGCGGTTTAAGCCTGGCTCTTCCAGACCCAGCTCCGCCATGAATTCATCGCGCTCTTCATCATCAAGTTCAGCAATGTCGGATTCAACCGCGGCACATACCGGCACTACCACGGAACCTTCTCTCGCTGCGATTTCGCGAACCTGATCCAGATAAGGGTTGTTCTCGAAGCCGTCTTCATTAACGTTGGCAATGTACATTGTTGGTTTAAGGGTCAGGAAGCTCAGATAGCGGATCGCCGCTTTCTCTTCCGCGCTTAGATCCAGCGCGCGCAGCATACCGGCGTTTTCCAACTGCGGCAGGCATTTTTCCAGCGCGGCTTGTTCAACTTTCGCGTCTTTATCGCCGCCTTTGGCTTTCTTCTGTACGCGATGCAGCGCGCGTTCACAGGTGTCCAGATCCGACAACGCCAGCTCAGTGTTGATGGTATCAATATCATCGGCAGGGTTCACTTTACCGGCAACGTGGATGATATTTTCATTTTCAAAGCAACGTACCACGTGGCCGATGGCTTCGGTTTCACGGATGTTGGTCAGGAACTGGTTGCCCAGACCTTCGCCTTTGGAGGCGCCTTTCACCAGACCGGCGATATCCACAAACTCCATGGTGGTGGGGACGGTACGCTGCGGTTTGACAATCTCGGCCAACTGGTCGAGGCGCAGGTCCGGCATCGGCACTACGCCGGTGTTGGGTTCGATAGTACAAAACGGAAAGTTGGCCGCTTCGATACCGGCTTTGGTCAGCGCGTTGAACAGAGTGGATTTACCCACGTTAGGCAGCCCAACGATACCGCATTTGAATCCCATGTTTATGTCACCTTAAAAATCACTAATCATCAGGCTTTGTTTGGAAAAAGCCTGTCATAATGGAAAAAGTCAGTCTTAATGCCAATTATACACATAATGTGGCATGAACTCGATTCGCCCGATCGCCCATCATGACGCTTTGAACGCGTGCAGGCGGTTCATGGCTTTGATCATGTCTTCCTTCATCAGGATATCGGTGCAGCGCAATGATTCGTCAATCGCTTGATCGATCAGCGTCTGTTCGCTGGCGGGCGGTTTGCCTAGCACAAATCCCACCACCTTGTTTTTATCACCCGGATGGCCGATGCCGATGCGTAAACGGTGAAAATTGGGGTTGTTGCCGAGTTTGCTGACGATATCCTTCAACCCATTGTGGCCGCCGTGACCGCCACCGAGCTTCAGTTTGGCGACGCCGGGCGGCAGGTCCAGTTCATCGTGCGCCACCAGAATTTCATCGGGCTGGATGCGATAGAAGGTTGCCATCGCCGCTACGGCTTTGCCGCTCAGGTTCATGAACGTTGTGGGCACCAGCAGGCGTACATCGTTACCCGCCATAGACAGACGTGCGGTATAGCCGAAAAATTTACTCTCTTCTTTCAGCGGCTGTCGGTAGGCTTCCGCCAGGCGGTCAATGTACCAGGCGCCGGCGTTATGGCGGGTGGTGGCGTATTCGGCACCAGGGTTCGCCAGACCTACAATCAATTTGATACCACTCACAATTTGATACCACTCACAGTTTGATACCACTCATAATTTGATACGACTCACATGATACGTTTTTAGGGGAGCCTAAGGTCACGACGTATCAGGATAATTGGTAAAACCGTTAGTGTAACGCAGGGGCACTTGATCACCAACATGTGATCCTTCACGCAACCCCATAGTGAAGTGCTGCTTATACTGTGAATAAATCAGAAAGACACGCAGCAATATTTTGGTTATTTCCACTGGATATTTCTGGAGGTGAAATATGAAACGTAGAAATGCTGTGATGATGGGCAACGTATTTATGGGATTAGGTATGTTGCTTATGATTGCCGGAATAGCTTATTCGATAGCTAATCAGCTGCCTGAATTGAATTTGCCGGGTTCGCTCTATTACGTGGAGTTACTGGCTATTTTTGCCGGCGCTATTTTGTGGCTGGCGGGCGCGCGTATTAGTGGACGGGAAAATGTGACGGATCGTTATTGGTGGCTGAAGCACTTTGATAAACGCTGTCGTCGCGAACGGCATCCCTGATTAACAAGTAACGGCTATATCCAATAAGCGCCAACTGGTGGAAACCGGATGGCGGCAGTGTCGCTTTATCCGTCGACATGTTTATACCCATAATACTTCAAGTTGCAGGTGCTCTGGCTTTGCTACTCGGTCCCCCTGTGTTTCGCTGCTTTGGGACCGTATTACAAGGCTAAAATGAGCCTTGTCCTGCAATTTGAATTATTTTAAACATAAAATATATTATAAATTTTAAACATTCATTATACGGGAACATGTCTCAATAAACGCGCGCAACTTGGGTTGATTTCTGCCTGCTTTCGAAAAATAGAGAAAAAGACCATCATTTCCTGGGGAACAGTCAAGCAGTGCGGGCTCCAGGCTTCCCGTTGCCAGTTCGCGCGAAGTGTGGAATGTAGACGAGTAGATGAGGCCGACCCCTTTAACAGCAAGGTTACGCATAAGTTCACCATCATTGACCGTAATGGCTCCTGTCGGGTCAATACGTACTGTTTCATTGTTCTCAATAAATTCCCAACGATAAATATCGCCTTTTTCCGGGCGACGAAACCGAATACATTCATGATGAACAAGATCATTGGTGACTTTAGGTTTCCCATGTAGTTTGAAATAGGCTGGAGCCCCAAAAACCGCCCATTGAAAAGGCCTGGAAAGTCGTATCGCAATCATATCCTGCTCAATGTATGAACCGATCAAGATACCCGCATCATAACCCTCAGAAATAAAATTGTTGTGGCGATTACTGACAGTAATATCCAGGTTTACATTTGGCCATTCCTGGCGGAATGCGGGTAATAAAGGTTCAATAACATGCGGTAAGGCCAGACGCTCTACGATTAACCTCAATGTCCCAGCCGGAGCCTTTGACGACTGAACCGCGTCTTCGAGACTTACTGAAATTGCACGCGCAGCGGGCTCTATCTTCAAGAGCAGGTTCTTTCCGGCCTCTGTCAATGCCATTTTACGCGTTGTCCTATGAAAAAGGAGCATGCCAAGGCGATTCTCCAATTTCTGCAACGCTTGACTGACTGAACCTGGTGTTTTGCCAAGATCGATAGCCGCTTTCCGAATACTAAGCCTTTTCGAGATAGCCAGAAATTCCGGCAACCCATCAAAATCATTGTTTTGGCTCATCTCGAATCCTCTCGTATTATTTTCATCTCGTTCGCGTATTTATATTCTGTGGTAATAATTCACCTTAATACAAGGCTATTGGCATGTTTTTTTAAACAATCTGTTCCGTTTTAGCCGTCTACCTCTGGGTTTTGAACTCAGATACAGTGAGGACACACCAACAATCCGAAGGAAATCATATGTCACTTGCAACGTATTTTGTGCGTCTCATCATCGCCATTACCGTATTCTCGGCATCTGTTATTGCGGGGGCTGCCCAGGAAACTCAACAACAGGAAAAGATATTAATTGTCGTCTCCAGTCTGGATAAGAAAACAGAAAATCTCGTTGGGGGATTTTGGTTTCCAGAATTGACTCATCCAGTAAAGGTCTTTGATAAAGCGGGTTTTGACTTTGACATTGCAAGTCCCAAAGGTGGCTTGGCTCCTTTCGATGGTTTCGACTTGAAAGATCAGGCTAGCCTGGATTTTTGGACCAACCCCCAACACCGAAACAAGCTTGGTCAAACGATTAAATTATCGGATGTTGACCCATCAAAATATTCTGCGATTCTGCTCGTCGGTGGTCATGGTCCGATGTGGGATTTTGTAAATAATACTGAACTCAATAATATTGTGCGAACTATGTACGAAAACAAGGATGTTATTAGTGCCGTTTGCCATGGCCCGGCAGGGCTCATAAATGTGAAACTCAGCAACGGTGAAAGCTTAATCAAAGGTCGTCGCCTCACAGGATTTACAGCAGCGGAAGAGGTTTCCCGGCAGTATGACAAGATCGTGCCATTTGAACTGGAAGGTGCTTTGAAGAAAGGCGGGGCAAAGTTTGAAGAAGCACCAATATTTGAGAACAACGTTGTTGTTGATGGGCGTTTAATTACCGGACAAAACCCAGCTTCTGCAACGGCGCTTGGGGAGGCTGTGGTTAAAGCGTTACAAGCCAGGACTCAGCGCAAAGTCGCTCTATAACCGATCATTCCGGTCTATACCCCAAATAATTCGAGTTGCAGGAAGGCGGCAAGTGAGTGAATCTCGATGAGCTTATTCAGACAAGTTATTCGGGTGAACGACAAATCTGCCGGGAGCAGATTTGAACGCAGCTTGCTGCGGCCCTGAAAGGGCGAGGCCCAAGGAGGGGCCGAGTAACGTAGCCAACACACCTGCAACTTGAAGTATGACGGGTATATTAAGGATCCTGTTGAACGATTGAGTATTTCAGTAAAAATACGGAAATGTTCTTCATCTCTAATAAAAACGCCACCGGATAATCATTATCCGGTGGCGTAGTCATTGCAGCCGAAATATCGATTAGTGCTCGAACATCGCAGAAATAGATTCTTCGTTGCTGATACGGCGGATGGCTTCTGCCAGCATACCTGATAAAGTCAGCGTGCGTACGTTCGGCAGCGACTTGATATTTTCCGACAGCGGAATGGTATCGCAGACAATCACTTCATCAATAACAGAGTTCTTGATGTTCTCGTAAGCGTTGCCAGAGAAGATCGGGTGGGTGGCGTAGGCGAAGACGCGTTTAGCGCCACGCTCTTTCAGGGCTTCCGCCGCTTTGCACAGGGTACCGCCGGTGTCGATCATGTCGTCGACCAGCACGCAATCGCGGCCGGCGACGTCACCGATGATGTGCATCACCTGAGAGACGTTGGCGCGCGGACGGCGCTTGTCGATGATCGCCATATCGGTGTCGTTCAGCAGTTTGGCGATAGCGCGAGCGCGAACCACGCCGCCGATATCCGGAGAAACCACGATCGGGTTGTCCAGATTCTGTTGCAACATGTCTTCCAGCAGAATCGGGCTGCCGAACACGTTGTCTACCGGTACGTCGAAGAACCCCTGAATCTGCTCGGCGTGGAGATCCACCGTCAGGACACGGTCAACGCCGACGCTGGAAAGAAAGTCAGCCACGACTTTGGCGGTAATCGGCACGCGGGCGGAGCGTACACGGCGATCCTGACGTGCATAGCCGAAGTAGGGGATGACAGCGGTAATACGTCCTGCGGAAGCGCGGCGCAGGGCATCAACCATTACGACCAGCTCCATCAGATTGTCATTGGTGGGAGCACAGGTCGACTGGATGATGAAAATATCACCACCGCGTACATTTTCGTTGATTTGTACGCTGACTTCGCCGTCGCTAAAACGACCAACAGCAGCGTCGCCCAGACTGGTGTACAAACGGTTGGCAATACGTTGTGCTAGTTCCGGTGTGGCGTTACCAGCAAAAAGCTTCATATCAGGCACGAGAAGAACCTCAAGCTTGCGTCCAGAGAAATATTCCGCCTGCGGAAGGCCGTGTGTCGTACCGCAAGCAGGATATACATACGGGTGTATGGAAAAGATCGCTAGAACATCACGGTCGGCGGTGGTGTTTTAGCAATCCTTGAATTGCCCGGAAAGCCGCCGCTGCAGCGGGGAAACGTTAACACCACGCGCAACAAAACCATGCAATCCTTCCGGGGCCCGGTTTAGCACCTGACGAGCGGCGGACTCGGTGTCGAATTCGGCAAACACGCAAGCGCCGGTGCCGGTCAGGCGCGACGGTGCGTATTCTAACAGCCATAAAAGTCGCTCTTCAACCTCACGAAAACGTTTTCTTGCGACAGCTTCACAATCGTTGCTGAAAGTTTGTGTCAGTAATTGTGACAGCGGGCGTACCGGCGTATCTCGCGTCAAATCCGGATCGGCAAAGATGAGCGGGGTGGGAATGCTGACGCCGGGGTGCACCACCAGATACCATTTTTCCGGCGGCGACGCGGGTGTTAACCGTTCTCCCACGCCTTCGGCGAACGCGGCGTGCCCATGCACGAATACCGGCACATCCGCCCCCAGCTTCAGGCCCAGTGCGGCCAATGTGTCGACCGGTATCCGGCTGCCCCACAGCTGATTCAGCGCCACCAGTACCGTGGCGGCGTTAGACGAACCACCGCCCAGGCCGCCGCCCATCGGCAGACGTTTGTCGACGGCGATATCGGCGCCGGCAAACGGCAATCCGGCCTGTCGACAATGGTCCTGCAACTGGCGGGCGGCGCGAACGGCCAGATTCTGTTCATCGGGAACGCCGGGCAGCGGTGTCAGTAAGACGATTTGCTGATCCTGCCGTGGCGTAATGGCCAGGGTGTCGCCGTAATCCAGAAACTGAAACAGCGTCTGCAGATTATGGTAACCGTCCGGGCGACGACCAGTGATGTATAAAAACAGATTCAGTTTGGCCGGGGAAGGCCAGCGGTTGCATGCGGTCGCCATGAGCTATTGCGTCGTCCAGTTGTCCATTTTCAGTTTGATGCGTTGCTCGCCCTGGGTCAGTTCCAGATTCTGCGGCAACGGCAGTGGACCGTCAGTATAGGACAGGTAGGACACGTTCCAGTGCTGGTCGCCCTGCTGATAGTTCACGCTGCGCAGCAGAGCGCGTTCATCCAGAGCGAAATCCTGCGCGTCGCCCGGCAGACCGAGCATCCACTGGCGCAAATTATCGAGCGGAATCGCCATGCCGGTGAGCTGCTGAACCATGTGCTGCGCGTCTTTACCCATGTAGCGCTTACCTTGATTGTCGGTAATCTGCACCAGGTCCGGGCTGACTTGTAGCTCCAGTTCTGTGCCCCCTAGCGGATTGCTGAGCAACAGACGGTAACGCTGTGGAGAAGGCTGTTGCCAGAAGAAACGGGCGTACAGCTTTTTCCTATCGGAAATATAGGCGAAGGAGCCGCGGGTCTGATACTGGGTCAGATTTTGTACTTTTTGCTCATGTTCGCGCCACTCGGGAGAGGTCGGTTTTTTACCCGGCAAGGTGGGCTGCGTCAGGGTACAGGCTGTCAGTAACACACTCGCCAAAGGCAGTAACCGTAAGGCGCGAACGGGATTATTGGGCATGTCGAAAAGGTCCTGTTACAAGCATCATGGGTTCACAACAAGGCGTCACGCTAGCGGGGTTGACTGGCAGCGTCAATGCCTGTGATGCTGCCCGGCGCGGTGGAACAACGTGAATGTAGTCGCCCAGGGTCACTTTTCTTGCCCGCAGGCTTCAAGTAGAATGCCACTCAGATGAAACCCATACTAACATCGGGATTACTCTGTAGACCATGACCCTGCTTGCGCTTGGCATCAATCATAAAACAGCACCAGTCTCTCTGCGGGAACGTGTAGCGTTCTCTCCGGACAGACAGGGGCAGGCGCTGCACAGTCTGTTACAGCAACCGCTGGTTCAGGGCGGGGTGTTGCTTTCCACCTGCAATCGCACCGAACTTTATCTCAGCGTGGAAGAGCAGGAAAACCGGCGCGAACAGTTGATCGCCTGGTTGTGTGATTATCACCGGCTCAGTCCTGATGAAATCCGTAAAAATCTCTACTGGCACGAAGGCAATGCTGCCGTCAGCCATCTGATGCGCGTCGCCAGCGGACTGGATTCGCTGGTGCTGGGCGAACCGCAGATTCTGGGGCAGGTCAAGAAAGCCTTCGCCGATTCTCAGCGCGAACGTTCATTGTCAGGCGAACTGGAGCGCATGTTCCAGAAGTCGTTTACCGTCGCCAAACGGGTACGCACCGAAACCGATATCGGCGCCAGCGCGGTGTCGGTGGCGTTTGCCGCCTGTACGCTGGCGCGGCAGATCTTCGAATCTTTGGCCGACGTCAATGTCCTGCTGGTGGGCGCAGGCGAAACCATCGAACTGGTGTCCCGTCATTTGCGCGAGCATCGCGTGAAGCGGATGGTGATTGCCAACCGGACGCGCGAGCGTGCTCAGTTGCTGGCCGAAGAAGTGGGCGCCGATGTGATTACGCTGGCGGAACTGGGTGCTTATTTGCCGCAGGCGGACATCGTCATCAGTTCTACCGCCAGTACGTTGCCCATCATCGGTAAAGGGATGATGGAGCGTACGATGAAAACCCGCCGTAATCAGCCGATGCTGATGGTGGACATCGCCGTACCGCGCGACATCGAGCCTGAAGTCGGGCGATTGCCGAACATTTATCTGTATAGCGTCGATGATCTGCAGGCGATCATTCAGCACAATCTGGCGCAGCGTAAGGCGGCGGCCATTCAGGCTGAGTCCATCGTGCAGCAGGAGTGTTCGGAGTTCATGGCCTGGCTGCGTGCGCAGGCGGCGGTGGACACCATCCGCGACTATCGTTCTCAGGCCGATCGCCTGCGTGATGATATGACCGCCAAAGCGCTGGCGGCGATACAGAACGGCGGCGATGTGGATGCCATCGTGCAGGAACTGGCGCACCGGCTGACCAATCGCCTGATTCATGCTCCCACCCGGTCATTGCAACAGGCCGCCCGCGACGGCGATCTGGAGCGTTTGCAGATTTTGCGTGACAGCCTCGGTCTGAACTAGCATTCTTCTTCCCCCATAATGATTCAACACAGGATTGAACTGCCCGCATGAAGCCTTCTATTGTTGCCAAACTGGAAGCGTTACAAGAGCGCCATGAAGAAGTGCAGGCGCTGCTGGGAGAACCCAGCGTGATTGCCGATATGGACCGTTTCCGGGCGTTGTCCCGCGAGTACGCGCAACTTACCGACATTACCCGTTGCTTTCAGCGCTGGCAGCAGACGCAGGACGATCTCGCCACGGCCGAACTGATGCTGGATGACCCCGAAATGCGCGATTTGGCGCAGGACGAACTGAAAACGGCTAAAGCGGCCAGCGAAGAACTGGAACAGCAATTACAGGTGTTGTTGCTACCGAAGGATCCGGATGACGAACGCGGTTGTTTCCTTGAAATTCGCGCCGGCACCGGCGGTGACGAAGCCGCGCTGTTTGCCGGCGATCTGTTCCGTATGTACAGCCGTTATGCCGAATCCCGCCGCTGGAAGGTTGAAGTCATGAGCGCCAGCGACGGCGAACACGGCGGCTACAAAGAGATGATCGCCAAGGTAGCGGGCGACGGCGCCTACGGCCAGTTGAAATTCGAATCCGGCGGCCACCGGGTGCAGCGGGTACCGGCCACTGAGTCGCAGGGGCGTATCCATACCTCCGCCTGTACCGTCGCGGTGATGCCGGAAGTACCGGAAGCGGAACTGCCGGATATCAACCCTGCCGATCTGAGAATCGATACCTTCCGCTCCTCCGGCGCCGGCGGGCAACACGTCAACACCACCGATTCCGCTATCCGTATCACCCACCTGCCGACCGGCATTGTGGTCGAGTGTCAGGATGAGCGTTCACAGCACAAGAACAAAGCCAAAGCATTGTCGGTGCTGGCTGCCCGCATTCGCGCCGCGGAAATGCAAAAGCGCCAGCAGGAAGAAGCCTCGACCCGGCGTAACCTGTTGGGCAGCGGCGACCGCTCCGACCGTATCCGCACCTACAACTTTCCGCAGGGAAGGGTGACCGATCATCGTATCAACCTGACGCTCTATCGGCTGGACGAGGCGATGGAAGGCAAACTGGATATGCTGATTCAGCCTATCGTGCAGGAATATCAGGCGGATCAACTGGCGGCGCTGGCCGAGCAGGATCAATGAATTATCAGGACTGGCTGAAACAGGCGGCAGCCCGACTGCAGGCCAGCGACAGCCCGAAGCGAGACGCCGAGATTCTGTTGGAACATGTGACCGGAAAAGGTCGCACGTTTCTGTTGGCGTTTGGTGAAACCGAGTTGACCGATGGCGAGGGCTCGGCGCTTGCAGCCTTGCTGGCGCGCCGCGCCACCGGCGAGCCGATTGCCTATCTGGTCGGGCATCGGGAGTTCTGGTCGCTATCGCTGGCCGTATCGCCGGCGACGCTGATCCCGCGTCCGGATACCGAATGTTTGGTTGAACACGCGCTGGCGCATTTGCCCGCCGGTGCCTCATCGGTGCTGGATTTGGGCACCGGCACCGGAGCGATTGCATTGGCGATTGCGCATGAGCGGCCGGATTGTCAGGTGGTGGGGATTGATCGTCAGCCCGACGCGGTGGCGCTGGCCAATCATAACGCCAGTCAGTTGGGAATCGCCAATGCCCGGTTTTTGCCGGGAGACTGGTTTTCGCCGCTGAATGGGCAGCGTTTCTCTCTGATTGTCAGCAATCCTCCCTACATTGACGAGCATGACCCGCACCTGTCGCGAGGCGATGTGCGTTTCGAACCCGCCAGCGCGCTGGTGGCGAGAGAGGCTGGGCTGGCTGATTTGCGGCAAATTATCCGGCAAGCGGGGGGATTTTTGCTGGATAGCGGCTGGCTACTGCTGGAACACGGCTGGCAGCAGGGCGATGCGGTACGGTCATTACTGACGCAGTATGGTTTTGTGCAAGTGAAAACCTACCGCGATTATGGCGATAATGAGCGAGTGACGCTGGGGCAATGGCCCGCCGGGGCAATCTACGGGCGTTGAATGCGGCCTCAACCTGCGTTGCCGGGGCTTGAGCCGGATCACATTGGTAATGATTAGCCATGATTATCGCTCGACGTTCTGGACAGACCTGCTGACGAGCGCCAGGTTTGGCATTATTATCTGATCCGCTGGCTTCCGCGCCCGCAAGGCGTGCATGGGCTGATGAATAATTTGCTTTTTCAGGCGTGCAGCTGACGTTATCTTTGCTTGATGGAATAACTATGAGTTCTATTGCTGATTTTGAATTTAACCAGTCCCCCTTAAGTGAAGGCGTGATTCTGGTTTCCCAGTCAATACGCCGCGATTTTTCCGCGCAGGAAGTGAGACAAAATCTGCAGCAACTCGTTGAAGAAGCGCGGGCGGTCATCTCCGCCGATCTGGATCAGGATCAACAGCTGGAACAGCTCATTGAGCTCTTCTTCCATTCCTGGGGCTTTGGCGGCGCCAGTGGCGTTTACCATTTGTCCGACGTACTGTGGCTGGACAACGTGCTGGCTACCCGACAGGGGATGCCGGTATCGTTGGGAATTATCTTCCTGCATATCGCTAATCAGCTGGGGTTGCCGCTGATGCCGGTAATTTTCCCGACCCAGCTGATTTTACGCGCCGACTGGCTCGACGATGAAATGTGGCTGATTAATCCGCTAAACGGCGACACGCTGAGCGAACACGTGCTGGAAGTGTGGCTAAAAGGCAACATTGGTCTTTCCGCCAGGCTGATGGACAGCGATCTGGATGAAGCGGAAAACGTGATGATTGTCCGCAAGCTGCTGGATACGCTCAAGGTCGCGCTGATGGAAGAGAAACAGATGGAGCTGGCGCTGCGCGCCAGTGAAGCCGTGCTGCAGTTCGACCCGGAAGATCCGTATGAAATCCGTGACCGTGGCCTGATTTACGCCCAACTGGAATGCGATCATATCGCCTTGTCAGACCTGAGCTATTTCGTGGAACAATGCCCGGAAGATCCGGTTAGCGAAATGATTAAGGTGCAGATTCACTCTATCGAGCAGAAGCAGATTGTGCTGCACTAGTTCGGTAAAACGCCTGAACCCCGATCATCTGATTTATCCGACAATAAGGTAAGTTTATGAACAATAAAGTGGTTAACATCGGAGATATCCCGGTTGCCAACTCTCTGCCGTTTGTTCTGTTTGGCGGCATGAATGTGCTCGAATCCCGCGATCTGGCGATGCGGATTTGCGAGCACTATGTCACGGTAACGCAGAAACTGGGTATCCCCTATGTTTTCAAAGCGTCTTTTGATAAGGCGAACCGCTCTTCCATCCACTCTTACCGTGGTCCGGGTCTGGAAGCAGGGATGAAGATTTTCCAGGAACTGAAGCAAACTTTTGGCGTGAAAATCATTACCGATGTGCATGAGCCGCAGCAGGCGCAACCGGTATCCGAAGTGGTGGATGTCATTCAGCTGCCGGCGTTCCTCGCCCGCCAGACTGACCTGGTGGAAGCGATGGCGAAAACCGACGCGGTCATCAACATCAAGAAACCGCAGTTCATCAGTCCGGGGCAGGTCGGCAATATCGTGGATAAATTCCGCGAGGGCGGCAACGAGCAGGTGATTCTGTGCGATCGCGGCAGTAACTTTGGCTACGACAACCTGGTGGTGGACATGCTGGGCTTTAATGTCATGAAGCAGGTTTCCCACGGCGCGCCGGTGATTTTTGATGTTACCCACGCGTTGCAATGCCGCGATCCGTTCGGCGCCGCGTCCGGCGGACGTCGTGCTCAGGTGGCCGAACTGGCGCGTGCCGGTATGGCGGTCGGAATTGCAGGGCTGTTTATTGAAGCACACCCGGAACCGAACAGCGCCATGTGCGACGGCCCTTCCGCTTTGCCGCTGGCTAAACTGGAACCGTTCCTGCAGCAGATGAAAGCGATCGATGAACTGGTCAAAAGCTTCCCGGAACTGGATACCAGCAACTGATTTACCCGCAGATGTAAAAAAACCGCCAACAGGCGGTTTTTTTATGCATCGAACCATGGTTATTTGTACAAAACGATTATTTATACAAGTCGGCGCTGATGGTGTAGTGGTCGCCGTTTTCCTGCCACTCTTTGGTGATGTGGTAGAACTTGGCGCCTTTTTTCGCCGCTCGCTTCGCTACCTCTTCAGAAATATCCGTGGGGCTACTGAAGCTATCACGGAAGCTAATGGAGTCAAACGGTGCCATCTGTGCCGCCGTCGCGTTATTCAGCTCCTGAATTTTTGTGCCATCGGGCATGGTGACGCTGTAACGTGATCCGACAGAGGAAGACTGGGTCTGGAAAAAGTTACCCACTTTATTACTCAGGCTAGAAGAGGTAGCTACGCCAGGGATTTCCACTTTGGAAGCCGCTGCGCCGCCAGCGGCAATCGCTGCTTTGCCGGCTTCCGAGTTTGCCGGGATGGCGTCCGGGCTTTGCACCTGACGTTTCGGCGCATCTTTTTTGTAGACGAAAGCGGTGATGGACTGGGTTGCGCCGCTGGAGTTGATATCGACCTGACGCACGATATAGAAGGAATACGCGTTTTTCTGCTTGGCTGCTTTGCCAATGGCTTCATTCACTTCCGGCTGGTTGCCAAAATAACCGGTGACTGTGACCGTGTCATAGGGTTCCAGACGTACCGCGTCATCTTTCGGCAGTTCTTTCACGCCGCTGAATTCACGGTAGTTGGTGTCTTTGGTCGCTTCCGGCGCGTCCTTGTGGTACAGATCCACGGTAACGGCCCAGCGCCCACCGTTCACTTCCGAGGTGCTTTGGATATAAAAAGCCGCCGCGCCACGCTCATCCGCCTTTTTAGAGGCATCGGACGCTGCTTCGTAAATGGCATCGTAACGACCTAAAAAGGTAATACGCTCAAAGGGTTTTAGTGATTCTGCTTTCTCTGGCGTAAGTTCCTGCGCAGCCTGCGCCGAAAACGCTACTATTGATAAAAGAGTTGATGCAACAACGCTAGTTTTCAGCTTCATAAAAAATCCTTTCGCCTGACGCATACGGTGAATACGTACCAAGCCATCTTCTGTGGTAGCCGCTGATTATGGCACGGAACCTGACGTTATGCCTCTGCATTTTAAGCCAAATCCCGCAAAACCGCTGAGTTGATAATGGAAGAAGAGAAAAATGGAAATAATCACTATTAATAACCGAATTCCTTTTATAAACGATATTTATCAGAATCAGTGCGCTTAACAAAGCGTTAACAGGGGCTTTTTGTGAGATGGCTCGAAACATTAATATGGTAATAATGTTAGAAAAATCTGTTTTAGCTGTGATTTTTAACCATAAATAGCCATCGTCACCTGTCAAAATTCTGCTTTTAGAACCTAATGGTTTTAGCGGTGGATCATTAATTCCATTTTAAGTAGGTTATAAAGGGACTTATCGCTATCGCCTGAGGGTGCTGGCAACGGCGACAAGTTAGTTTTTAGGTGATTGACACAACCATATAAAACCTTCGTGACAACGAAAAGGGATTCACAATGCGTATTGGTGTACCAAAAGAGAGGTTGGCCAATGAAGCCCGTGTCGCAGCCACGCCAAAAACGGTGGAGCAGCTGCTGAAACTGGGCTTTGAGGTCGCCATTGAGCGTGGGGCCGGAAAACTCGCCAGTTTTGAGGATGAGGCTTACGAGCAGGCCGGCGCAACGATTCTGGATACGGCGGCTGTCTGGCAGAGCGATATCCTGCTCAAGGTTAACGCCCCGCTGGATGAGGAAGTGGAATTGACCCGTGCCGGAAGCACGATCATCAGCTTCATCTGGCCGGCGCAGAACCCGGCATTGCTGGAAACGCTGGCGGCCCGCCAGGTGACGGTGCTGGCGATGGATTCCGTTCCCCGTATTTCGCGCGCACAGTCGATGGATGCGTTGAGTTCAATGGCGAATATTGCCGGTTATCGCGCCATTGTCGAAGCCGCGCATGAATTCGGCCGTTTCTTCACCGGTCAGATCACGGCGGCGGGTAAAGTGCCGCCGGCCAAGGTGCTGATCATCGGCGCGGGCGTGGCGGGTCTGGCCGCGATTGGCGCGGCAGGCAGCCTGGGCGCCATTGTGCGTGCGTTTGATACCCGCCCGGAAGTGAAAGAACAGGTTAAAAGCATGGGCGCCGAGTTCCTGGAGCTGGAATTCGAAGAAGAAGCCGGCAGCGGCGACGGCTACGCCAAGGTGATGTCTGAAGCCTTTATCAAGGCGGAAATGGCGTTGTTCGCGGCGCAGGCGCAAGAGGTGGATATTCTTGTCACCACGGCGCTGATCCCCGGCAAACCGGCTCCGCGCTTGATCACCAAAGAGATGGTGCAGAGCATGAAACCCGGCAGCGTGATTGTCGACCTGGCGGCCCAGACCGGCGGTAACTGCGAGCTGACCGTCGCGGATCGGGTCACGGTGACGGAAAATGGTGTGAAAATCATCGGTTATACCGATCTGCCGAGCCGTTTGCCGACCCAGTCTTCACAACTGTACGGCACCAATCTGGTGAACCTGTTGAAGCTGCTGTGCAAAGAGAAGAACGGCGAGATCGAGATCGATTTCGAGGATACCGTCATCCGTGGCGTAACGGTCATCAAGGCCGGCGAAATCACCTGGCCGGCGCCGCCGATTCAGGTTTCCGCTCAGCCGCAACAGGCCAAACCGGCCGCGGCGGCCGTCGCGCAGCAGGACGCTAAACCCGCGTCGCCCTGGAAGAAATTTATTTTCATCGCTATCGCGATTGTGCTGTTTGGCTGGCTGGCGAATGTGGCGCCGAAAGAGTTCCTGTCGCACTTCACCGTATTCGCGCTGTCCTGCGTGGTGGGGTACTACGTGGTCTGGAACGTCAGCCACGCGCTGCATACGCCGTTGATGTCGGTCACCAATGCCATTTCCGGCATCATTGTGGTGGGCGCGTTGTTGCAGATCGGACATGGTGGATGGGTGTCCTTTTTCTCTTTCATCGCCGTGCTGATCGCCAGCATCAATATTTTCGGCGGGTTTACCGTCACTCAGCGCATGCTGAAAATGTTCCGCAAGAATTAAGGGGTAACGGATGTCTGGAGGACTAGTGACGGCAGCGTATATCGTTGCTGCAATTTTGTTTATTTTCAGCCTGGCTGGCTTATCCAAACACGAGACGTCCCGTCAGGGGAACATTTTCGGCATCAGCGGGATGACCATTGCGCTGCTGGCGACCATTCTTGGGCCGAACGCCGGCAACGTGGGGTGGATTATCGCGGCGATGGTGATTGGCGGCGCTATCGGCGTGCATCTGGCTCGCAAAGTGGAAATGACCGAGATGCCGGAGCTGGTGGCGATTCTGCACAGTTTTGTCGGTCTGGCGGCGGTGCTGGTCGGTTTTAACAGCTTTATCGGCGAAGGCGATATTGCCGACCCGATCATGGAAAATATCCATCTGACCGAAGTGTTTCTGGGGATTTTCATCGGTTCGGTAACCTTTACCGGCTCGATCGTCGCGTTTGGCAAGCTACGCGGTTTGTTCTCATCTAAACCGCTGATGTTGCCTAACCGTCATAAGCTGAATCTGCTGGCGCTGGTATTGTCATTCCTGCTGTTGCTGGTGTTTGTTAAAACCGGCAGCGTAGCAATGCAGGTGTTTGCGCTGTTGCTGATGACGCTGATTGCGCTGGCGTTTGGCTGGCATCTGGTGGCGTCTATCGGCGGCGCGGATATGCCGGTGGTGGTTTCCATGCTGAACTCCTATTCCGGTTGGGCCGCGGCGGCCGCTGGCTTCATGTTGAGCAACGATCTGCTGATCGTTACCGGCGCGTTGGTCGGGTCTTCCGGCGCCATCCTGTCTTACATCATGTGCAAGGCGATGAACCGGTCGTTCATTAGCGTGATTGCCGGTGGTTTCGGTACCGATGGTTCTTCCACCAGCAGTGATGAGGCGGTGGGCGAGCATCGTGAAACCACGGCGGAAGAGGTGGCGGAACTGCTGAAAAACTCCACGTCGGTGATCATTACACCGGGGTACGGCATGGCGGTGGCGCAGGCACAGTATCCGGTGCATGACATTACCGCCAAACTGCGGGCGCGCGGCGTCAACGTGCGTTTCGGTATCCACCCGGTGGCCGGGCGTTTGCCGGGGCATATGAACGTGCTGCTGGCGGAAGCCAAAGTGCCTTACGACATTGTGTTGGAAATGGATGAAATCAATGATGATTTCGCTGATACCGACACCGTGCTGGTGATCGGCGCCAACGACACCGTCAATCCGGCGGCGCAGGAAGATCCGCATAGCCCGATTGCCGGTATGCCGGTGCTGGAAGTGTGGAAAGCGCAAAACGTGATTGTGTTCAAACGGTCGATGAATACCGGCTATGCCGGTGTACAGAACCCGCTGTTCTTCAAGGAAAACACCCAGATGCTGTTTGGCGATGCCAAAGAAAGCGTCGAGGCGATTCTGAAAGCGCTGTAATCCCGCCAGGCGGTTGGTTGCAGCAACACAACGGGGGCCATCTGGCCCCCGTTGTCATTTAATGGTGTGTGCGACGAACGGCAGCCGTCAGGCGTTTTCGTCCGGGTGGTCGGCTTCCCCTTGCAAGGTCACCGGAGAGACGAAATCGTCCGGCTTGATAGCCAGCAGATCGCACTTCAGGTGATCAATCACATGCTCCACCGTGTTGCCGATAAACGCAGCGGACAAACCGGTCCGCCCCAGCGATCCCAGCACCACCACGCCCGCTTGCAAATGTTCTGCCAGGTCGGGAATCACTTCTTCCGGCAGCCCTTTTTCCACATGGGTAACCCGCTCGTCCAGGTTGAATTTCTGTCGCAGTGATTTCATCGCCAGCAGGTGCTGACCACGAATGGCGCCGTTGTAAACGCCGGGGTCGAAATCCGGCAATTCGATGGCGATATTGATGGGCGTGACCGGATAGGCGCCCACCAGATGGACCTCGGTCTGATTGACCTGCCGGGCCAGATCCAGCGCTTCCGACACCAGCTTGATATTGAGCGGATCGTGATACGGGTCTTCGCTGGCCAGATTGACCGCCACCAGCGCACGGCTATCTTCCGGCCACGGCTGATCTTTCACCATCCACACCGGGCAAGGGCATTTACGCAACAACTGCCAGTCGGTCGGAGTGAAAATCACCGCTTCCAGCCGGTCGTGCTGATGAGCCATTTTGAGCAATAAGTCGTGTTTGCCGGCAATGACCTCCTGAATAATGGCTTCATAAGGTTTGTTATGCCAGACTACCTTGATATCAATAGCGATTCCCGCATCAAGATAGTATTTACACTGTTCCGCAATCCATTCGGTTCGTTGGGCGATAACCCCTTGTCTCATCTCGGTTCTTTCATCCGGAGAGAGCAGGGTGGTCATTTCGTAGGAAAAGTCGTAAATAGGCAAAAATGCCTTGATACGGCCACCAAGCCGCTGGACCAGATAAACGGCCCGTCGTAACGCGGGCTGGTCATCCTGATTGGGGTCAATAGCTACCAGTAAGTTCTGATACTTCGCCATAGCTCCTCCTGTTGGCTGTCACGCTGCAGCCTGCCCGTTAAGAGTAACGCAAGGAAATCGCTTTGAACAACTGGTGATGAAGACCGGATCGACAATTCAGAGCAATCATTGATCCGGTCAGGGGATGGGGGTGCTACGCTTTGCTACGTGAGTTGCCGGCCAGTTCGGCCAGCGTTTCGATATTTTCGATGGTGATGTATTTGCCTTTCACCGCCAGCATGCCGCTTTTCTGGAAACGGCCGAGCAGGCGACTGATGGTTTCCACCGTCAGGCCAAGGTAGTTGCCGATGTCGCCGCGGGTCATGGTCAGGCGGAATTCGCGAGGTGAGAAGCCGCGCTGGGCGAAACGGCGGGACAGGTTGTAGATGAACGCCGCCAGTCGCTCTTCGGCGTTTTTCTTTGACAACAACAGGATCATGTCCTGATCGCCACGGATTTCGCCGCTCATCAACCGCATCATCTGCTGACGCAGATTAGGCATTTTGCCGGACAGGTCATCCAGCGTTTCAAACGGAATCTCGCACACCATGGAGGTTTCCAGCGCCTGAGCAAAGCTGGGGTGCTGGGCGTTGCCGATGGCGTCGAACCCGACCAGATCGCCCGCCAGATGGAAACCGGTGATCTGCTCGTCACCCTGTTCGGTGATGGTGTAGCTTTTGATGGTGCCTGAGCGGATGGCGTACAGTGATTTCAGTTCATCACCGGCCTTGAACAACGCTTGCCCTTTCTGGATGGGTTTCTTCCTTTCGATGATGTTGTCGAGCTGGTCAAGTTCATGCTCGTTCAGCGTGAAAGGAATACACAGCTGGCTGATGCTGCAGTCCTGACAATGGATTGCGCAACCGCCAGACTGAATGCGTCGGATTATTCGCTTTTCAGGAATCATAGACTTTACTCAGGCGATAATTGATATCGGTCAATTTTAACAGCTTTTATTGAGTCTGATAAGATCTGCTATCTCTGGAACTGACCAATAAATAGTGAGCTTATTAATATTTTTACCATCACATTCGGATTTTTTACCCTGCGGCTACATCATCCACGGTAAGTTAATGGTCGGTATTGAATAAATTCCGCTGTGGCAAATACCCTTCGTGGGTTAATAACCATTGTTTGCGATGAATGCCGCCGGCATAACCGGTGAGCGCGCCTTGCGCACCGATAACACGATGGCAGGGGACCACGATGCTGATCGGGTTGGCGCCATTGGCCAGACCAACGGCGCGCGCGGCGCCCGGTTGGCCGAGTCTGGCGGCCAAATCGCCATAAGTGGTTGTACTGCCACAGGATATAGTGCGAAGCGCCTGCCATACCTGGTGCTGAAAGTCGGTGCCGGCGGCGGCTACCGGCAGCGTTTCAATGATATGCAGGTCGCCGGCGAAATAGGCGCGCAGAGCATCGGTTAATCCACCAGGATTATTACAGGCTTTTAACACGAATGGATCGTGGCGATAACGCTTATTCAGAGATTGAGATAATTTTTCTTCATATTCACGCCATTCCACCGCCCTAAGGTGATAATTTTCATCGGCAATCAATAATAATTCCCCGATGGGCGTTGGTAGCGTGTCAAATAAAAATGTCTGCATGGATATCGTGTTGTGAAACGTCGGCCAATTACGATGACGTGGTGACCTGATTTAAGCGTGGTCAGCATTGTCGCTTTAATAGCGCTGTCTGTCACATAAAAACTGCATGATTTTTCAGGGAAGCGCCGGAGGCGGCGGGTGGGAAGAACGGCCGCCGCCGGTTGAGGGCCGATTTAGGAGGAGGCGAGTTTTTGCAGGGTGGTCAACTGGTTGACGGCATCCTGCATAGCATCCATACCTTTGGCAAGATCCTTCAAATTACCCAGGTTAGCGGTCATATTGGACCGGTCTTTCTCGGTTTCCGCGCTCATATCGGCGATTTGATTCGCCGCCGAGATGCTTTTATCCGCCATCTGCGTTGTCGTCGTTACCGTCTGCTGTGCAATGGTGCGAATATGCGCGATGGTTTCAACGGCTTCGTTGATGCTGTGAGTGGTGGCATCCACCTGCTCTTTGGATGAGCTGGCCAGTTTGCGTACCTCGTCGGCGACCACGGCGAATCCCCGGCCCGCCTCGCCGGCGCGCGCGGCCTCCACCGCCGCATTCAGCGCCAGCAGATTGGTTTTATCCGCAATGGCGTTAATGCCGCTGGTGATATGACTGATGCCTTTTGAAATACGCTCCAGATCGTTGAGGCCGGTTTCAAGCCGGATCTGCGCTTCCTGCGTCTTTGCGGCGGATTCGCTAATCGCGCGAATACTGGTCTGGGCCACATCCAGCGTATCGCTTTGTCGTAACGTTGCCTGCTCAAGCTGCGGCATGGCCGTTAGCAATGGCGCCAGCGCCTGCTCGTAATCGACCACTTGTTTGACCACCGCGGACTGAATGTCATGCAAGGCTTCCCAACGCCGCAGGGAACGCTGAGCGTAGTGGCCAGCATACGCGGCGTATTCGACCGGGAAGTGCGTCATCGCCTTAACATCACGACTGAAAAATGCCAGCGCAGATAGCGTCTGGTTGATCGGCACACCCAGAATTTCACCAAAACTGGAAAAACCCGCCGCGGGGACCTGATCAAAGAATTGGGCCTGTTCCAAATTGGGGTTGCCCGCACGGCGTAGTACACAGTCATTGAGTAGAACAAGATCCGGTTTGCCATATTGCGATATGAACTGTTGCCAGTCCCGCTCGGTTGTGGCGATAAAATCCGTTGACTGCATAAGATACAGACGGTCGCCAAACTCCAGATCGCAGAAAAAGGCAATGCGGTCTTCTTTAATCGATGCGATGGATCGGACGAAGTATTCATCGTTGACTTTAACCGCAAAGGTTTTTCCTGTCAGATGCTGGCTGATTTGGTTCGGCGGGCAGCGCAAACATGAGGCGATCGCCTCAATGATGGGTTGCTCATGGCCGTTGGCGTCAAAGACGGACTTAACCGTGCGGGCGACGGGGTCGGCTTCCGCCACCAGCCAGCTTTGTTTTGTCGGATCAAAGTTCTGGCTCTTGAACGGCGCAAAAGACTTACCGGGCGCCATCTGGCAGAACACAATCACGGCTTTTCCTTGCAGCACCGTATTGTCCGCACCGATGTAGGTTCCGCTGAAATCGAGCCGCCCGCCTGCCGCGCCGCCAATGGTCAGACAGGGGAAACGGCGGCAGGCATACCAGGCTTGCATCAGAAACCCTTCCGACGCAGCCAGGCCATCGCAATAAATCAGCGCAAACGTGTTATCCGAAGAGAGCGGCAAACTGACATCCAGGCGTTCCAGTTCTTGCCTGATGGCATCGATCCTGGCGCGGGCGCTGGGTTTGTCATGCATGTGCAGATCCACCAGATGCACTTCATGTTTAGCGATCAGTGATTGGGGCATCCACAGCCAGCTGCCATACGGACCGTTCATGTCGCAGTAAGTGGAATTATTGCGCTGGCTGCATAATGCGCCGGTGGAGGAAAGGGTGATAACGGTGCGATGGGGGGCAGAGAAACGTTGCCAGGCGCGGTTGACCTCTGAAAAATTGGCTTCAGGTGGCACAAATACCAGCAGCAACCCCGGTTTTGATGGTAACCCGAGGGCTGACAGCGAGGAGGGTAAAGCATCGCAGCGATAGGCCCCACGTGCAGGGCGGTTCCTTTTTAAACCCGGGATTGCGATATGGCTCAGGAAAGATGACATGATATTCCCACTCCCTATATTTAAATTAATTTAATGGGAAGCACAGTTCATCCTACGAGATGCTTTCAGGGTATAGGGTGATCTCGATCACCTGCTATCAACGGTATAAGCAAGAAATTCATTTCCGTGTACAGGATCACATCGGTAATAACCTTGGCATCAATAAGGTAATAAGTGGTGATAGAAATGATTAATAACGACAGATTATAATTAATAAAATCTAATGTTTTCGGTGTTTTATCAGGAATGCCGCGCAAACAAAGGGGGACTGAAAAACGTGCAGAGATGGCCGACGCCGCCGGTTGGGCCGCGTCGGTTGACAACATGTTATTGAATAACGCCGCAGGCGATACGCATGCCGCCGCCGCCCAGCTCTTTTGGCATATCCGAGTAGTTATCGCCGCCGGTATGGATCATCAGCGCGTGGTTTTTCACCTCCGATAGCGATTTCAGCCGTGGTGCCAGCACCTCGTAACTGGCGGTGCCGTCGGCATTGACCACCAGCCCCGGCAGGTCGCCAAGGTGGCCTTTGTCGTTGTAAGGGCCAAGATGTTTGCCGGTTTTTTGTGGGTCCAGATGGCCGCCGGCCGCCAGTGCCGGCACCTTGTTGCCGTTCTGCTCGCCCGGCGCGCAGCTGGCGTTGGCATGCACGTGGAAGCCGTGAATGCCCGGCGGCAATCCTTTCAGGCTGGGGCTGAACAGCAGGCCGTATTCTGTTTCGGTGATGGTAATATCACCAAGCGTATTGCCGTCTCCGGTCGGCAGCGCCTCTTTTAGCGTTACCGTGGTGCTTGCCGCGCCGGCTATCGCGCTAACGAACAGGCTGGACAGAATCAATGCTTTCAGTTTCATGATGTTCCCTTCTTTTCCATTGTCATGGGTTTTCAACGTGTTGGTTCACTGCACCGCGCAACCGGCGGCCATGCAGAGGACTGAGTCGTATCGGGTCACCCAACAAAACTATAGTTGCCGTGGTACAGTGCGCCAGTCTTTTAAGTGACGTTGTCACTTATTGATTCGCTGTTGATCACCGAGTGATGCGGCAAAAGGCGTGTATAACCTGCTCTGGGTTCGGCTTCGTTGCTGATGTGCATGTAGAGCGGAACAGGGTGAACGGATGAGCGCCGGGAAAATGCCGCGCGGCGGGCTACCGATGGTCGCGCTGAATTGCGGATACTGCGTCAGAGCAACCGAATTGCGGTAAAAATTGACGCTATCACACTGATAAAAAAACAATTCGATATATAGTGTTATCAGGGGATGGTTTGTATCAAAAAATCAGACGCATTTATTAAAGGAGAGAAGAACATGAGTAAGGGCGTTATAACGAAAGGGCTGTGCGGTCTGTTGCTGGCTATGCCGCTCTATGGTTTTGCCGACAACGGCAATCCGGACCTGATCGCCGGTTATACCTCTCAACAGCTGGGCGACGCACTGCCGGCCGTTGTCGATGGTTTGAAACGGCAGAAGGTGGAGGTGGATGCGAAAGAGCATTCGGTGCAGGCGGAGTATGTGGATACCGCAACCAAGCGTAAGGCGCTGGTAACCGTTTATATGCCGCCATTGACCAACGGGCAGACGGCGGCTGGCGATAGCGAACTGGATGTCGTGGTCGCCAGTTCCGAGAAAGAGATGCTGCGCCAGCGTATCCGGCCGGAAAAAAAGGATCTGGTCGCTGACGGCACGCCGAAGTTCCGTTGCCTGCTGACCATTCTGAATGACCAGGTGGTGCATTCGCTGTGCTCTGCCGTGGTGAAAGGTCGCATCATCGAAATCCAGCCGGTAACGCTGGTGGACAACAAAATGTTTGAGCCGGCCCAGCAGCGTCAGGCCAGTACAGTTCTGGCGATTGGCAAAAGTCTGGCGGCGGTCAAATAATCCTATTTCCTTGCCCGACTGCTTAGCCCTTGCCTTCCGGCAGGGGCTTTTTGGGTGTTGATTAACGCGGTTTGATGATGAGAGCCAATCACTTCTGATTGCAATAAAGCATTATTTTGCGTTAAGTGTGATTCTCGTCACTAGATTTTGCTAAAAAAACATCATTATCTTCCGATAAGTAAAAATATCTGTCGCCTTTATCACGGCGCATTCCACCCAGTCGGAGAAGCAAGGATGAGTGTGTTTGGGAATTATGTGCGAAATCTAAAGATCTCTCACAAGATGTATGGCGGATTTGGCCTGGTGCTGCTGCTGGTTATTCTGGCGTCGGCCTTCAGCTCGGTTCGTTTTTTCATGATTCAGGATTTATATATTAAAAGTTCGATCATGAATGAAATGGGAAACTTTATTGATCTTACCCGAATTGCCCGGATTAAATTCACGTATACGCTCAATAATGACAACCTCAACAACCTGAATAAATACCTTGAACAGGCTCGTCAGCTAAATGAAAAAGCCAACGCGCTGCGCTGGGATGCGACGTATCAGAGCGATTTCAGCAATGTGGCGCAGGACTTTACGGAATACGCCAAAAATATCGATCGTGTCAAAAGCAGTGTTGACGGCATGAACGATGTCACCAAAGAGATCGCCGCGCTTGACCAGAAAGAAGCCCTGAGCGATGCGTTCTACGTCAGTTCTAGCGATATCAATCTGTTACGGCAATATCATCAGACCAGCGTGCTCTACGCACAGTTGGTGGATAAAGTGCATCTGTTGCAAAAAGAAGGCAGCGAAGCGGCGTTTAAATCGATGCAGGGCGTTTATGATCAGGCGAAAAAATCCTTCGACGGCCTGAATGGATTGCTCCCTGCGGAGGCTAAAAATAGCGTCAGCGAACTCGGTAGCCGAATTGAGCGCTATAACCAGAGCGGCGTGAAATATAACGATAAGGTTAATCAACTGAGAACGACCGATTCCGCGCTCAGAGCGACCGGGGATAAGCTGATTAACGACATCGACGGGATTCTCAAAAAAATCGGCGCTCGTAACAACGATATTATCAATAACTCGGTATTCCAGACGATTATTTCCGGCATTGCCGCCGCAGTGTTGGGGCTGTTCATTGCCTGGTCGGTCACCCGCCAGATTACCCGACCGGTGATCGCCAACCTGAAACTGGCGGAGAAGATCGCCGGCGGCGATCTGTCGGCCAGCGTGGTGGTGGAGCGTCATGATGAACTGGGGCAATTGACGCTGGCGATGATGTCGATGACTGAAAAACTGCGCCAGCTGATCGCCGACATTCGGCACAGCGTCTACAGCGTGGCGAAAGCCTCTTCGGATATCGCCGCCGGCAACAACGACTTGTCTTCGCGTACCGAGCAGCAGTCGTCGGCGATTGTGGAAACCGCCGCCAGCATGGAACAGTTGACCGCTACGGTGAAAAACAACGCCGACAATGCCCGCCATGCCAGCCAGATTTCCGAGCAGGCTTCCGGTAACGCCAATCGGGGCGGTGAGATCATCCACAAGGTGATTCAGACTATGGATGACATCTCCGGCAGTTCGAAAAAGATTTCCGATATTACCACCGTCATCAACAGCATTGCGTTCCAGACCAATATCCTGGCGCTGAACGCCGCGGTGGAAGCGGCGCGCGCAGGGGAGCAGGGGCGCGGTTTCGCGGTGGTGGCCGGTGAAGTACGCAATCTGGCGCAGCGCAGTTCTCAGGCGGCCAAAGAGATTGAAGGGCTGATTTCAGAATCGGTGACCCGGGTCAATACCGGGACGGTGCTGGTGTCGGATGCGGGGAGCGCGATGGATGACATTATGGCATCCGTTAAGCGGGTCCACGACATCATGGGCGAAATCGCTTCGGCGTCGGATGAACAGAGCCGTGGCATTGCGCAAATAGGCGCGGCGGTATCGGAAATGGACACCACTATTCAGCAGAACGCTTCGATGGTGCATGAATCGTCCGCGGCGTCGAATTCGCTGGAGGATGAGGCGGCGAATCTGTCGCGGCTGGTGTCGGTCTTCCGCCTGTCGCCACAGGATGAACCGGCGCTATCCGGCCACGCCCCGGCGCTGGTACGCCCGCGGATGACGGATAGCAGCGCGCGGATGACAGATAACAGCGCCCGTACCGCCGCGTTGCCCGCCGGCCGTCCAGCCAGCTCGTCATCGGATAACTGGACGACGTTCTAAGCCGGCGTTTCGGTATCACCAAGAAAAACGGCAGGCCACCAGAGCCTGCCGTTTTATTGTCTATAGAAAACCCCCAGCTAGGCTGGGGGTTCCGTAAAGCTTCCAGCTTTGGGGCGGATATAAAAACCCCTTTTGATTTGTTAAAACACCTTGCGGTCTGGCAACTGCAATGGTCAAACAAGAAATCAAAAGGGGGTCCCAATGGGGGACGAAAAGAGCTTAGCGCACACCCGCTGGAACTGTAAATATCACATAGTTTTCGCACCGAAATACCGAAGACAGGTCTTCTACGGTGAGAAACGGCGGGTAGTAGGGAGTATCTTAAGAAAACTGTGTGAATGGAAAAATGTGCAGATTCTGGAAGCCGAGAGCTGTGCTGATCACATACATATGATACGCAGTGTGGGGGCAGCTCTGCGCCATACCAGACCAGCAGCGGGCAGCTAGCGACGAACCGTAGAGGAATGTAACGGACATCCGGTTATATCCCTGATTTTTATCGCCAGCAGTTCCGTGCTCCAGCGTGAACGCTGATAACCAAAATCGCCCGGAGAATATTTTACAAGTTCACGCAGCAGTGCACAGATATGTTCAAACGGCCAGCGGCGGCCACGCCCTGCGGGTAAGGATTTCAGGCCTTCCACACCATATAACGTAAACCAGTTAATCCATCGCCCCACGGATGAGCGGGCGCAACAGAGTGTTCTGGCAACATGGCTGACACTGTCGCCCCGGTGCAGCATCAGCATGGCGGTCAGTCTGCGGGCATGGTTTTTATCCTTTGTTCTGTGAATAGTTTTCTGCATCATGCGTCGTTCAGTACGGGAAATGAAAGCTATAATTGGCATTGCTCAGTCCGGCTGGTGATTTGGAGTCTCTGACGATTGGTCAGATCCCGCAACCGGGACTGAGTTCCTGAAAAAATACGCTACTGCCTGAATATGGGCAGCCATATAAGCAAACTCACAGGAGCGGTGCTGGAATGCAAAACATCAGGGTTGAACGTCTTTCATCAGTAACTGAGACTCTGGTTTCCGATTTGACGAATTTACTGTCTGAGCTGTCAGAAACAGCATCAGATCTGGAAGTCGATGTTATTAAAGGAATTATTAACTCTGAACCGGTACAAATATTTGTGGCTTATGACGATGCAATACCAGCACCAGCGGGTATGTTGACATTAGTTTGCGTAACACTGCTGTCGGGTAAGAAGTGTATTATTGAAGACGTGATTGTCGGTACCCGGTTCAGACGAAGAGGGATCGCCTCTGAATTACTTCATTCTGCTATTGTTTACTCACGTACCTACGGAGCACGTTATATTGATCTGACGTCCCGTTCAGAACGTGTAGCAGCAAATGAGCTTTATAAAAAGACAGGCTTCATCAAACGGCAGACTAATGTGTACAGACGAATATTGCTGGAAAAGCTGGATCTTTGATTGTCGTTTAAACACTTCAATATTGAGGGGTACCTTCAATTTGGTGTAAGTTCCGGAAGTGATCTACTATTAGGAACAGTTATTTAGAGCAGGATAAACTGGGCGAACAGTTATCAATCCCGTATCCAGGTAGCCCGTTTACGGGCCGTAAGTAACGGATTTGGATGCAAATGTCAGATTGCGATGCGCCTGTTAGGGCGCGGCTGGTAACAGAGCCTTATAGGCGCATATGAAAAACCTCCGGCTATGCCGGAGGATATTTATTTGGGATGGATTGTTTTGATGGATTGTTTGGGGTGGATTGAACGAGACGTCAGTTAAACCAGCGCAGCAGATGATCCAGAATCAGCGCCGGTAGCGTGAAATCCGGGTCGGCGAATGTGACGCCCTGCGCGCCGAGATGCGAAAACAGCGGCAATGTCAGCGCCGGCAGCACGCACAGCAGCAGGCCATTCAGACTGCTGGCGATAATCGCGCCGCGCACGCCGCCGGTGGCGTTGCCGAAAATGGCGGCGGCGCCGCCGGTGATAAAGCTGGCCATGATGCCGGGCACGATAATCGGCAGTCCAACCAGCGGGAACAGCAGAATACACACCAGCTCCACCGAGAAGCTGATCAGAAAGCCGATCAGCGTGGCGTTGGGCGCTTTGGTAAACAGCACCATCACATCGACCGCCGGAATGGCGCCGGGGGCGAACACATTGGCGAAGCCCTTGAACGCCGGCACGATTTCAGCCGTGAACAGGTTTACGCCGGCCTTGGCCAGATACAGCCCGCAGGCGAAGGTGGCGGACTGTTCCAGAATAAAAATCACTACGTTTTTATCCGCCGCGCCAGCGCCGTACACCATCACCATAGCGTCGCTGATTTGCGGCCGGGTGGCGAACAGGCAGGAAAGCAGCAACAGCACCAACATGGTCAGCAGTGTGGCGACATTCGGCTCGCGGAGAAAGTCGAAGCGCTGACTGAGCGTCAGGTGCTCGGTGTTGCTGTTTTTGTTGCCGAACCATTTCCCCATATAAGACCCCAGCACATAAGACGAGATGGCGGCATGGGAAATGGCGTATTCGTTGGAACCGATGATATCGCGGCTGAACCGGCTGAGAATATAGGGCGACGCGGCCATGTAAAGGCCGATCAACAGCGAGGACACCACAATGATAGTGGTATTGCTGTAATTAAGCTGAATCAGTACCGCGGTGAAGGCAAAGGCCATGAACAGCACCAGATGCAGCGACAGGTAGATGTATTTCAGCCGGGTGAATCGGGCCAGCAGAATATTTAGCACCATGGCGAACAGCAGGATCAGCGCGGCGGTCGCGCCAATCTTGTCAATGGTCGCCGCCATAATCGCTTCATTGCTGGGCACCACGCCGACAATATCGAAGGCGTGAGAAAACAACGAACTGAAGGCGGTCAGCACTTTCATCAGAATGCTGCCGCCAATTTTGATCATGGTGAAACCGATAAAAGACAGAAACGTACCGGTAATCAGGCGGGAAAGCGGGGCGCGCTGAAACAGCAATCCGAGAAACGCCACGATGGCGATAATCACCGCAGGGGTTTTGACCAGACTAAGCAAAATATCCATATTTCTTCATCCATAAATAAAGTGAACGGTTATTCTGTAAACCGTGAAAACAGGCGGTATTCACGCGGGACGAATGATTTTTGCATTTTTCAAAATGGCGTTCCACTTCAATTTATGGCGTTGCCGGTCAATTAGGTGAAGTCTGGTTTTGCCCGATGCAGACGTATTACGTAGGGGGAATACGGTACGGCAGGAAAGAAAAAACGGCGGACCGGACGGGCCGCCGTGGGGGGACTTAACGCAGATTCTGCGGGAAATTATCCGGCAGGTCGCTGGCCGGGCAATTGATGACGCTGTTATCGTTTTCGCCGCAGTCGCGCACAAAGGTAATGGTGGCGAATTCGTCAATCACTTCAGTCGGGTAGGCCGGGCCTGCCGCACGATAGGACTCCATCAGCGGGATGTGATCGTTCTGGAAGCAGACGGTTTTTTCCGGGTTGTTGATCACCCAGCGGGGGAAGAAAATGGTGCCGTGGAAAATCCGATCGCCCAGATTGATGATCAGGCTTACGTCGGTGCCGGTTGGTTCCGTCCAGGAGATCTTGCAGACGTCGCGGGCGACGCGGGCGATAAACACTTGCTGGTCTTTCACCCAGCGATTGCCCACGATGCCGCTGTGGATACGGTAATCCAGCGTGTGGTCATTTTTCACGTATATCTCGTAATTCCAGCCGTTGTCGTAGGTATAGACCAGATGTTTTCCCACAAAACCGCTGAGATCCTGTTTGTCGAAGCTACTCATACTGTTTTCCTTCTGTTGACTTATCTGGAGTATAAAAGCGGATTAAGTTGATTAATAACGCTGTTTTTAGCGCTAATTAATTCGATAATTAGATGAATTGAGGTGATGAACCGAACGATAGGTTCGGTGCATAAACAGTCGTTAGGTATACAAAGGCGGGCTGAAGCATGGTGTTGACGAAAACCACACTGGAACAATGGACGCTGCTGCAGGCGGTGGTGGAACTGGGCGGCTTTGCCGCGGCGGCGCAAGCGTTCAACCGCAGTCAATCTTCGGTCAGCTATCAATTGTCGTTGATGCAGGAGCGGCTGGGGGTGTCGCTGCTGGCGCCATCCGGGCGCAGAACGGTGCTGACGGCGCAGGGGCAGCAATTGCTGGCGCAGGTTATCCCGTTGCTCAATGCCTTTCAGGCGCTGGAGTCGCGGGCGGAGGTGCTGCGACGTGGCGGACGAGCCAGAATCGACCTGGTGGTGGACAGCATTTTTCCCAAGTCCACGCTGTTTGGCGCACTGCGCGATTTTCAGTCTCGCCACCCGCATACGCAGGTGCACCTGATGGAGGTGCTGCGTAGTGAAAATCGGGCGCAACTGGCGGATCGTCAGGCGGATATCTGGCTGATTTCCCGGCCGTGGGACGGCATCAATCGGGGAAGGCTGCTGATGGAAATGGCGTTTGTGGCCGTAGCACGGGCCGATCATCCGTTGCACCGGTTAGCCGCGCCGTTGGCGTTTCAGGATCTCGCGGCATATCCGCTGATTGAAATCATCGACCGACAACAGCAAAAAGACAGTTTGCGTAAGCCGGCCAGCGCGGAAAACTGGACGTTCACCACGGTGGAAGCCGCGATAGAAGCGGTCATGCATGGCGTCGGTTATGGCTGGATGCCGGAGGCGCGTATCGCACCCTGGCTGGCTTCCGGCGAGCTGAAGCCGTTGTCGCTGCCACAGGGCGGTCGGCGTTTCACCCCGTTATATCTGGTGGTAGAGGAAGAAAAGCAGCCCTGCGACGCCGAGGTCGCCACCCTGGTGACGCTGCTGACGGCCGCGTCGACGCCGGTTTAAACGTGACGCCGTCACTCATAATCTCTGGTTTGCAGTTGGCTTACGCCAAACGGGCGTCAGGCGAAATAACGTGCTTTAAGCGGCATCAACGCCGCGCCAATCACCGACGGGTCGTGCTGGATCTGGCTTAGCAACAGTTGGGGATATTGGGCGGCGAGACCGTAACGTGGCGGCTGCTGGATCGGCGGCACGTCGAGCAGCATCTTGCCCAGCGCCGTCGGCAATTCACCGCCGAACACGATGGCGGCCGGGTCAATCACCGCCCGCAGCGCGTCAATCGCCCGGTTCAGGTATGGCCTGACCTCCGCCACCCAGTCGTCTACGCCCGGCCATTGCGGGTCGAACTGCTGGCGCAGGGCGCTTACCCGCTGGATATCGATACCGCGCGCATTAAGCCGCTTGATCAGTTCACCCAGCGCCGGACGGGAGGTGAATTCCTGCTCGGTATAAATGCGGCTGATCTCACCGGCATTGCCGAACGCACCGGAAAACGGCTGCCCATTGAGGATGAGGCCGGCGCCAAAGCCGTAATTGAACGACAGGTAGCCGAAGGTGGGATAGTACAGCCCCGCGCCCAGCACCGATTCGCCAATTGCGCCGGTAGTGGCGTTGTTCTCCGTCCAGACGTCCAGGTCGAACAACGTTTCCAGTTCGCTTTTGAGATCCACCAGTGACCAGTCGCGCAGCGGCTCCGGCGCATTGAACAACCGCTTTTCTTCCATCAGATAACCGGCGATGGCAAACCCGATGCCGACGACCGTCGACGCCGGAATAGCGTAGTGTTGCAGCGTCTTGCGCACCCGGTCTTTCAGCGTAAACATCGCCCGAGTGCGGTCATTCAGCGCGATATCCAGCGTTTCTTCATGCAATACCTGGCAACTGAAATCGCACAGGCAGAACGCCAGCATATCCGTATTTACCGAAATGCCGATGCTGTAGCGCGCGGCGGGCGCCAGTTCCAGCGCCGGACTGGGTTTGCCGCGTCCGTGCACGATGCATTCGCCCAGCCGTAGCAGCCCGCGCTCCAGCAGGCTGTCGATGATGCGGTGCACCGACGGTTGGGTGAGGTTGGTCAGCGGAGAAACCGCCGAGCGCATGATGTTTCGATGGCGGCGAACAATGTCCAGCACCATGCGTTCGTTCACGGTGATGCTTTCGTTATGGTGAAGTATTGACCGCATCAGACGCAGGTTCCAGCGCGAGTGTTCATGGTGTGCAGTTCCTTTTTATATCGCCAAATCGTGCAGTTAAACCAGCACCTGCGGGGCATTGTCGCTAGTGTATATCATGTTAATTATTAAACATTATGAATGATAATTGCGCCATGCATGATATGCAACCCGGAAATAAAGATAGTCACAGTGAAAATTTAGATATTTATTTTTATATCAATAGATTGATTCATGATTTTCCCATTACATTCTTGCAACATATCTGTCATTATTATTATGCATACTGCATTATAAGTTGAATTAATGACGTTTTCACCTTGCTGAACATGATGCCTTGCGACTCACGGGAGACCATGTAATGAGTAGACTGGAAGTGGAACGCGCCAGTGTGGCTTACGGTGACGTTCCTGTCCTTAGAGGGGTGTCGTTTGACGTTAACGAGGGGGAGTTCGTCACTCTGCTGGGGCCATCCGGGTGCGGCAAAACCACGCTGCTGCGCGCCATTGCCGGTTTTGTCCCGCTGGACGGCGGGCGCATTCGCATCGGCGGCCGGGAAATGAACGGCCTGGAGCCGGAAAAACGCAATACGGCGATGTGCTTTCAGTCTTATGCGCTGTTTCCCCACCTGACGGTATCGGAAAACATCGCCTTTGGGTTACAGCAGCGCAAAGTACCACGTGAGGCGTTGAGTCATCGGGTGGTGGAAACCGCGCTGACCGTAGCGATGGCCGGGCATCTGGATAAATTACCCACCCAGCTATCCGGTGGTCAGCAGCAGCGGGTGGCGCTGGCGCGCTCAATGGCGGTGCGCCCGGATGTGATGCTGTTCGACGAACCGCTGTCCAATCTGGATGCTCGGCTGCGTGAACAACTGCGGTTGCAGATCCGTACCTTACAGCGTAAGCACGGTTTCACCGCGGTTTATGTGACCCACGACCAGGCGGAGGCGCTGGCGATGTCCGACAAGGTGATCGTGATGCACGGCGGCAGCGTAATTCAGTCCGGAACCCCGCAGGAGATTTATCACCGGCCGGTTAACCGCTTTGTGGCCGATTTTATCGGCACCGCCAACATCATGGTGGGCACGGTTACCGCGCGGGATGGGGACGCCGGGCAGTATCGGGTCGACACCGCGCTGGGTGAATTCGTGGTTGCGTCGGACGAGCCGCCGGCTCAGCAGCGGGTCTATCTGTGCTGGCGGCCGGAAAACGCCTGCCTGCTGTCGTTGCCCGCGCTGGGGCAGAATATCTTCTCGCTGCGGGTTAAACGCCAGACCTTTCTCGGCAACCTGACGGATATCGAAGGTTGTCATCAGGATAGCGACAGCGTTCATTACCGGATTCAACTGCTGGGTTATCAGCCGCTGCTGGAAGGGGAAACCTATTATTTTTCACTGCCGCCCGGCGCGTTGCAGTTTTTGCGCGAAGCGGTGGCGGCATGAGATCGTCGCTGATGGCTTACCTGATGCTGCTGCCGGGGCTGGGGATCATCGTGCTGGCGATGGGCGCAGTGTTGGGGATGGCGTTTTCCCAGTCGCTGGGGTTCTTTAATTTTGCCGGCGACAGCGGGTTATCGCTGCGTTTCTGGCAAACCATGCTGACCGACGAACAGCTGTGGCGCTCTTTTTTCTACTCGGCGCGCATTGCGCTGGTTAGCGCGCTGCTGTCGGCGGCGCTGGCCTACCCGCTGGCGATTTGGCTGCGCAAGCCGTTTCCGGGGGCCGTCACCCTGCGTGCGTTGCTGAAAGCGCCGCTGCTGGTGCCGGGGCTGACCGCGGCGTTTCTGTTCGTCAATTTCATCTCTTATCAGGGGTTTCTCAACGTCGCCATGCTACGACTGGGGCTGACGGAGCGGCCGATTCGTATGCAAAACGACGCCAACGGCATCGGCGTGATTCTGTTGCAGGTCTGGAAACAGATGCCGTTTGCGTTGCTGTTGCTGAGTGGTTCGGTTCAGGCTATCGGCGACACGGTGCTGGACGCCGCCCGCAATCTTGGCGCCGGCGCCTGGGTTCGTTTTCGTCGCATCGTGCTGCCGCTGACGCTGCGGGCGTTGCAAACGGCGATGATGCTGATCTTTATCGGCGCCGCCGGTGATTTTTCCTTTCAGTCGGTGGCGGGGCCGGTCAACCTCAACTCCATGTCGCAACTGATGCTGCGGGTTCAGCAGTCGGGCGCTGAAGGCTGGAATCAGGCGGCGGTGGTGGCGGTGATGCTGATGTTGTTGTCGCTGGCGGGGGCCGGGTTGTTGGCGGTCGCGGCCCGCGCGGCCGTGCACAGAATAGGGAAATAACCGATGCAGCAGACCGTGATTGACCGACTCAACCGCCTGCTGGTGGTGGTGATCCTGCTGTTGGGGACCGTGTGGTTGATTCTGCCGTTTGCCATGGCGGTGCTGTGGTCATTGGTGGATCCGTCTCACCCGTGGGCGTACCCGGATGTCTTCCCGCCGGTGTTGTCGCTGCAGCGCTGGCGTGAATTATGGAACAACACCTCGCTGCCCGATGCGTTGTTGCACAGCTATCTGCTGGCGCCGATGGTGACGCTGACCTGCCTGCTGCTGGCGATGCCGACCGCTTATGCCTTTGGCCGCCTGTCGTTTCCCGGCAAAGGGCTGGCACAGGCGCTGACGCTGCTGCCGATCGTGTTGCCGGGGTTCGTGGTGGCGGTGTTCTTCTCCTCATTGCTGATGCGCCTGGGGGTGTACTCGCGGTTCATGGGGATTTTCCTCGGTCATACGGTGCTGTTTCTGCCGTACGCCATCCGCATTCTGAGCGTCTCTTTCAGTCAGGTCCGGCAGGATCTGGTGGATGCGGCGCGCAACCTGGGCGCATCCCGGCGGGAAATCTTCCGGGTGGCCTACTGGCCGGCGCTTCAATCCGGGGCGCTGGCGGCGATAATCATGGTGTTCATTCTGTCCATCGAAGAGTTTTCCGTTTCCTACATTGTGGGCGCGCCCGACTTTATCACCGTGCCGACCATTCTGTATTCGTACCTGGGTTATAACTTCATTCGGCCTAATGCGGCGGTGGTGTCGCTGATTCTGGTGGTGCCTAACGTGTTGTTGATGCTGCTGATGGAGCGCTGTCTCAGACATGTTCCGGCGTCTGCGTTCGTCAATAAGGGATAACGATGATGCCGCTTAATCATTCAGGGGAATCTTGCATGTTCATTCGACTCAGTCTGTCAAAAATAGGGCGACTGGCGGCGTTGCTGGTACTGTTGCTGCCGTTACTGCGGGTGCAGGCCCAGACGCCGGATTTGTCTAGCCTGTCCTGGCAGGCGGTGGAAGCGCAGGCGCGTCAGGAAGGTCAGCTTGTCTGGTTCAACTGGTACTATCAGGACCGATTGCGCGAAGAGGTGAAGGCGTTCGAGAAACAGTATGGCATTCGGGTCACCATTCCCGATGGCGAGGCGATGGCCAGCATCAACAAACTGCTGGCGGAGCAGCATCGTGAGCAGGGCGATATCGACGTGATCTCGGTGGGCGGCAGCCAGTTCGGGTTACTTAACGGACCCAAACTGTTCTGGGGGCCGCTCAAAGCCCGATTGCCGGCCGGCGACAAACTAAGCTACCAGATCGAAGGGGTTGATACCCAGGGCTACGCGGTGGCGTTCTGGGGCAATCAGACCGTGATCGCCTACAATTCTGCGCGCATCGACACGGCCGATCTGCCGCATTCGCTGCCGCAGTTCGAACAGTTTTTGGTGAAAAACCCCGGTGAATTCACCTTTAACGTAGAGAATGGCGGCTCCGGTCCGGCGTTTATCGAATCCGTTACCCGGGCGTTGGTCACCGACGTCAACTACCGTGACGGCAATGCCGCGCCGGCGGTGTTGCAGCGGCTTGCGCCCTCCTGGAGCTGGTTCAACCGTTACAAAGGCAGCATGGTGATCAGCGCGTCCAATGCCGACAGCATCACCCGACTGAATGCCGGCGAATTTAAGCTCGCCGCTTCATGGGAGGATTTGGTGCTGTCGCTGCAACACAAAGGCGAAGTGTCGCCGGATATCAAATTCTACCTTCCTGATTTTGGCATGCCGGGCGGCGGCAATGTGGTGGGGATCCCGGCCAACGCCAAACATAAGGCGGC
Source organism: Dickeya dadantii NCPPB 898 (assembly GCF_000406145.1). Classification (NCBI taxonomy): domain Bacteria; kingdom Pseudomonadati; phylum Pseudomonadota; class Gammaproteobacteria; order Enterobacterales; family Pectobacteriaceae; genus Dickeya; species Dickeya dadantii. Next base: position 2,416,361 of record NZ_CM001976.1, on the reverse strand, counting down.
GGCATTACTGTTCATCCACTGGCTGACGCAGCCGGACACGCAACGGCGCTTTCACTCGCAGTTCGGTACGGCGCTGCTGACGCCGGCGGACGACGGCGCTCAGGCGACGGATTCGCTGGATCGGTCGCGCAGTTTCGCCTGGGCGGCCAAGCCATTGGGCGACGAAATCAAAAAGCAGTTTATTCAAAACGTGATGCTGAAATGACATCGCGCGGCCTTGTTATGACGCTTGACGTGATGACGTTTGAACAACAGACGTTTAAAAACCGTTTGTTGTATCCGACGCGGGCAAGGCCAAACGCATTTTTAATTCAACATATTTTCTTACTCAACACCGATGTATTGAAACACCAGGGAAACCATTATGTCTGATGTGATAACCGATCACCTTCGTCACCACCGCGTGGTGAATGATGCATTAATCGCCCACCGCGGCGCCTCGGCGCTGGCGCCGGAGAATACGCTGGTTGCCATGCGTAAGGCGGCGCAACTGGGGGCAAAGTGGCTGGAGGTGGATGTCAAACTGACGCGGGATCGCCAGCCGGTGATCATCCATGATGATCGGGTGGATCGCACCACCAATGGGCGCGGTCTGGTCGCCGGCCTGACGCTGGCGGACATTCGCCAGCTGGAGGCGCGCGCGCAATTCGGCGACGCGTTCGCCGGGGTAACCATCCCGACGCTGCAGGAGCTGATTGCATGCGTGCTGGAGCTGGATATGGGATTGCAGCTGGAACTGAAACCGACCGCAGGCGACGACGTGGAAACGGCGGAGGTGGCGCTGGGCGTACTGAAATCAATGTGGCCCGCCAACCGCGAGCGGCTGTTTCTGTCGAGTTTTTCCGTTCGTTCCATTCAGGCGGCGGCGCGGCTGATGCCGGATGTACCGCGGGCGTTTGCCGTGGTGGTGCCGCCCAGGCGCCCGGTGGCGTTGTTGCAGGAAACCCATTGCCAGATTTTGCACTGCCTGTCGGAGCTGCTGGATGACGAGGCCCAGCACATCCTGGCGGACAGCGATATCGAATACGCGGTGGCAGTCGTCAATGATGCCGCTCAGGCCCGGCGCTTCCTCGATAATGGCGCCCAGACGATCCTGTCTGATATTCCCGATTTGCTGGGTTGATAACCAAGCTGGGGTGAGAACCAAGCTGGGGTGAGAACCAAACTGGGGTGAGAGCCAAAGTGGGTTGATAACCGGAGGATATAATGTCTGATTTGCAGTTGCGCTTTGAGACCGCCAACACGGTCATGGAGGAAGCGGCGTTGCTGGCAAGGCAGTTGTTTGCCCGGCGTGACAGCGTGGTGGTGGAACAGAAATCCGCCAATGATTTTGTGTCGGATGCGGACCGGCAGGTCGAGCAGTTGATCCGCGACCGTCTGCGGGAGGCGTTTCCGCAGGACGCTATTCTGGGCGAAGAAATGGGCGGCGAAGCCGGCGATAGTTTCTGGGCCATCGACCCGATAGACGGCACCACCAACTTTTTGCGCGGTTTGCCGCTGTGGGGCATTTCGATCGGGTATGTCGAAAACGGGCTGGCGATGGTCGGCACCGTTGCGTTGCCGATGTTGAACCTGACGCTGTCGGCGGCGATAGGCTGCGGCGTATGGCGTAACGGGATGCCGTATCGCCGTCAGGTGCCGTTCAGCGAGGTTCGGCTGGTGGCGCTGGGGGAAAGTAATAAGTGGGCGGCGGCGGAAGTGGCGATGCTGGACGGCTACCTGCGTGATGAAGGCTGGGCGGTGGCGCGCTATCGCTGCGCTACTGTCGGACTGGGGTTTGCCGCGTTGGGGTTTACTGACGGTTACGTGGAGAAAAACACCAGCATCTGGGATATCGCCGCCGGGGTGGTGATCTGTACGGAAGCCGGGCTGGTGGTGAAATATCGCGGAAGTTATGAGGTGGGCGGTATGCATGTGGCGACCGCCATCCCCGACGTGCAGCAGATCGTGGAGCCGTTCTTCAGTCTGTGAGGCGAAAAAAGTCTGTGAAGCGAAAAAAAAGCACCGCCGGGCTGGCGGTGCGGGAAAGAGAAGAAATCGTGCGCGTTACTTGTTGATGAACGAGCGCGGTTTCGGCGGCGTAGCGGCCAGCGCGGCCTGAATACGCATCGGGTTGAAGTAGTTGCGCATCAGCCGGATACGGTGGTCGTCGGTGAACTCATAGCGTATCGCCCAGTCGTAACTGTAAGGCACGCGGGTGGATTTGGTGATCCCCTGCTGGCTGCCGTAAGCCATTGCCTGATTGTCGCTGAAGAAGACTTTTTCCACCACTTCGCTGCTGAATTCTACCGTCTGGCTCATCAGCGACCAGAAACGGGAGAAACCTTCGTGGCCGTAGAACACGCCGGTATAAGGCACATCCACCGGGCCGGTCATGTCCCACACCAACTGTTCGCTCAGGCAGGTGAGCGCCATCGGCAGGTCGCCCGCGGCATAGGCCTGACCGAGTTTCTCCAGCGTAGCCTGGTTGTTGGAGAACGTGACCGCCTGACTCTTGGCCTGAAAACGCGGCGGCGGCGGCGGGGTATACTCGAACGTCGGCGCCGCGCGGTAGGCGTTGTCGCCGGGGAACGGATGGGAGACGATCGCCCGGAAATCCTCCCGCAGCGCGCCCATCGCCATCACCGCCGGGGTGAGTTTTAACGGGCGGCCGGACAGCGCCAACTGTAGGTTTTCCAGCAATTCGCAGTAGCGACGGTTGAAGCGCACAATCGCCTTGTGCAACTCGCCTTCCGGATAGTCGCTGACTTTGGCCGCGCTGTGGGTTCTGACGGCCTTGTCCCATTCGATCGTCAACGGTTCGCCGGTCGGGCCGCTGGCGATGGTGTCGCCGTGGGCGTACAGCCGCTCGCAGTAGATTTCGTTGAAGCGATAATAGTGCGGGACGTCATTGTCTTCGCCCTGCCAGATATTGTGCGGCGAGCCTTCGCCCTGATCGCAAATCTGACGCAGGCTGGCGACCGCGCTGTCCAGATCGGTCACCGGAATGACGGCGCCGTAGGAACCGTGGCAGAACTGCTCCGGCTCAATCTGGCGGGTGGGGTCGCCGCAGAACACGGCCTTTTCGCCGAAAGATTCCACCGCCGCCCGCAGGCGTGATTCGATATAGACGTAGTATTCGCCGATCGACATGTCGCTGCAGACATGGCTGGCTACCACGTCCGGACGCACGTATTTCGGGTGTTCGATTTGCATCGCCTGATGTATGGCGTGCTGAGAAAACGGGTGTAGCTGAATTTCCAGATCTTCGATGCCGAACGGCAGCGTGGCCGGGTAATCGGGCAAAAAATCGTGGCCGCTGATATTTGGCGTGCCGCCCACCGCATTCAGCAGGTTGCCGACCATGACAAAATGCAGCATTTCTTCAATCACGACGGAATGAATCACCTCGGGGACACGCGGATCGATGTCGTCATTCATCGTATAAAGCATTGTAAGGTAGGGGGGGATTACCGCGTGTTCCAGCACCATCGCTTTTTGCAATAAGTCCCGGATATCGTCTAACTCGTGCGCCAGATCCTTATGGCTGGTTAATTTGACGTAGCCTTTTTCCCTGAACATAGCATCCAAATCTTGGTGTGTGGCGTGTTCGTTTAAGTTCATGATGTTATTCCGTCTTAGTCAGTGGCGGCAGTGACGAAGTGTGTAGTTAGTCTTATCTATTTATTCGTAGCATGAAACCCGAATATCATCATCTTTTGTAGCGCTTTTTTCGCGTTTAACGTGTGCTGGCACACATTCTGTCCAGTTCGGAAAGAATTGTGCGCGCGGCCCATAGCGTCAACGCCGCCAGCGTCAGGGTGGGCGGCGCCGTTCCCATGCTGACCATGTTGCCGGCTCCCACCAGATAGAGATTCTTATGAATCCAACTGCGTTGCTGGCGATCAACCACCGAATGATGGGGCGAGCTGCCCATACAGTGCGTGCCGGCGATATGCCCGGCGCCGACAAACGCCAGCGGCTGCCCCTGACAGGTAAAGTAGCCGGGGTCGTCGGGCGAGTAATGACTGTGATCGCGAATGCCGGCGTGCCGGCAAATCTGGCGCATAGCGTTGCCGGCGCGCGCGACGCCGGTGCGGGTGTACAGCGACAGGTCATAGTGGATGACCGGACGATGATTGCCCAGCGCGTCGCGGTAGTCAGGATGAATGGTCACCCGGTTATTGTATTCCGGCAACTGTTCCACCAGGCAGCGGGCGCTGAATTGCCGCGACAGCCGTTCGCGCATTTGGCTGCGTAAGCGGGCGCCGCACAACGGCTCCGCCAGCAGGTGTTCGATATCGTGGTATAAGGCGTTGACCGGCCAGCGCCAGCCGTCGTTGCTCAGCTCGATGCGATAGGCCGCGCGATGCGCGCGGGCCGGGCCGCCCCGCATGGCTTCAATCCCCGAAGTGGCGAGCGGGCCGCGCATCGGCCACAAGGGCGCGTCGGCCCGGCCCCAGACCGGCAGTACCGGGTGATCCATCAGATGACGCCCAACCAGATCGTTACCTTTACAGGCATCGGACGCCAGCAACAGCACCGCATTGGCAATGGCGTTGCCGGCCAGCACATAGCGTCGGGCGCTGACGGTATGCAGGTGATGCAATGCCGTTTCCTGATGCACATAATGGCGAAACTGAACGCCGGTGATGGCATCGGTCGATGGGTCGATCAGCAACTTGTGCGCTACGCTACAGGTGACGACGTCCAGCAATGCCGGATCGGCGTCTTCCAGCGTTTTCAACGCGTTGTAGCGAGCCTGCGTCGGGCAGAGCGGCGTGCAATAGCTATTGCCGGAGCAGCGCAGGCCGAGATGCGGGCTGCCTGCCGCGCCGCGAGGATGATAGCCGCGGCCGTGTTCGTAACCGGGGTGCGGCACGCCGTTGCGCGCGGACGGCGTGCCGCGCAGGGTCAACGGTGTCGCCTGTCCGTCTTCCATAACCGTCATGCCGTTGAGGCGGCGCGCCAGCTGTCGATCGCCCCAGGCAGGGGGCAGACCTTGCATCGGATAGACATAATCCGGCGGAAACCGGATTCCCAGATACGCCTGTTCCTCTACATTGGCCGAGACGCCCAGTTCGTACTCCGCCGCCCGATACCAGGGTTCAAGATCGTTGTAGCGCAACGGCCAGTCCAGCCCGATACCGTAGCGGCTTTGCAATTCGAAATCTTCCGGCAGCATGCGCATGGCGCTGCCGAGCCACTGTAGCGACGTGCCGCCGAGCTGGCGGCAGTAGGTGGAACTGAATGGTAACGGACCACGTTGCACCAGATAGCCGCGGTCGTCATAGCCGTCGGGCATCAGGGGCTGGAGGGCGGTATCGTGCGGCGCCGGCGCGTTGACGTTACGTGGGCCGGATACCTGATGGTTTTTGCCCGGATGCTGGCGATAACGCTGCAGCGTATGCCGGTATCCGGCGTAATGCAGGTTATCACCGTCGCCGGCCTCCAGTATCAGGCAGCGTTTTCCCCCGCGGGTCAGGGTTTTTGCCATCAGCGAACCGGCAATGCCGCCGCCGACGATCACCACGTCGTAATCGGTCTGCTCAGCCTGATGAGGGGTGATGAGATTCATCCGCGCGTTCTCCACTCCGCAATGGGCGGTTCGGCCCAGGCGCCGAATTCCTGCTGCCGGATCGCCTGCGGGTGGGCGTGGATGGCTTGCCAGATCAACGCCTCGCGCCAGGCGGCGTCGCTGAGAAAACAGGCGGCGGCGTCCGACTTCGAAGAAATGGGCACCCACTGGCCGGTGTACCATAAACGCAGCAGGCTGCGGGCGACCGGGCCGAGCGTCAGCGATGTCAGCACCGTGGCTTCCAGCCAGTTGAGCCGTAATGCGTCATCATCCGGTTGCGCCGCAAAGTCGTGCAGCAGTTGTTTGAACGGTGCGGCGGCGTTGTGCTGCAGCCAGGTGAAATAATCGTGAGCCAGTCCGGTGCCGGTCAGTTCAAACTGACTGAAACCGGTAAGCAGGGCGGATAGGGTCAGAAAATCGTCAAAGGCGGTGTCGGGTTCACTACTGTTACTCATGATGTGTTACCTGTGCCATGTCGTGAACAGCTGAGAGAAAACCGCGCGTCTGAGCGGTGTCAGGCGTCGTGGAACGGGGATCACTATCGTTTTTCGGCGACGTTGCCTAAGGCGACATCACCCGCAGTCTGGTATGCCAATACAGGTGTCAGAACACACCCAATGGATAACTGCAACCCGATATCCCTGGAAGAAGGGCCGTTCTGTTTTCCTTTGCAGGAGCAACAGTCCGGTCGTCATGATGGTGGAAAAAAGAACGGGGTAGCCTGCGTGCCTTTTTTAGCGTTGACAGTATTTTTTAGCGTCAACAGTACTTTTTAACATCGACAATATTGTTTTAAACCGGGCGAATCAAAGAAAAAACATGATAATAAAAGTATTCGTTACCTATTCGGTACGGCAGTGCACACCCCGTGTAAAACTATGACGTGAGAGTCGTATTTTTGCAAGACCAGCCTGATTTATAACGTGATTTTATCGAAATTTTGGATAAGGAAAGCAGCATAATTATTTGATTGTGTAAACTTTTATGCTGAAAGGGCGGAGCGTAATGCTCCGCCGCAGGGGTCAGCTTTCGGTCGGTTTGATCAGACCCAGAATCGTTCCCAGACGTTCGCGCTGTTTGGGTTTGATGTCACGCCCAGCCGCATAGCCGGCGTTCTGGATAATCATCTCGTTCAGGCCGATCAGCCAGTCATAAATGTAATAGGCGGTATTGTTGACCGGCGTCGCCGACAGTTTGGTCAACCGTCGGGAGGTGCCGAAGTTGGCCGTTTGCTTTTCCGGCTTGGCAAAGATCTTGTTGCCTTTGTTGACGCGGCTGTCCGGTCGGCCGGCCTCGGGCACCTGCTGAAAGCCTAGCCAGGCGACGAAATCGCCGAGCACGTTGAGCGCGCGCGAAACCTGTCGATCCGCTTTGCTTTCCCGGTTAATACCCAGTTGCCCGGAATCCAACAGCATGGTTTGCAGCTCATCGTCAATCTTCAGCCGCACGCTGGCCGTAATCAGTTCCTCCACCAGCATTTCGATGGTGGGGCGGTTAATCCCCAGTAATTCAATGATGGCGACGTTTTCCGGTAGGTTGCGCAAGTGGTTGATCCAATACCGGTACAGATTACGGGCGAACTCCGCTTCATAGCTGTGGTTTTCGGTTTGCTCTTCCTCGGTCGGCGCCGGCGCGACGACAGTTTCGTCTTCTTCGCTCGGGTCGGCGTCATCGCTGAACAGGTCGATATCCATCCCGACGCCAAACGGTTCATAGCTGACCAGCGGCACCGCCGTATCCTGCGCTTCCTGATAGGACGCGAAGTTGCGTTGCGCCTGTTCCTGTTGTTGCAGATACAGCCGACGTAGTTCATCGCGGGAAGGCAATAGCCGTTCCAGCAGTTCGCCGTGCACGCCGGTTCGGGTTTGCAACGCTTTGAGCATCGACTCGGCGATATGCTGTTTGTGCGCCGGGTCATCGGCGCCGGCCGGCTGATACCAACTGCCAAGCAGGTTATCGGACAGCTCGCGCTGCAATTCGCTCAGTTGTTCGTTGATGCGCCCCAGTTTGACTTCACGGCGAACCTCCGCGTCCAGCCAGGCCGCCATCCTGTTGATGCCGCGCTTGTCCATCGCCAGCATGGTGCCCCAGGCATCGCCGGGGTTACCCACGTAACGCTGTACCGCTTCATCGTTGTTATAGCCGTGGGTGAAACGCCGGTCATGACGGGTCACCGCCCAGATCAGGCCGGGTTTGCGGCGACTACGGACTTGCGGGTTTTCACCCTGGGTATGACGCACCCAAAAATCCAGCGCCCGGCCGACGTGGCGTACGTCCGCTTTGCAGGCGGCGGCGGTACAGACCATCAGCAGATTCATTTCCTGATCGTCGGTATAACGCTCCAGCAGATAGGCGCGTTTGGCGCGCAGCAATGCACGGGACAACGGGTGTGGCTTGAGGCGCAACAGCCGCTCCGGGTTATCCTCGTCCGGCTCGAATTCCGGCTCGTCCTGCAGGCTGAAACCGGGAAAATCGAGCAGGTCCACCTGTTCGAACAACGTTTCCTTTGGCGGTGACAGCAGCGGAATTTGCACTTCAGCCGCCAGCATGAGCAGTTCCGCCAGCGACAGCTCTACATTTCTGGCCGCGCGGCCGTTGACGATGGGGCGCACCTGCGCGCTGAGATCGGAAGGGCTATTGAGCCGGTCGAACAGGTTGGCGTTGAAAATACCGCTGTCGGGTTGCAGTGATTCATCCACCAGCAGGCTGATCGGCGCCAGTACCTTGCGGGTGCCGGACAATTGCTCCAGCGTGTGGGCGAAATGGCGGTAGAGCGAAGTGTATTCCGACTGTTCGCCCCACAGAACCGAGAACAGGCTGGCGCGGTCGTCGATGCTGAGGTGCGGCGCCAGCTCCACCGCCAGCGGCCAGAATTTGCGTTCCAGCGGCTTTTGACGCCGGGCGTCGTGGCGCACCAGATAATCCCACAACGCGACCACGTCATCGCCGTCCAGCCCGGGCACCGCTTCCTGCTGGCGGTGCAACGACAGGGTTTTCAGGTGCTCGGCGATATGCTGTTCGTCAAGCTCCGGCGCCGGGTTCTGACTGTCTTCCAGTACGAAGGCATAGGCCATAATTCGGGCGATATCGGCCTCGTTGAGCAACTGGACCTGTACCGGATTCGGGGTGTTTTTGCCTTCAGCCTGCCGGGTAAAGCGGGTGACAAAGGCCGGTTGCTGGTTGTCCGGATTGATGTTTTTCTGGTAATCCAACGTAACGCCGCCGATAGAGGTTTCAATTCGTCCGTTTTCGTTACCGGCCAGCGAGGTCAGCAGATAAGTTTTGCCGCCCTGAGCCAACCCGAACATGCCCATGGCGATCTCTTTTAACGACGAATCGGACAGGCCGCGGGCCTTGTTGCGACAGCGCCGCAGCTTGACGATAAGCCGATCGGCTTCCATATCCAGGCGGGGAACGTTGCGCCGGGTTTCATCCACCCAGGCGATCGCCTGATCCACGCCTTGCGAAACGGACTGTAACTGACGGCTGAGACGGCTCGACAGCTGTTTGGGCGTTAATGGTTTCATTTCTTGAAGACGCTCCCGCTATCGATCCAGTAATGTGCCATGCCGGAAACCGTGCTGGACAAGGTGTTGAGTTTCAGCCTTAGCTGATGCGGCGAAATGGCGAGCCCGGAGCCTAGCACCGCGTCGGCGATCTCGACGCGTTCCGGCGTGAGGTTATCGTCGCCCGGCACCACTTTCAGGCGCACGTGCAGTACGCTGTCGCCGGCCACCTTGCGGGCCAGTTCCGGATCGACGATCGACAGCGAGTAGAGCGGTGAAGCGGGCCAGCGTTCGTTGTCCAACTGGCGAAAGCCGAGGCACAGTGAGCCGCGTACTTCGAAACCGGACTGATCGTCCAGCGTGAAATCGGCGTCATCCAGATCGATATCGTTATAGTAGACGTTATCGGTGGTGAGGGTGTGGCTGCTGTCCAACATACCGAGGTAGCGCACGGTGGAATAGGGTTCGAAATCCCCGGCTTTGAAGTAGAAACCGGGCAGACGCAGATCCAGCGCCAGCAGGCACAGCATCGCGCCCACCGCGGCGGTGGATTTCGGGTTTTCGATACGCCCGCGCTTGTTAAACGGATACCAGTCGCTGGTGTGATAGCCATCCAGCGACATCATGCGGTTAATCGGCAGCGGCTGCAGGTGGCGGAACAGCGCCTGAATACCCGGAAAACGGGACGGACGGCCGGTCAGCAGCAGCACGTCGCAGGCATACAGCGACACCACTTCCGACATCAGCCGCAGGTGCTGGGTAATGCTCATGCGGTTGGCCAGAAATTCGCTGTGCAGCTTGCCAAGACGCAGAATCAGCGGCACCTGCAGAATATCGAACGGCGTTTCCTCGTCCGGCAATTCACGCTGGATCTCGCTGTTGACGTATTCCAGTACTTTGCGCGTCGGCGCCTGCGGCAGCATTTCGCCGAATGTGGTGTCGATTTCCGCGTTCAGATCGAGCGGGTCGAACTGTTCGTAGGCTTCCAGAATCGCTTGACCGATAGGAATGAACATTTGCAGCGTGACCTGCTGGCGCAGCGTCAGCTGGCCGTCCATGCGGCCTTCGCTGCCGAACAGCCGGGTCATCAGGCTGTCCGGGCTGGTGACGCCGGCTTTTTTCAGCGCGACCTGCAACGCCGGCAGCACATACAGCTGGATCACATCCAGCAGAATGTCATCGCCGGCGACTTTAAACCCTTCACGAAACAGCAGACGGGGGATGATTTTGACGTTGCTGCCGACGCCGTCGTCCAGCCAGTATTGGGTAATCGCCAGATCGGTGGTGCCGCCGCCGATATCGATAGACGCGATGCGCAAGGTTTTCCCCGGCTGTTCGTCGTCCGCCAGTTCTTTGTCCGGCCGCGCCATGCTGGCGAAGAACGCCTCCGCCCGGCCGCCGAAATTCACCTGCGCTTCGTTGTAGAGGTACACCATCTGTCCGCAGGTGGCTTCATCCCACTCCATCTGGACTTCCGGCACCGGCATGCTGCTGTGGCGCTTACCCTCCACCGTCAGGAAATCCTCATCGGCCGGGTGCCAGCCCATCGCTTTCCACACCAGACCGATCGCTTCGATCATCCGCCGCCGGAAGATCTCGCGTTCCGGTTTAGGCATCGCCGAGGGCAGGGTCAGAATAATGTTGCGTAACTGACGCGGCGCGTTGGCGTGAATCATCTTCAGGCGTTGGGCGGGGCTGTTCATTTGCATCAGCGCCTGCGCCAGCAGTTCTGAGAGCATGAACGTCATCACCGAACTGCGGCTGTAGTGCGGGTCGAACACCGGCAGGCGTTCGTCCAGCGGCAGGCTGAACAGCGGCTGGCCTTCATCGTTGACCAGCATGGTCAACGGCATGGCGGTCGCCAGCGGCTCCTGCTGACGCGGGCTGTTGGTCTGGCTGAAACGCCAGCCCGGCACATACGGCTCTTCGTCCCACAGATAACGGCGCGGGCTGGAAATACCGCTGGAACCCTCGGTTCCCTGACGCTGTAGCGCCAGACGGCTGGCCTCGCGCCCGACGCGGGTAATCGACGGCCAGACAAACGCATCGTCGCGGCCGCTTTCGAAGGAGAAGTTTTGCTTGCCGAAGCGCGCCTGGGCGAACTCCACCCGGCTGTCGAACAGCTCGTTGTACAGATAATGAGGCTGGCTCAAATCGCGGATCTGTAGCTCGTAGGTCTGCTTGAGGCCGTTGCTTTCGTCGGCGTGATCCTCCACCAGGATCCCGGCGGTGTGGGAGTTACCGACGTCAAGAATCAGATCCACATTGATGGCCGGCTCTTTCAGCGTACCGCTGGTGATGCGGATTTCCGGCACATCCAGCAGCGTCGCCATAATATCCAGCAAATTCAGGTAATGCGCCTGATATTCGAATTCACGCAGATTCTGGCGGATATCGCGGGGTTTGCGGCTTTCCACCACCAGCGCCTGCTGGGAAAATGCTTCGCGCAGCCAGCCGTCCACCCAGGTCTGGTCGAGGAAATCGTCCAGTTCTTCACTGTGGTAGGCCAGCGTGAACAAGCGCCCGGCGTTGATGTCGCTTTCGCTGGGCGCCAGCGCTTCCAGATCGTGACTTTCCGGATAAACACGGGTATCGAAGGCCAGACAGAGGCGGTGGGTGTTGCCGTCATCGTCCGGCTCGCCCAGCTCCAGCACCTGTACCCGCGCCCAGTTGTTTGGGCCGCCCATGAAGGTCCGCGGCGGGTTAAAACGGAAAAAAGGCAGCGGCAGCCATACGTTGCTCAGCAGACGCAACGACTGTTCCAGCGTGTAACTGGATTCCGGATTGACCGCTTCCGGCAGCACCTGCATGGCGCTCGGCAAGGCGTATTTTCCGCTGTGTTCGTTGTACGTCAGCCGCAACAGCGGCCCGTTGGCGCTCTTGCGAACAAAGCGATTGGCGAAGCTTGACCGGGCCGGCGGGAGCTTTAACGCAAAATCGAGAAACTGAATACCGCTATTCTGAATCAGCGTAATTTGTTGTTTGTAATCTGTCAGGGTTGCCAGCATGGTTATTTGCTCTCACGCTTAATCGTCATCGGTAGCTCTGTGTCGGCATCGTAGCGGCCTTTACATTCTGCGGCCTCGCTCGATTCTTGCCGGGTGCAGACGATTTCCGGCATCGGATAACGGGAACCATCGCTGCAGCGCGCCCGATAGCGGCTGTTGATCACCAGATTGCCGGACTGATGCAACCCGGCTTCCACCTCAGCCTGGCAGGTGACTTTTTCGCTGTAGTTAAAGCGAACCCGGCCTTTGCCGTCTTTGATCTGGTAGCGGAGAACCGGCGGTTTGCCGGTCAGCGGATTTTTCATGGAAACGACCGCCTGCCAGTTGCCGTCGAGGAAACGGATGGAGCCGATTTTTACTGCGTCGGCAGGCATCACCAGCGCGCCTTTCGGCGCGGCGCTCATCTCGACATGGGCGGGGGCTTCCGGCGCTTTTTCTTCGGGTTTCTTCTGTTCAGCCAGCGCTGGCGGCGTCAGCAGCGTCGCTACTTGCAACGGCAGATTCGGCGGTGGAAGCGTATCCGTCGGCGTAGCGCTCAGCGCGCGTTTTTCCGGTTTGATGGCGGTCACCGCCGGCGGAGCGTTGTTTTCGGGTTGAGAAACGCAACCGCGGATCTGGAACGCCAGCGTCGCCAACAGCGCGGCGCCCGGCGCCAGCAACCAGATGCTGGTCCAGACCCGGCGCGGCGACGGGGCGGCTTGCGGCGGAGCGACCGGTTCGGCAACCACGATCGGTTCCGGTTCGACCGGCGGCGGCGGTTGTTCCGGTTCGGGTTCGGCGACCTGTGTGGTCACTTCCGGCAGCGGTTCCGGAACCGGCTCGGGAATGTCGACCGGTTCAACCGGGCGCAGGCACTCCAGCACATCAGCGCGGGATTTTTTGCCCAGGCTGACGAATCCCCAAAAGGTGATGACCGGTTTATCGTCCACCAGATAGACATGATTGGAACCTGGAAACTGAAAGGCTTTCGACAACAATACCCCGAAGAGTTTCTGTGCCGGCTTGTTGGATTGCTGCGCCCGCTCGCTAATGGCGCCAACGGTGCCGAGATACTGTTCCAGCACCAGCAACGCCTGCTCACGCTGTTCGTCGCTGGCCGCCATCCAGGAGGTTATCTTGCCGGCGAAGGGCGCATACCAGTCGATGCGGTCGCCATCCTCGTTGGGTTGGGGGATGGCCAGACAGTCCGCGATGTGCTGTTGTTTGCGAAGACGCAGTGTCTCCCGTAGTTGCAGCGCCGAAGCATAAACGGGCTGGCCGTTCTCTCCCAACGCAAGAAAATCGTCTAAATTTCCACTGCGTAAAAATAATTTTGCCACGCCAAAGAGACCCTTTGTGATAAACCGTCAAGGCAGAAAATCGTGTTCAATATCTGCGATTATAATTCTGATGATCACGAATCAAATACGTAAAGAAGTGACAAATATGACAAATATTTGCGTCATCAGCTCTCTGAAAAAGCAATATCGCATAAGTGCGATGTGACTGAAACTAAAAAACCGGCAGGTCGATTATCTTACAGGTTACCCGGTAGCATGCCAGCTGGAAGGCGGCGGCGAGCATTCTGTGATGTTGTCGGCATTTTTATTCAACACTAACCTTTTTGTTAGTACTTACTAAAAGTTAGCTTTGGTCATATGCTGCTGGCAAGAGCTTCAGCCTGTTCTGGCGTTGAGAGCATGCGGGTTGAAGCGTGGCGTAAGGTTTTCTCATTAACAGGAGTACGTGATGTTTGCGATTACAGGAGCAACCGGCCAACTGGGCCGTCTGGTGATTGATTCGCTGGTGAAATCGGTGCCGGCAGAACAGATCGTTGCGGTGGTGCGCGACCCTGCCAAGGCCAGCGCTCTGGCCGCGCAGGGGATTCATGTGCGACACGGTGATTATGATCGGCCGGAGACGCTGGTCAGCGCGCTGAACGGGGTAGACAAATTGCTGTTGATCTCATCAAGTGAAGTCGGCAAGCGCGAAACCCAGCACAAGGCAGTAATTGACGCGGCGAAAAAAGCCGGTGTCGGGCTGATTGCCTATACCAGCCTGCTGCACGCGGATACCTCGTCGCTGGGGCTGGCGGCCGAGCATCTGGCGACCGAGAGTGCGCTACGCACCTCCGGCATCCCTCATGTTATTTTGCGTAACGGCTGGTATACCGAAAACTATGCCGCCAGCATCGCGCCGGCTCTGGCGCACAGCGCGTTTATCGGCGCCGCCGGCGAAGGTCGCATTGCTTCCGCGGCGCGCGGCGACTATGCGCAAGCGGCGGCAATAGTGCTGCAACTGCATGGTCAGGAAGGGAAGATTTACGAGCTGGCCGGCGATCACAGCTACACGCTGGCGGAGTTTACCGCGGAAGTTGCGAAGCAAAGCGGTAAACCGGTGCAGTATATCAACCTGTCCCAGGCTGATTTCGCCAACGCGCTGAAAGGTGCGGGATTACCGGACTTTCTGGCCGATATGCTGGCGGACTCCGACGCCGGTGCGGAAAAAGGCGGACTGTTTGATGATAAGAACGCGCTGACGACGTTGCTGGGGCGCTCGACAACGCCCTATGCCGAGGTTATCCGCGGTACGCTGGCATCGCTGTAATTTTTTTTCATGTTATTAAATACCGTGGCGCGCTGGCGACAGATGCGCCACTTTTTATTCTGCCAATTTCCCCTTCCTCAATGTTCTGTCTGGTTTTTTTTCGTAGTCTGAACGCAAGGTAATAAAACGTCGATTTTCCTGACAGAATCTTGTCATTTTATTTCTGTTTTACTAACCTGTCTGTGTTGTCAGTCTATGCCGCATTTCAAGCTGATTAATGCATCACAAGGCGTATTCACTTTCAATAGGACAAAAAGTGAATAGGGTAAACAGTGAATAGACTCGTGTTTAGTCGCGGTGTTGCCAACATATCTACAATTTGAAGTATTACGGGTATAAAGACGAATTTCATGGAGGAAATGTTATGGCTTTATATGGAAAGAAGACCGATCTTTCTTCCGCATCATCCGGTGGCTATACCGGCGTGGCGGATGTCTATCAATTATGGCATTACCACGCCCGCGGCAATGGCAACATCGGCGATAAGCCGTCCTATACGTTGGAGCAGGCCCGCGATCAAATCACCCGCGGCAATATTACCTGGAATGGCGAAAAGGTTTTCGGTAAATCCGCCGCGCTGACTTACTCTTTTCTTCAGTCGGTCGCTGATAGCGACATGCCTGATAATTTCAAAGGCTTTGTCAAATTTAATGCCGCGCAGATTCAACAGACCAAACTGGCATTGCAATCCTGGGCTGATGTGGCGAACGTCACATTTAGCGAAGCTAAGGATGGTGAGCGCGCCACCATTCAGTTTGGCAACTATACATTAACCCCGGACGGCAATACGGATAACAACAGCCAGGCGTTCGGTTTTTATCCCGGCAATTGGAAATGGGCCGGCTCAGCCTGGTTTAATTATAATCAGGCCGACAATCAGCGGCCGGATATCAATGAATTTGGCCGTAATACGCTGACGCATGAAATCGGCCATACGCTGGGGCTGTATCATCCTGGAGATTATGACGCTTCCGACGGTAATCCGGGCTATAAAGACGTGACCTACGCGGAGGATACCCGCCAATTCAGTATTATGAGCTACTGGAATGAAGGGTACACCGGCGGCGATTTTCATGGCTATCATGCCGCCGCGCCGCTGATGGATGATATTGCAGCCATTCAAAAATTGTATGGCGCCAATATGTCGACCCGCACGGGCGATACGGTATACGGGTTTCATTCCAATAGTGGTCGTGATTTTTATACCGCGACAGACAGCAAAACGCCGCTGATATTTTCCGTTTGGGATGCCGGCGGCAACGATACCTTTGATTTCTCCGGTTACAGCGCGAATCAGCGTATTAGCCTGATTAGCGGCACCTTCTCGGATGTCGGCGGGCTAAAAGGCAATGTTTCCATCGCCGCGGGCGCGGTGATTGAAAACGCGATTGGCGGTTCAGGCCATGATGTGATTGTGGGTAATCTGTCTGATAATCGTATTGACGGCGGTGCCGGCAATGATGTGCTTTATGGCGATGGCGGCGCTGATATTTTAACCGGTGGCGCCGGTAAAGACATTTTTGTTTATGCCTGGGAAAAGGATTCGCTATCGTCGGCGCCGGATACCATTACCGATTTCCAGCGTGGCGAAGACCGGATCGATTTATCTGCATTTAATAAAAATCATGATCTTCGCTTTGTGGATAATTTCTCGGGAAAAGGAAACGAAGTGGTGTTGAATTGGGATAGTCAGTCTCATCAAACCAATATGTGGTTGCATTTAAGCGGGCACGAGACGGCTGATTTTCTGGTCAACATTGTCGGTGCGGCATTACAACCGTCGGATGTTATTGTTTAAAAATAACGGGAACGCTCCCGCTATTTTCGGGTTTGTTGAATAACGGCAGGTGTTTTCTCTTATCGGAAATATGCCTGCCGTTATCAACATATTTAACCAGATGGTTTCAATTATTAAACGCGTTCACTGATGACCGAATGATGGGAATATCATGAAACAGCTTATTATTGCGACATTATTGAGTGCACTGAGTGGAGGATGTATGGCGAGCAGTCTGAGATTGCCGTCCGCGGCGGAACTGAGCGGGCAGTGGGTATTGAGCGGCGCAGAGCAGCACTGTGATATCCGGTTGAACACCGATGTGCTTGACGGCACGACCTGGAAGCTGGCTGGCGACAGCGCGTGCCTGCAAAAATTGCTGCCGGAAGCGCCGGTCGGTTGGCGGCCGACGCCCGACGGCTTGACGTTGACGCAGGCAGACGGCTCGGCGGTGGCGTTTTTCAGCCGCAACCGCGATCGCTACGAACATAAGCTGGTTGACGGCAGCGTTCGCACCCTGAAAAAGAAAGCCTAAGGGAGAGAGCCCTGCCGTGAATGCTTCCTCTGAGCGAGATCGTTCGTTGTTCGGCGTGCTGCGCCAGTTCCGCCGCAGTTTCTGGAGCGTCGGGATTTTCAGCGCCGTCATCAATGTGCTGATGCTGGCGCCTTCGGTATATATGCTGCAGGTGTATGACCGGGTGCTGGCGTCCGGCAACGGTATAACCCTGCTGATGCTGACGTTGCTGATGGCGGGACTGTGCGCCTTTATGGGCGCGCTGGAGTGGGTTCGTAGTCTGTTGGTGGTGAGGCTGGGCACCCGTATCGATCTGGCGCTCAATCAGGATGTCTTCAATGCGGCCTTCGCCCGTAATCTGGAGGCCGGCGATGGCCGCGCCGGGCTGGCGCTGACCGACCTGACGCTGCTGCGCCAGTTCATCACCGGCAATGCGCTGTTCGCCTTCTTCGATGTGCCCTGGTTTCCGCTGTTTTTGCTGGTGCTGTTTTTGCTGCACCCCTGGCTGGGGATGCTGGCGCTGGGCGGCACCGTGGTGCTGGTGGCGTTGGCCTGGCTGAACCAGCATCTGACCAATCAACCGCTGGCGGAAGCCAATCAGCAATCGCAACAGGCGACCCATCTGGCTGACGCTCAGTTGCGCAATGCCGACGTTATTGAAGCAATGGGGATGCTGGGCAACCTGCGTCGGCGCTGGCTGGCGCGTCATTACCGTTTTATTTCCCTGCAGAATCTGGCCAGCGAGCGTGCCGCCGCGGTAGGCGGTGCGTCCAAATACAGCCGTATTGCGTTGCAGTCGTTGATGCTGGGGCTGGGAGCATTGCTGGCGATCGACGGCAAGATCACGCCGGGGATGATGATCGCCGGTTCGATTCTGGTTGGCCGGGTACTGAGCCCGATCGATCAGTTAATCGGGGTATGGAAACAGTGGAGCAGCGCGCGCATTGCCTGGCAGCGCCTGACCCGGCTGATCGCCGCCTATCCGCCGCGCCCGGCGGCAATGGCGCTGCCTGCGCCGGAAGGGCATCTCAGTGTGGAACAGGTGTCGCTGCGCACGGCGCAGGGCAATACCCGACTGCAGAACATCCATTTCTCGTTGCAGGCTGGCGAAACGCTGGTGATTCTCGGCGCGTCCGGTTCCGGTAAATCCTCGCTGGCGCGCTTGCTGGTCGGCGCGCAGTCGCCGACGCAAGGCAAAGTGCGTCTGGATGGCGCTGATTTGAATCAGGTGGACAAAAACACGTTTGGTCCGACCATCGGCTATTTGCCGCAGGATGTGCAGCTGTTTAAGGGCTCGCTGGCGGAAAACATCGCCCGTTTTGGCGATGCCGATCCGGAAAAAGTGGTGGCGGCCGCAAAACTGGCGGGGGTACATGAACTGATTTTGTCGCTACCCAATGGCTATGACACCGAATTGGGCGATGGCGGCGGCGGTTTGTCCGGCGGCCAGCGGCAGCGTATCGGTCTGGCGCGTGCCATGTACGGCGATCCTTGCCTGCTGATTCTGGATGAACCGAACGCCAGCCTTGACAGCGAAGGCGATCAGGCCTTGATGCAGGCGATTGTCGCGTTGCAGAAACGCGGCGCCACCGTGGTGTTGATTACCCATCGCCCGGCGCTGACGACGCTGGCGCAAAAAATTCTGATCCTCCATGAGGGCCAGCAGCAGCGTATGGGACTGGCGCGGGATGTGCTGACGGAACTGCAACAGCGCAGCGCCGCCAATCAGGCCCGGATGAACCCCACGGCCGCAATGCCGCAATGACAGGGATCTCGTGATGACAGGCATGGATATAACCACTCAGGATGAATTGAACGAAGCAGCAATGCGCGATCGCGCCAGCCGGGATGAAGAGCGCGCGTTACGGCTGGGCTGGTGGCTGGTGCTCGCCGGTTTTGGCGGTTTTCTGCTGTGGGCCTTGCTGGCGCCGTTGGATAAAGGGGTGGCGGTGCAAGGCAATGTGGTGGTGTCCGGTAATCGCAAGGTGATCCAACACATGCAGGGCGGCATTGTCGACCGGATTCAGGTGAAAGACGGCGACCGCGTTGCCGCGGGTCAGGTGTTGCTGACGCTGAATGCGGTAGATGCCCGTACCACCAGCGAAGGGCTGGGCTCCCAATACGATCAATTGATTGCTCGTGAAGCCCGACTGCTGGCGGAACAACGTAATCAATCGTCGCTGGCGGCGACGCCCCGGCTGACTCAGGCGCGCCAGCGGCCGGAAATGGCCGCCATCATTGCGTTGCAGGAAGATCTATTGCGTAGCCGGCAGCAGTCGCTAAAGCTGGAAATAGACGGAGTGCGCGCCAGCATCGATGGCCTGGAGACGTCGCTTGGCGCATTGCAAAAGGTGATGAGCAGCAAACAGTCCGAGCAGGCGACGTTGAGCCAGCAGTTGCAGGGACTGCGGCCGCTGGCGGCGGATAACTATGTTCCGCGTAATAAGATGCTGGAAACGGAGCGCTTGTTTGCGCAGGTCAGCGGCGAACTGGCCCAGACCAGCGGCGAGGTAGGGCGAACCCGGCGTGATATTCAGCAGCAAAAATTGCGCATCGCCCAGCGTCAGCAGGAATACGACAAAGAGGTCAACAGCGAATTGTCCGACGTACAGGCCAAACTGAATGAGGTGATCAGTCAGCGCGAGAAGGCGGATTTCAATCTGGCCAACGTGCAGGTCCGTGCACCGGTTGCCGGCACCGTGGTGGATATGAAGATCTTCACCGAAGGCGGGGTGATCGCCCCCGGGCAGGTCATGATGGACATCGTTCCCGAAGACCAGCCGCTGCTGGTGGATGGGCGCATTCCGGTGGAAATGGTGGACAAGGTGTGGTCCGGGCTGCCGGTGGAACTGCAGTTCACCGCGTTTAGCCAAAGCACCACGCCGCGAGTGCCGGGAACGGTGACCCTGCTTTCCGCTGACCGGCTGGTGGACGAAAAGGACGGCACGCCGTACTACGGTTTGCGCATTCAGGTGAGCGAAGAAGGCAAGCGTTCGTTGCACGGGCTGGAAATTAAACCTGGTATGCCGGTGCAGGGGTTTGTCCGCACCGGAGAGCGTTCGTTTATCAATTATCTGTTTAAACCCCTGATGGATCGCATGCATCTGGCGTTGACGGAAGAGTAACGGAAGGAAGCAATGCGAAGGAAAGCGGTACTACTGACGGTCGTGTTATCTCTGTCGGGCGGCAGCGCCCAGGCGATGGGGCTGCTGGATGCATGGGAACTGGCGCTGCGTAATGACGCACAGCTGCGGGCGGCCGGTTTCGAACGAGACGCCGGGCAGGAAGAGGTGGCGATCGGCCGCGCCGGGTTGCTGCCGTCGCTGCAATATACCTATGGCGCTAATTACAGTCATTCCAAGGTGACGCAACGCGATCGGACGCTGAATAACACGACTAAACGTGACTACGATAACTACGTATCGACGTTGACGCTGCGTCAGCCGCTGCTGGACTATGCCGCCTGGGCGCGCTACCAGCAGGGCGTCACCCGCAAACTGATGGCCGATCAGCGATTTCGCGATCGCAGTCAGGACCTGATGGTGCGTTTGTACCAGTCCTGGAGCGAGGCATTGCTGGCGCAGGAGAAATTGATGCTGCTGGATGCGCAGCGCCGTGCCTATCAGGAGCAGTTGGCGCTGAACCGTCGCTTATTGGCGGCGGGGGAAGGCACGCAAACCGACCTGCGGGAAACGGAGGCGCGTTACACCGTCACTGAAGCCCAGCGTATCGAACAGGAAGATACGCTGGATGCCGCTATGACCGATCTGGAAAACATGATGGGTTCGCCGTTGCAAATTCAGGATCTGTCGCCGTTGGCGCTGGATACGTTGCCGGATAATGTCACCGAAAATCGCTCGCTGTCGCAGTGGCGCGAACTGACGGTGCGGCACAACGCAAAGCTGGCGGTACAGCGTGAAAACGTCGATTACAGCCGCTACGAAATTGAGCGTAATCGCGCCGGCCATCTGCCGACATTGGATTTGGTGGCGTCCACCCGCAACAGCTTGTCGGAGTCTGAATACAACTACAACCAGAAATACGACACCCAGACCGTCGGTTTGCAGGTGCGCGTGCCGCTGTATTCCGGCGGCGCCGTTTCGGCCTCGATGCGTCAGGCAGCGGCGGAATACCAGCAAAGTCAGGCGGAGCTGGATAACCAGACCCGGCAGACCTTTGCGGAATTACGCCGTCAGTTCAACCTGTGCGCCAATGGGGCCGCCAAAATCCGAGCCTGGCAGATGAGCGTGGCCGCCGCTGAGGAAGCGATCCGCGCGACGCGGCAGAGCGTCGCCGGCGGCGAGCGCATCAATCTGGACGTGCTGATGGCGGAACAGGAGTGGTATAACGCCCGCCGCGAGCTGACGGAAGTCAAATATCGCTGGTTACAGGCCTGGCTGAATTTGCGCTATACCGCCGGAACGCTGAATGAGCAGGATATGATGCAATTGGCTGCCTGGTTTCAATCTGCGCCTGTAATAAATAAAACCGGAATAAACGCGGCCACCGGTAATAAAACGAATTAGCGGTAACCTTTGGCGTTAGTTGGTTGTGGTGTCTATGAAAACTGATGGTTTTCTCTACAAAAATTGATTGCAGTTTCCACGAAATTTCTTTCGCAGCCCGCTGCGAGAGATGGGTATGTCATTAAATTAGCCGTGATGATAATTGCCGGCGATTTAATGGCGAAACAAGGCATTCTGACAGTAATGCGTCAGACTTTATGGAAGAAGTGATATGCAACAAAACGAAAAAGCTTCGTTAAATACCTCTGCCGCTGCCGCCAAGGCGGGAAGTTATACCGGCTATGCCGATGTGTATGATTTTTGGTATTACCATCAGCGCGGCGACGGTCTGACTGTCAATGGTAAACCGTCTTATACCACCGATAAGGCGGTGAGCGAGGGATTAACGCGGCCGCATACCACCTGGAACGGTGATAACGTATTTGGCAAAGCGGCAAATCTGACCTACTCGTTTCTGAACACGTTTAGCTCGACGCCTAACGGTCATACCGGCCCGGTAAAATTTACGCCGGTGCAGATGCAGCAGGCAAAACTGTCATTACAGTCCTGGGCGGATGCGGCGAACCTGACGTTTACCGAAGTCAGCCCCAATCAAAAAGCCAATATCACATTCGCCAACTATACGCGCAATGCCGACGGCAGCCTGAATACTGATACCCAGGCTTATGCGGCTTATCCAGGTACGCATCCGGTATCCGGCAGCGCCTGGTTCAACTACAACCAGTCCAGCATTCGCAACCCGGATACCGATGAGTATGGACGTCATTCGTTCACGCATGAAATCGGTCATGCGCTGGGGCTGAGCCATCCGGCGGAGTACAACGCCGGCGAAGGCGATATTAGCTACAAAAACAGCGCTGCCTATGCGGAAGACTCCCGTCAGTTCAGCATCATGAGCTACTGGGAAGTGGAAAACACCGGCGGTGACTTCAAAGGTCACTACTCGGCAGGTCCGCTGATGGATGATATCGCGGCGATCCAGAAGCTGTACGGCGCCAACATGACCACCCGTACCGGCGATACCGTGTATGGCTTCAACTCCAATACCGATCGTGATTTCTATACCGCGACCAACAGTAGCAAGGCGTTGGTTTTCTCGGTATGGGATGCCGGCGGCACCGACACCTTCGACTTCTCCGGTTACAGCAACAACCAGCGTATCAATCTGAATGAAGGCTCGTTTTCGGACGTGGGCGGCCTGAAAGGCAACGTGTCGATCGCGCACGGCGTGACCATCGAGAATGCTATTGGCGGTTCCGGCAACGACATTCTGATTGGTAACGGCGCAGATAACATACTGCAGGGCGGCGCGGGCGACGACGTGCTGTACGGCAGCACTGGCGCGGATACGCTGACCGGCGGCGCCGGACGCGATATCTTCGTCTACGGCAGCGGTCAGGATTCCACCGTGTCGGCATACGACTGGATTACCGATTTCCAGACCGGTATCGACAAGATCGATCTGTCGGCGTTCCGCAACGAAGGCCAACTGAGCTTTGTGCAGGACCAGTTCACCGGCAAAGGTCAGGAAGTGATGCTGCAGTGGGATGCGGCCAACAGCACGACCAACTTGTGGCTGCATGAAGCGGGTCACAGCTCAGTGGATTTTCTGGTACGCATTGTCGGCCAGACCGCGCAATCCGATATTATTGTGTAATCAACCACTGAAAATATTAAACAGGGTGGGTTAACCATCCTGTTTAATAAGATTTCCACGGGAATCTTATTATCATGTCATTCTGGCAGGGCGTTGCTCGTCCTGAATAAAGGATGACAGTATTCTTTTATCGTATTTCCAGAGGATTTTATGGGAAAAAATCTGTCTTTACGTCAAGATGACGCTCAACACGCATTATCCGCGAATACCAGCAGCGCGTATAATTCCGTTTATGATTTTCTGCGTTACCACGATCGTGGCGATGGCCTGACGGTCAATGGCAAAACATCCTATTCCATCGATCAGGCCGCGGCGCAAATTACCCGGGAAAATGTCAGCTGGAATGGAACCAATGTATTTGGCAAGTCGGCCAATCTGACGTTTAAATTTCTGCAGTCGGTCAGCTCCATTCCATCCGGCGATACCGGTTTTGTGAAATTTAATGCAGAGCAAATTGAGCAGGCGAAACTGTCGCTGCAATCCTGGTCGGACGTAGCCAATCTGACGTTTACCGAAGTAACGGGAAATAAATCTGCTAATATCACCTTTGGTAACTATACGCGTGATGCGAGTGGCAACCTGGATTACGGTACTCAAGCCTATGCCTATTATCCGGGTAATTATCAGGGGGCGGGCAGCAGCTGGTACAACTATAACCAGTCTAATATCCGTAATCCGGGGTCGGAAGAATATGGCCGTCAGACCTTTACCCACGAGATTGGTCATGCGCTTGGCCTGGCCCATCCGGGTGAGTACAACGCCGGCGAAGGTGACCCGAGCTATAATGACGCGGTGTATGCGGAAGATAGCTATCAATTCAGTATCATGAGCTACTGGGGCGAGAATGAAACCGGTGCCGACTACAACGGTCACTATGGCGGCGCGCCGATGATTGACGACATCGCGGCGATTCAGCGGCTGTATGGCGCCAACATGACCACCCGTACCGGTGATAGCGTGTATGGTTTCAATTCCAATACCGATCGTGATTTCTATACTGCGACCGACAGCAGTAAAGCACTGATTTTCTCAGTATGGGATGCCGGCGGCACCGACACCTTCGACTTCTCCGGCTATAGCAACAACCAGCGTATCAATCTGAATGAAGGCTCGTTTTCGGACGTGGGCGGCCTGAAAGGCAACGTGTCGATCGCGCACGGCGTGACCATCGAAAACGCCATTGGCGGTTCCGGCAACGATATTCTGGTGGGCAACAGCGCAGATAACATACTGCAGGGCGGCGCGGGCAATGACGTGCTGTACGGTGGTGCCGGCGCGGATACGCTGTACGGCGGCGCCGGGCGTGATACGTTCGTTTACGGCAGCGGTCAGGATTCCACCGTGGCAGCGTATGACTGGATTGCCGATTTCCAGAAAGGCATTGATAAAATCGACCTGTCGGCGTTCCGCAACGAAGGTCAACTGAGCTTTGTGCAGGATCAGTTCACCGGCAAAGGTCAGGAAGTGATGCTGCAGTGGGATGCGGCCAACAGCATCACCAACCTGTGGTTGCATGAAGCAGGGCACAGCTCGGTAGACTTCCTGGTACGAATTGTCGGTCAGGCGGCACAGTCCGATATTATTGTGTAATGATATTCTGAAAATATTGCACAGGGCAGTTTATCTGCCCTGTTTAATATTCCATTCTGCATTAGGGTAGAATTCATTCCTGAAATTATTTTCTCTGTATTAAATCCTCTCGATAAAATTAACCGTTTTAACAAGCAACCGTTTCTTTTTTATTTGCCATCATTCAAATAACTTATTCCACTTTAATCAATTAGCATCGTATTGAAGCCGTGGGTTAACTCTCCAGTAAATAGAAAATTGATTAACGACTCTTTACAAAAACATTACAGTGGCTTATATAAATAATTAGCGCCAGTGACGGCGTTGTTTGTCTGTGTCAAATATCATCAGGCTTATATGCTGAAAAATATGTCATTAGATTGGCAGAGGTGTTCTTTATCTAAAAATTTAATGATTATGGCATTTTATGATTATTCATACCAATGAGGGTTTTATGGAAAAAAATCTGTCTTCACGTGATGATGACGCGTTGCATTCATTATCCGCCAGCAGCAGCTATGACTCTGTTTATGATCTGCTGCATTATCACGAGCGGGGAAATGGATTGACGATTAACGGCAAACCATCCTATTCGATTGAGGATGCGGGCGAACAAATTACCCGCGACAACGTCAGCTGGAATGGTTCGAATGTATTTGGCAAATCCGCCAATCTGACCTTCAAGTTTCTCCAGTCCGCACGCTCCACGCCGGACGGCGATACCGGGTTTGTCAAATTCAATGCCGCACAGGTCGCTCAGGCCAAACTGGCATTACAGTCTTGGGCGGATCTGGCCAACATCACCTTCACGGAAGTGACAGGGAACCAGTCGGCCAACGTCACCTTTGGCAACTATACCCGTGACTCCAGCGGTCGTCTGGATTACGGCACGCAGGCGTACGCTTATCTGCCGGGGAGCGGCAGCGCGTCCGGTACCACCTGGTACAACTACAATGTGGACAACATTCGCAGCCCAGACAAAATGGAGTACGGCCGTCAGACGCTGACGCATGAAATCGGCCACGCGCTGGGCCTGAACCATCCGGGTGACTATAACGCCGGCGAAGGGAACCCCACCTATAGCGATGTGACCTATGCCGAAGACACCCGTCAGTTCAGCATCATGAGCTACTGGAGTGAGAAGAATACCGGTGGGGATTTCAAAGGCCATTATGCCGCCGGCCCGATGTTGGATGATATCGACGCCATTCAGCGCCTGTACGGCGCCAATATGACTACTCGTACCGGCGATACCGTGTATGGCTTTAACTCCAACACCGATCGTGATTTCTACACCGCGACCAGCAGCAGCAAAGCGCTGATTTTCTCGGTATGGGACGCGGGCGGCAACGACACCTTCGATTTCTCTGGTTACAGCAATAATCAGCGTATCAATCTGAACGAAGGGTCATTGTCTGATGTCGGCGGGCTGAAAGGTAATGTGTCGATCGCGCACGGGGTGACTATTGAAAACGCGATTGGCGGCTCCGGCAACGATTTGCTGATCGGCAACAATGCCGACAACATTCTGCGCGGCGGTGCCGGCGACGATATCCTGTACGGCGGGGGCGGGGCAGACCGTCTGTATGGCGGCAGCGGTCGTGATACCTTTGTGTATACCGCCGTGTCCGATTCCAAAGTGGCGGCGCCGGACTGGATTCTCGATTTCCAGACCGGTGTCGATAAAATCGACCTTTCTGCGCTCAATACCGGTAATAACCTGCACTTTGTTAATCAGTTCAGCGGCAGCGGCGGTGAGATCCTGCTCAACTGGGATTCGTCAGCCAGCGTCAGCAATCTTTATCTGAACCTTGATAACAACACCTCGCCGGAATTCCTGGTGAAGATCGTGGGTCAGGTATCGCAGACAGCCGATTTCGTTGTGTAACTGTCTGATCACCGAAGGGCGGCTATCCGCCCTTTATTTTTTCACTTTCTCATTGAGAATTTATCTATGTCGCTCTGCCTCGTTAAACTCATTTAGTTACAACAACCTATTTAGTTACAACATACTTATATTTTTAATACCCTCGGTAACTTGAAACATTGGCGTGATTATCGTCAGGCAGGAGGGGAAATGTGGGTTTTACGTATGGCGCAAACGTGGAACGAGTTACGGCCTCTCCTTTGTCGGGCAGGAAGAGGTTGGGATAAACGCGAGGACAGGCAGGGAAATATGCCTGTCCTCCATCGTAAGTGACTAATTATAAATGACTAGATGGCGATGCGTCGACCGATCTCGATCACCTGATTACCCGGCAACTGGTAGTATTCCGTGACATGCAGGCAGTTTCGCATCATCCAGGCGAACAGGTAGGATTGCCAGCGCGGCAGGGCGTCCGTACTGTCTTTGGCGACGATCGACTCATGGCCGATATAATAGGTTACGGATTCATGATCGGCACAGGCTTTCAGCGGCGGCGTTTGCCTGAGCAGTTCGGGAATATTGGGTTTCTCCATAAATCCGTAGTAGGCCACGCCTTGCCAGAAACCGGGAAATTTTTCGGTTAACACCAATTTGTCTTCCTCCCTGACGCGCGGCACATCCAGCACCTGAATGGTCAGGGCGATGATCTTGTCATGCAAGGCCTGGTTACGTTTGACATGCCAGCGCATCACCGGCGGCGCGACATTCTGCACGCGGGTTAAAAATACGGCGACGCCCGGCACGCGCGAAATGCCATCAGCCTGTAGCGATGAGAGAAACTCGTCTACCGGCAGCGTTTTTTCCGCCACGGTCTGCGATACGCGGGTCACACCCCGACGCCAGATAAACATCACGCAGAAAATCAGCATCGCCAGCAACAACGGAACATAGCCGCCGTCGAACACTTTCAGCATATTGGCGACGCAGAATCCCACATCGATCAGGATAAAAATGGCGGTGATGCTGAGACTCAGCATCTTGTTCCAGTGCCAAATCTTACGCATTGCCATATATAACAGCAGCGTCGTCATCAGCATCGTGATGGAAACGGCAATACCATAGGCGGCGGCCAGCCGTTCCGAAGACTGGAAGAGGATGACCAGGCTGAGCGTAACCACCATCAATAGCCAGTTAACGGTGCCCAGATAGATTTGGCCGTAGCTTTGCTCCGCCGTCTGGGTGATTTTCATTCTGGGCAACCAGCCGAGCTGAATCGCCTGCCGCGTCATGGAAAACGCGCCGGAAATAATGGCCTGACTGGCAATGATGGTAGCCAGCGTGGCGAGAATCACCAGCGGTATTTGCAGCGCCGGAGGGCACAGGCGAAAAAGAATATTATTGTTGGCGTCGGTGCCGGATAAGATAAATGCCGCCTGACCGGCATAATTGAGCAGCAGGCAAGGTAGCGCCATCGTATACCAGGCAATCCAGATGGGCTTACGGCCAAAGTGCCCCATATCGGCATACAGCGCTTCCGCCCCGGTGACGCACAGGAACACGCCGCCCAGAATCAGCAGGGCGATATGCCCGTGGGTAGCGAAAAATGTCAGCGCATGGACGGGGTTCAACGCCCAGAGCACGGCCGGATAATTCATGATGCTCCTGATGCCCAGCAGAGCCAGCGTCGCAAACCATAGCAGCATCACCGGTGCGAAAAACCGACTGATTTTGGCTGTACCCATTGGCTGAATGGCGAAGATAAGGACCAGCAGGACTATTGTCAGCGGCAGGATGTAATCGGTGGTTTCCGGCAAAACCAGCTCCAGTCCTTCCAGCGCCGACAATACCGAGATCGCCGGCGTGATCGCGCCGTCGCCATAGATAAAGGCCGCGCCCAGCAGCCCGGCGGCAATAATCCATTTCTGGCGTTTGGCCTGATTATTCTGCAACAGCGACATCAACGCCAGCACGCCGCCTTCGCCTTTGTTGTCGATCCGCATGGCAAACAAGGCGTACTTGATCGAGGTAACGATGATCAACGTCCAGAACAGGGTGGAAAGCAGGCCCAATATGGTTTCCGGTCGGCTGCCATCGCCGGCCAGTTGTATCACGGTATTGAAGGTATAAAGCGGGCTGGTACCGATATCGCCAAATACAATGCCCAGAGCGGAAATAGCCAGCAAACCTGGTGCTTTTTCTTGCTGCGTATGCGTCATATGCACATCCCGGTGAATGGTTAGAATCAGGAAAAATGCCGTGTAATCATAGTGTAGTCGGTTACGTTCATCCGGACGTGACGGCGCCGAAATTCTGGATAACATAAGAAGACTTAATGTGAAGAAGACTTAACGTGACGCGAGATGTGATGAGATTTAGCTTGCGGGCGGAACGGGTTTTCTGCGGAATAAAAAAGGGATTCCGTGACACGGCGGAATCCCTGGCAAATGAGCGATAGGTCATTCACTCACGTATTACGTGGCGGATAACATATTACATAGTGGATAACGTATTACATGGCAGATAACTCAGTGCGGCAGCGCCTGTTCCGGGTGAAGGCCGAGCCAGCCCGGCGACGGTTCGCCTTTGACTTCGCCCAGATACAAACCGATCTGCGCTCTGAAACGTTCGACTGCCGCCCGGTCGCTCATGAAACGCTCGAAGGCTTCCGGACTGGCATTCTTGTATTCCCAGATGTGCTTGTAACCGGCCGGCGGCGCCACATCGGTGCGAACCGACCACATATACCAGACGTCGGTCTGGGTTTTCGGGTCCAGCAGCCAGCTCAGATACAGCCTGGCGGATTCCGGATGCTTAGCCTGTTTAAAGATTGCCACGCGCTGCGCCCAGGCGACAAACGGATCTTGTGCCGGCAGCACAAAGCGGGAACTGGCTTTGGCGTCAGGAACCAGCGCGCCGTCAGTGGAGAAGGTTACCGCGGACTTGCCGCTTTCCACATCGTCCGCCGGCGCCTGGGTGCCACGTACGTAAACCGGCTCTTGTTCGCTGAACTTCGCCACATAATCCCAGCCGTATTTATCCACCACCTGTTTGAACCAGAACAGCACGGCGTCGTCGTCGTTCGGGTAGGTGACAACGATTTTTCCTTTCAGGTCAGGGCGCAGGTAATCATTGGCTTCACGCGGCCAGGATTTCTGATCGACCAGCTTGGTGTTGACCACATTACTGAACGCATCGACGAAAATGCCGGTCCAGGCACCGTCCTGATCCCGGAATGCCGGCCAGATCTTGTCCCAGCCCGCCGGCTTGTAGTTCAGCAGTGCGCCTTCTTTTTTCCAGCGCGAATAATCCTGCAACGTCTGTAGCTGAACGACGTCCGGAATCAGGCTGTCGGTCGCCAGCTGGTTATCGATGCGGGCATCATGAAATTTGCTGTAATCCACGATGACATTCAGCGTCATACCCGGAAAGCGTTTTTCGAACGCCTGCTTGATGCCATCCTGCTGGCCCGCGGTGTCGCCGCCGGCGTAGACCGTGACTACACCGCCTTCTCTTAGCGCGCTCTGGTAAATCTGGTCCAGCGATCGTTGTTCCGGCGTAGTGGCGGCATTCCCGGCAAAGGCTGCCGTGCTTCCCGCGAGCGCCAGCGTTAATCCGGCTGCCTTCATCGCGTTATTCACATTCTTCATACGATAGTCCTTGGTTACGTGTAGGTACTTTTCCCATTTAGGTATTTTTCCCGCGCAGGGACTTTCCCCATGCCGGTATTTTTTCCATGTAGGTACTTTTCCCATAGAGGTACTGCTCCAGTTTTCGCCGGTCGTTTATTACCGGCAAAGTCATGCCTGCCGGGGCAGTTCACCGCCCCGGAGGAACATGTATCGTTTCAATTTCAATGGGGGCGGGTGGCAATGACCCGCACAGATGTGCGTTAAGGACCGATGGCGGACCTGTTGGTGACGATGGCGTGAAACGCCGCCTGAATCACATCCGCATCCGGCAAGTCATCGACGCCGCTCAGAATGCCGCGCATCAACCAGGCATCGGTGAACGACACCGCCGCTTGCGACACCGGGCGGCTGAAACCGAAATGCTCGCTCAATATCGTTTCGTGGGCATGTAGCCACTCGGCGGCGTGCGCCCGCAGGAAGGGGCGGGAAACCGCGGCCACGAACAGTTCGTACTCACGAGTCAGCCTTGAGCGCTCGCCGATAGTCCAGAATACGAAATCGGTCAGGATCGCGGCAGGGTCGTCGGTTCCACGCAGCGAAAGCCAATGCCGGGTGCTGACCGCAAAGTCTTCAATCGCCTGATGCATCACCGCGGCCAGCAGATCATCCAGCGTTTTAAAATGGTAGGTGGTGGCGCCCAGCGACATCTGCGCTTCTTCAGCTACAGCCCGATGCGTACAGGCGTGCAGACCATCACGCCGAATGATGGCCGCGGCGCTGCGTATCAGTTGTTCTGCTGTGATTTCACTTTTCGATCTCATGGTTCCTCTCCGGGCGTCAGCGGGAATGCCAGCCCACGATGACAGCGGGCGATATCGGGCGTTCCGTAATCCGGCCTGCATCGTATCCTTGCTGGCAGTGAGAAGAGAATAGCGTGGATTTGACAATCTTGCTCAAAAAAACAGAATGAACTTTTGGATCAAAAAACCATTTATGATTTTATATTCAGAATTTAATTCTTATTTATTTTCATAAAATTTAATTTTACGGACTTAAATATCTATTTTAATACAAATGTACGATTTTAACTGCTGGGCGCGCTGTTACCGAAACTCGACTTACACATACGGGAGATGGTCAACGCCGCGCGGTTTCTTGGGGGGCCGGAATGTGGCATACTGCGACATAATTAAACTGTACTGTCCGGTTACCTAAGAATAACGCTGACTACATCATTCCGGACAGGTGCCAGAGGAGGCGTAATGCGAACACTGACTGAGGAAAAACGGCAGGCCATTATCGATGCCGCCGCCCAATTGTTTCAGGAAACGGGATACGAACGGGCGTCCATGAATGAGGTGGCTAAACGAGCAGGGGGGTCGAAGGCGACGCTCTATAACTACTTTCCCTCAAAGGAAGCGTTGTTTGAGACGGTTGTACGCACCTACAGTACGCGCTTTTTGACGGACGCGGCGGCGGAGCTCGACATGCCGGAAGACGGGCAGCGTTCTCTGGAGATCAAGTTGACGCGTTTTGGTGAAAAAATGATGCATGTTCTGACCGGTGGCAACCCGGCTTTGCAAATTTATCGCATTGTGGTTGGCGAGGCGGGCCATTCAGATATCGGTGCCTTGTTTCAGGGGTCGGGGCCGAAAGAGAGCATGGCCAGGTTGGCCGATCTCATGGCCGAGGCTATGCAAACCGGCGAACTGGCTCCGGCAGATCCCATGCTGAGAGCCATGCAGTTTACGTCGCTGGTCAAAGCCGAAGCGGATGCGGTGCTGTTGCAGCGTGAACTGCCTGATTATTCGACCGATCGCGTCAAAGAAATGGTGAGAAACGGTGTCCAGCTTTTCCTGCATGGGGCATCCCCGCAGGCAGGGAAATGAATCGCCAGCGGGCTGGTTGCCCATTGGGACAATAAATCCAACATTTTCCTCGTTAACCTCATCTGCGTGGCGTTTGCTCAACGGCATCGTACGTCACGCAGCGATATTTTTTGGTACGTCTTCATCCCTCTTTTTCAGACAATCAACGCCTTGACAGTGTTTTTTCTTTATATAAACTAAACCGTACAGTTTATTTATTGAGGGTGGAGTATGAAAATTCTGGCGTTGGCAGGGTTTGCTGCGGCTGTCTGTATGCTGACCGGTTGTGTCTCCCTGTTTTAGGGGGAAGCCATCTTATTCGGTTACGAGTGAGGAAAGAACATGAGAATTATTGGGCTGGTTTGTATCGTCATGGCCGCCATGATCCTGAACGGTTGTCTGTCTATCGGCAGTCATATTTAGCGCGCCGCCTCTGGGCGTGAAACAGGAGCCAGGTCGGGTGACCGAACTGGCTCTTCTTCAGGAAACACCAGCTATCGCTGCATCGGCGTATCCTCTGATCGACGTATCCTCTGTTTGTTTACACGTCGCTTTTCCGTTTCACGATTGACACGCCATATTCCCATCTTGTTGCCATTGCCGGGCGGTTTCCGCCATCTGTGTCGCGACTCGCTCAATAATCTTCTGCCAGGCAGAAAACAGTTGCGTGAGATCGCCGGCGGCGCTTTCCGTCAACTGGCTGCGGCAAGACAGTTTGAGGTGCTTATCCCCGCTTTTGGCGGTCAGGCTCCAGTCGGCGTCGAGCGAGACGAACTGACCGGGCCAGCTGTCAAAACGCCGAATCTGCATGCGGACCCGCAGTACAGGGATATCGCGCGGCAGCGGCTGCCCAGATGCATTAGAGGCCCCCGGCCGCTGAGCCAGCAGTGATGACAGCGCCGTGTGAATCTCATCGCTTAGCGGACTCAGCCAGCGATCGCCGTCAAGGATCATGGCGCCGTCCTGACCAGTGCGAATCACCACCTGCTGTCGGTCCACCTGCGCCGGTACATCGACCGGTAATACCTCAATCGCGAATGGCGCCGGGGGCGATACCGCACCGGCGGTCGGGGGAAGTAGCGTATGGTAGCGAACCTGCGGGGAGCGGCAGGCCGGTAGCGTCAGCGCCACAATGACAGTGAGCAGCGGCAGTATCAATCTCATGGCTATTTTCCTTTGGGGGAAGCAGAACGGTCATCCGCTGCGTTAGGGGCTGAATCCGATGAGCGTCCACGCAGTAGCGACTCCGGGTTACGCTCCAGTTGCTCCGTAAACTCGCGTAGGGTGCGCAGCGTCCGGCTTGCTTCCTGTAACGTCTGAGTGAAATGAATCAGCAATGGCGAGTCTTCCGCGATGAGTTCCTGGGCGTTTTCCGTCGTCAGTTGCGTTTGTTTCATCAGGCTGTTGGCGGTCGGCAAGGTCTGGTTATTGACCAACCGCAGCGTCTTGTTCAATTCAACCAGGGTGTTGTTCAGGTTATTGCCGATAGACTCCAGCGGCATGTTGTTAACTTTGGCGACGATACCGCCCAATTGCGCTTGCAGTTTATCCAGCCCGCCGCTGACGGTCGGTAATTCGATGGGGCGGGCGTTTGGATTAAAGCGGACGTTGGGGGCATCAGGCACAAAATCGAATGAAACATACAGTTGCCCGGTCAACAGGTTGCCGGGAACCGCCTGGGCCCGCAGGCCGTGGGCGACAAGGTCACGGGTGAACAGGGCGGCTTTGTTCACTGTTTCTGCGGGCGAAGGGGATTCAGATGGCGATGAACCGGGCAGTTTATCCAGCAAATTTCCCAGACGAGCGGGGTAGACCTCAACATCCACGATCGTCGGGAAACGATAGCCAGTGGGATTATAATCCAGCGTGATAGCCGTAACCCGACCAATGGTGACGCTGGAAAATTCTACCGGCGCGCCGATGTCCAGCCCATGTAACGCACGTTCAAACCGAAGCCGGAATGGAATCGCCTGCCCATCCGGCGCCGACATGGCGGACTCCTGATCCGGTGCCAATCGATAGCTGACGGGGGAGTTAATCGCCGGCGTTTTATCGCTATCTTTATTGCTCTCCGGGGTGGCAAACGCGATGCCGCCGGCCAGCACCGCAGCCACGGTCTGCGTTTTCAGGCGAAAGCCGTTGGCACCGACGGATAGGTCGACGCCGCTGACATTCCAGAAACGGGTGTCAGGCTGCACCAGTCGGTCATAAGGCGCATCGATGAAAACCTGTAAACTGACGCCACGGCCGTCTTCTTTCAGATGATAAGAAGCAAGACGTCCCACCTGTACCCGGCGGTAGTAAATCGGCGAGCCGATATCCAACGACCCCAAATCGTCGGCGTCGATGACAAAATGGCTCCCTGGCATGTCATTGATAATGGCGGGCGGGGTTTCCAGACCGGTAAATTCGCGCCGGGTTTCCGATGAATAGCCTTTATCCACGCCGATATAGGCGCCGGATAACAGGGTATCAATGCCGCTGACGCCGCTCATCCCCACGCGTGGCCTGACTACCCAAAACCGTGAGCCGCTGCGCGCCAGATTCTCTGCGCTTTTGTTCAGTTGCACCCTGACCAGAACACGGGAACCGTCATCGTTAATAACGATATCTTTTACTATTCCGACCGTGACGTCTTTGTATTTAACCGTGGTTTTACCGGCTTCAAGCCCTGTCGCACTGCGAAAGGAAAGGGTGATGTCAGGACCGGCGGACAGGCGAGACTGAACCAGCATAGCGAGGCTGATCGCCAGCGCGATAACCGGGACGAACCAGATAGCGGCATGACGCCAGCTGCGGCGAATGGCGGTGATCTCACCCGGTAACATCGGATTCATTGCTCCTCCTCCCAGATCGAACGCGGATCGAAACTCATGGCGGAGAGCATGGTCAGGATAACCACCAGTCCAAAAAACAGGATGCCGGGGCGGGGTTCCGCTTCGCCCAGCGAATGAAAGCGAACCAGGCTGCACACCACTGCCACGACAATCACATCCAGCATGGACCAGCGGCCGATCCATTCCGTTATGCGATAGAGCCGGGTGCGTTCGCGTCTTGCCCAAGCGCTTTTCCG
The DNA here is from genome assembly GCF_000406145.1 of Dickeya dadantii NCPPB 898. Lineage (NCBI taxonomy): Bacteria > Pseudomonadati > Pseudomonadota > Gammaproteobacteria > Enterobacterales > Pectobacteriaceae > Dickeya > Dickeya dadantii. The sequence continues at coordinate 2,381,224 of NZ_CM001976.1, read as the reverse complement.
ACGAGCGGTGACCAGCAGGAGTATCAGGGACAGGAACTTCATGCAAGGGATCACCACGCTGGCAACAAATATGATCAGGGCAATGCCATACGAGCCATGCTGCCAGAAGTCGACGACGCCAGACATAATCGTGCTTTCGCCGCCGCTGGCGAGCTGGCTGGTGTGCATCACCGGTAGGGTATTGGCCGGAATGTAAAAAATCAGGGCGGCAAGCAGCAGAGCCCACGACAGGGCGGTGCTGCCTGGGGAATGTGCATCAAACCGGGTGTGGCAACGTGGGCAACGGGCGTTACGGTCATCCGCCGCCGGTGCGTCGAAAACCAGCCCGCAAACCGGGCAATCGCAGACATTCATCTGACGGGCTGACGGCACTTTATGCATGATGCGCCTTTCCGTGATGAACGGTCGCGCCAAGCGCCCACAGCCAACGATTCTCCTGACGGGTAATGATAAAAACCAGTATCAATGAAGCCACCAGAAACCACCCTCCGGGCTCGACAGAGACATCCAGCAGACCGGACAGTTTCCCCGCCGCGACCAAAAAACCGGGCAGACCCACTTCCATCATGTTCCAGGGGCGTAACCACCTCAGCGTTTTCATGATGGCGATAAAGCCCGGTGCCCGCCGGCGGGCGCTTGCGAACAACAAAATCCAGGTTAACAGCATGATTTGTAAAGAAGGGGCAAGAATAAGGAACAGCACCGCGCACCACGCCAGAAGGGCGGTATCACCCTGAGCAAGCGACCACATGGATTGCCAGAGCGTCACGTTATGGGTTAATCCATGAAAACTCACCGTCATGACAGGCCAGGCATTAGCCATCAGAAAGGTGATGGCGGAAGCAAAAGCCAGCGGAAGCAAACGTGCCGGGTCCATCGACGAGGAGCGATAAAGAATGGCCAGACAGCGCACACATTGCGCGACATCGTTGCCGACCAGCGGGCGGAGGCGATACACGCCACCGCAGTGTGGGCAGGCGATTAAATACGGGTAGCTTTTCATCGCGGTGGACAATACTCAGCAAGATAAGGGGGGAAACAGATAACCGGCTTTCGGTTATCTGTTGTTTTTAACATTTACCGGTATGCCCGCGGTGACGCCTTACAGGCGACTCGGCCGGTCAACGGGGATCGCTTATTTCAGTATGCCGGCCAGCTCGTCTGCACCTTTATCGATCCCGACTTCTGCCGCGCTCAATGAGCCAATGGTGGCAGAAACGTTCATGGCGTTCGGGTATTGCTTAGCGACATAGGCATGAAGCAAGCGATTGGAAGTAGAGTCGTAGATCTCGACAGCATAACTCACCGAACCGCTGAACATGCCCTCTTTGCCACGAATAGATTGCACGATGTTGTAAGGGCCGCCGGCAAGGTCGAACTTGGTGAATGTCCCTACCACTTGCGTCGTGGTTTCGGCACCGGTAAGCGTCAGTTTCAGACGTAAAGCATCCGGCGCAGATGCTGTCGCCTGCCTGAAGCGTGGGCGCAGCGCCTCTTCGAACTTTGTTTGCATATAGGCGGCAAGTTGTTGCCTGTCAGACACGGACAGGTCGCCAAACTGATTGTCGCTGCCTGAATACACCACGACAGGCTCAATGATAATGCTGTTGTACTTTTTCCAGTCAACCGGCGCGGCGTACTTGAAGGGGATTCGGTCGGATGCATCACCGCTGTTAGGGGTCAACTGGGCTGATGAACCAATACCGGTGTAGCGTAAGGGTTGCTGGCTACCAGAACAACCGGCCAAAAAGATGGCGAGGGTCACGATGGCTGGCTGGGCGGCCCGTGCGAATGCTTTCATTTGACGTATCCTGTGATAAAGAACTTATTGTTGAGTGACGTAACACTGACTTCCCTGGTGAAGGCGGAAACCTTCTCTATACGGCGTTAGCCTTCTGATTAACCCCACTTACCGGGTGAGCTAACGCCAACACATTAACTAAACCGTACGGTATAGTTTTGCATTGACATTTAAGGCCTGTCAAGGGAATGTTGCGGGCACTCAGCATGGCGTTGGCTATCTGGGGGCAGGCGAGGTGTGTCAGCAGGCAGCGCCCGCGTTGACGAAAAACACGGAGTGGATAAAACCAGTTTGCAGGCAAAACGTGGGCGGTTTAGTGGAAAAAGCGAAGAGGGCCAGAGGAGAGAGGAAAGAGCTACCGGTATCACCGGTAACTCTTATTTGCTCAGTATCCTGTCATCATAGAAATTAAGGCAGTTGTACTTTTCCGGTGATCAAATAGGCGGACGACGTGCTGTCTGACATCGGCGGGAGCGTATCGCTTAAGATATTACCTTTGAGATCGGTAAATTCGATCGGAATATCATTTTTACCAACGAACTCCAAAATAAAATGATTGTAATCTGTTTTTGGCGCACTGACCCACTGATTGCCTCGCAGATACTTCATCCCAATAATCGGATATTTGACATTTCTGAATTGTACTGCAGCCCAATAAGGATTAGATCCTTCTTTAACTCTGTACACCACATTACCGCTTATCGGTGCCTTTACTAATTCCCATTGGATATTAATTTTACCATCCTGCAAATTACCAATTTTCTCGAACGCATTGAATGATAGATCCAGTGCACAATCGCCGCCTTCAGGGTATAAGTCAGTGACATACACCGTTGTACTTCCCTTAGGCCCGGTAACTTTGAGATAAGCGCCGGCGAGCGCCGCTTTAACTCCTTTATAGTCCAGTTGCGCTCTGTTTAACGCGGTTATCTCCATATTGGCAGGGATTGGGTCCAATAATAAAGCGCCGCCGGAATAACCTGAACCCGTGGCAGTCGCATAGCCGTAGCAGATATCGCCAAGTTCCCAGGCAGCCTGGGCACTATGGGCCAGAGGTAATAACAGTGAAGATATTAATAAAGCCTTTTTGAATGTCATCATAGTCATGTCCATATATTATTTGATGTAAGATGAGAAGCACATCCCGCTTCACATTAAACATTGTGTAATATTTATATTTCAGTGAATAAGATAAATCCTAAAAAAATTAAAGACAACGATTCATCATAGAAAAAGAAATTATTCGTCATTGTGTGGATTAAATATAAATCCGGGAGGAATAAATGGGAAATAATGTGATGTAACGCAATGATATCCATATATTCAATTGAGAACTGATGGGAATTTTATGGCAACGACCAGAATTATTCCTCACCAGCCTGACCGTTGCGTTTTATCGATCCGAACCGGTGTTTTTTATGGTGCTTCCCCTGTAGTGGCAGGTGGGTCATAATTGATTGTTTTCCAGACACCACACCGGCATCTTTTTTAAAACTGAGAGGGCGTTCTTGATGGGCGTGCCACAAACAAAATCCGAACTACTTTTCGCTATTGATAAAAATTTCACGAAATTAATCGGTTACCTCAATGCGATTCCGCCAGAGCTCACTGCGGATAAATCGCTGGATGGCCATGCAAAAGGCACGGAGATGAGTGTTTGTGAGCTTGTTTCGTATTTGCTGGGATGGAACACTCTGGTTGTAAAATGGATTAGCGGTGACGCAACAGGGCAACCTGTTGATTTCCCAGAAACCGGTTACAAGTGGAATCAGCTCGGGCTTCTGGCGCAGAAATTTTACTTTGATTACAAAGGATTAAATTACCAGACGTTAATCAATAACCTTCAGTCGGTAAAAGACGAAATAGTGAGGCTGATTGACGAGCGCACTGATGAAGATCTGTATGGCAAGCCATGGTATGGCAAATGGACAATGGGACGTATGATCTCATTGAACACGTCATCACCCTATGCCAATGCTAATGGGAGATTAAGGCAGTGGGCAAAGAACAATCACCTGCGTTTAAAGTGAACATCTCAAATTGACGGTGATGTTCCATTATGGCAGTTAAACATCAGATCAGGAGCCTTCCACCCGGATAGCGGAAGACTCTTTTTCATACCGTATTATCGCATCAGGCCATTGTGATTTTTAAGCGCGGGGAAAATAGGGGGTCAATTACTGTTTTCCCTGATGATTAATTTCCCGCTGAATAAAAGAGACGCTGTTTTTATCATAAGGAGTACGATAACCAGATTAGAGGCAATAAATAACGGGAATGATATCCAGTATAATGCTCCGCCCGGTACAGCATTCCCCAGTCGGATGGACGTTGTCGCCAATGACGCGACACCAAATGAGAAACTCCAGAATGAGGGGTTAAATGGCTGACAACAGTACCAGGGAATCAGCCTTATCATAAACAGCATCTGTAACAGGCCATAACCGAACAATAATTTAGCAAAAACATCCGCCTGGCCGCCATTCACGCTTAACCAGGCGCTGCAGGCCACAAAAGCCGGAGCCATCTGAATGCCGAGCGACGTCCGTACGGCTGGGGACATTTCATCAAGATTTCGTAACCGACTCAGAATTGCGGGTTCAAGGCTAAGCCAGGAAAAAATCCCGGCCCCAAGAAACAGGATCCCGACATCCTGGAACCCCAGCGCCCCACATGCCATCGCACTGATAAAATTATTCGCGACGGTTGGAAGATACAGCCCCGGCGTAGTGGCTTCTCTGGGATGTTTCCCTTTCCATAATCCTGCTGTTTGCCAGGCTGAGTAGGTGAGTTGGATAGCGACAGCAATCAGGAAAAGGCCGAGAGCTATCGGGTGATTCCATGGCGCAATCCCTATCGCGACAAGCATCGACGTCGCCGGCGCCAGGCTCACAAAACTGCTTTTGAGCGGGTGTCTTATCTCCTGAAGAAGGCTGTCGGCATGCCGGAGCATTCTTATAATCAACGCCAACATCAAGAGCGCCCATATGATTATTGCCAGAAAGATGAGGGTATTAGCGGGTATGGTTGTGACGGGCCAGATAGTCGCCGCGAACCGCCAGGAAAATCCCAATCCAATGATGCCAAGGACGATGCCAAAGTAACCAGCGGGGAGGTTAATGTGTGAGTTGTTCATCACCAGTCTCCTGAAAATTCAAAATTATTAAAATATTTATTGATGCAGCATTCATGAGGTCAGGAAGAGGCCATTATTTATCGCTTTCTTGCCGGTGTTCAAAACGCCGTCCAGTTATGGGCGGGTATACTCATATAGTTATCAACGAATGTCTATCTCTTGCGAAAGGAACTCATCGGCTAACTTTTTGTTATAACTTGAAAATAACAAATGCTGAAAAATAGACGATAAATACGAATATCGTTTACGCCAGGCTCACTGCCTGCACATGAAAATCAGCTGACGCATAAAAAAGCCAGTCAGCGGTTTAACTGACTGGCATTACCCTAACTTTGCGCTAATACGATGCTAAAAAGTACCAAGCCGATACCCAAACTTTGAGTCATCGTCAGCGATTCCGAGGCAAGAGTAACCCCCATCAGCACACCGGTAACTGGGCTTAATAGTCCGACAAGTCCAACCGTGCCGGCCCCCAAATACCGAAACCCGGCGAACAAGCAAGCATAGCTGAAAGCAGTTGAAATCAAACTGATATAGGTGAAGGCGATGAGCTCGCTGCTACTAACTGCAGGCGGGGCACCTTCTGCCAGAATGGCGACAATGAGTAGTTCTACACCACCGGCCATGAGCTGCCATGCCGTTGTTGCAAGGACTGGCGTACCGTCACCCCATCGTTTGCCTAGTACGGCACCAATCGCCATTAGAATAATCGCCCCAAATGAAGCAGCTACCCCTACAGCATCGATTGCCTCCCCCCTTAGCCCCCACAATCAATAAGATACCGATAATTCCAAGGGCCGCGCCGCCCAGAAATCGGGCGTTGACACGCTCGCCCATTAGTAACCAGGCAACACCTGCAAACACCAGTGGGCTGAGCGCGCCGATGGAGGCGGCAATGCTCGAAGGTAATCGCTGGGCAGCGATATAAAGTAGAAGGAAGAACAGCCCCATACTCAGGGAACCAAGCACGGCAGAACGCCACCACCACTTGCCAGAAGGTAAGCGCCGAACGATGAGAAGCAATGCAATACCCGCAGGTTCGAGGATCCGTTACTGGTACGACGCGGCGGCAAAATGGTGCTGACGGCTCGCGCCAAGGCATTGATGCAGCCGTTACATGACGCCCTGACTAGCCTGAACGGCCTGTTGGGTGGCTCGATGGCGTTTGATCCGTCTCAGGCCCGCGGTCGTTTCCGGATTGCGATGTCGGACTACGCGACGCGCATTGTGTTACCCCGGCTGGCGCGACATGTTCGCGAGTTCGCACCGGGTCTGGATCTGGCCGTCAGCCAGGTTAACCGTGATGCGATGTTGGTGCAGTTGACGGATGGGGAGCTGGATTTAGCGTTGGGATTGTTCCCGGATGCGCCGGATCACATTCGGGTGCAAACGCTGTTCTCCGACGGTTATATCAGTGTGGCGGACAAGTCAACACTGCCTGTCGATGGTGGGTTATCGCTGGAAGAGTGGTTACGGCGCCCGCACATATTGGTGGCCCTGCGCCCGGACTCCAATGATGAAATTGAAAGAGCATTGGCGTTAATCGGCCTGGAACGGCGAATCGCCGTCGTGTTGCCCCATTGGGGAGCGGCGGCCGAACTCTTGGTCGGCACCGATCTGATTCTCACCGTTGCCAGCCGGACGGTGGAGCACATACAGCGGCACAACGCCTTGCACCAGTTTACTCCGCCGCTGAAGCTTTCCCGTTTTGCCTATCAGCAAGGATGGCATGTCCGCAGTGAAAATGACGCGACCCATCACTGGCTGCGTCAGGCAGTGTTGAGCTGTAGTCAACCAGAAATCGATGACGCCTTGCTCACAAACCATTAGGGCAAAATTTCTTTTATAATGTCATAGCGTGTTTTATGCGTGGAATGCTATTTTTACTGTGATATGATTAAGCTATTATCCCGTTAGGATTATTTTAATTGTCACTCTTTAACCTGGGTAATCCTCGATATCTTTACATATTCCGGGTTACTCCTTACGTTCGTCCATTGTTCCGGACAATCCCCTTGTCCGTTAAAATGTGCTATTTAGGTATAAGCCGGCTACGCCAATGACCGTTTATTAGTTGGGATAGATTCTAATTATTATCTATAAAACATAATATACTGTTGATTATTTTATAAGAAATATAACAAAGAGAACATAATAGAATGGAATGGCTCTATATAGCTAGAATCGTGTCAACTTTCGCTGTTATTGTTTTGCATCTCTCTGCTTATACCGTGGCTCTGGCCGATCTTGGGACTTTTCCCTGGTGGGTTGGGAATTTATATGACTCATTAGTTCGCTGGTGTGTTCCGGTTTTCATTATGATTAGCGGGGCGCTATTACTTTCCCCTGAAAAAGTCGACAACCTATCCGGTTTTTACAAGAAAAGGATAGGAAAGATACTGGTTCCGTTGTTGTTTTGGTCTTTTTTCTTTATTTTATGGAGTATAGGGAAGGCTAAATTCAATGGCGGAGGGGAAGGGGATATACTAAAAAATATTATGAATGGAAGGCCTTATTATCACATGTGGTTTTTGTATATGATAATAGGACTGTATGTATTCACTCCACTTGTTAAAACTTTAGTGACCAACACAAGCGAAGAGAGGCTATTGTTTTTTATTTTCCTGATGTTTGTGTGTTGCTCCTTAAGTGATATGTACAATTTTTTTACCGGAAATGATGATTTCTTGTTTATCGGTGAGTTCATTTATTATATTCCGTATTACATTCTTGGCCACTTGATCGCCAGAAAACGCACAGCCAAACCCATTTCTATTTATATTGCTTTGTTTTTAATTTCACTGATTTTGACTTCTGCAGGTTGCTATTTATTATCGTCTTTTTCAGGAAAAGAAGTTGGCCTCTATTTTTATAACTATTTAAGTTTCAATGTTATACTCATGTCTGTTTCTTTTATGTGGATTTTGAAACTGTCCCACTTGAATAAATCCCACAACGATAAATTAAAATTCTTATCTGATATTAGCCTGGGTGTTTATTTGATTCATCCTATTTTTATTGAGGTTTTTTACTATCTGGCTGCAAGGCGATGGGTTGACTATTCCATCATTTCAATACCACTGCTGTCCATTATCGTTTTCTTGTGCTGCATCGCTTCGGTTTTTTTGATAAAGAAGGTCCCTTACTTAAGAAGAGTGGTGTGATTTTAGGAATCCCGACGTGTAATACTGGCTGGTGAAGTGTAGTACTCGGAATACAAACAACATGAGATTTTGAATGCAATATTTCCACATCGACACTTGCTATCAATCTGCAGGTAAGAAACTCCTTGAAATAGGGCAAACTATCAGTACCAACAGCCTGTCCTTCAATCCTTACTATGAGCAAATATGTGATATTCATCATGTGATTCCAGTATGCAGGCAAGATCGCAGGCTCAAAGAATTTCTCTGTAGTCATGACGTTAAACGTTTCTCAAGCGAAGAACTGGCGAGTAATTTTCACAACGTTATTGATACGTATATTCGCCTACTCAGAGAGATGGAGTTTGAGAACGTGCGGCGAGAACAGTTCGCTGACCACCCATCCCGAACACGCTGTATATGGTTAACTGACAATCTCGAAGACGCATACTACTGGTATAAACGCCTGAATAAACCAGGGCCTTCACGCATTGTGGAAGTGAAAGTGGATGGTAATCTCTGCGAGGCTGATGGCCGACACCTGAGCACTGAATCAAGTTCATTATAGGAACTACGCGCGGCCGCACAGAAATACTGGAGCGGAATTCCACATCGCAATCCAGAAAGAGAGATCCTGCTGGAAGGGGTGATGACAGTCGTCAAAATAGTGGGCTAATGGCTTTTAAGAGGTTCAGCCGTATGCTGTCAGTTAGCAATTTAACATAATATACATTATGCGAACCAAGATGAGATCAGGCGGGTTCTGGCGTTCGGGCTGGTCAATCAACTTAATGTTTTTTCCAGCCTGAGGATCTCCGTCGATTCACTGACTTGCCTGAACCCATGACGCTGGTAAAGGCCTTTGGCCGGGTTATCCCGAAAGACACAAATGCGAAGGCTTTTTAACCCCTGCTGTTGTACTCGCCCTTCGATTTGTTCTAATACCCATTTCCCAATCCCTTTTTCTTGCCATTGTGGGTAAAGCTGCAAATCATTTATCAAGCAAAACGAATCCTGGCTATCAATCAGCTGGCTGACAAAACCGGCGGTCTGTTGGTGAGAACAGATAACCAATACATCGAGTGAATGCAGTAAGTTACCGTAACGTTCTCCATTCCAGATCAGGCCATAACGCCGATAGTTATCCATCATATTTGATCTGCTTAACTCCTCTATCCATCGGTAATCGGTTTTACTGGCCGTGATTAGCCGCAGATCTTGCGTCTTGATCGTCATGGAAAATGTCTTTAGCTTGAGTCCATCAATAGCTTTTACCTTATGCTCAGCCCTAATCTTTTACCAGCAGTTTACTTCAACGGTCATTTTGGCGATGAATTTGCGAAAACTGTGATCTGCGCATAGGCTTAATAAAGCACTCAAATCATTTTCATCAGAATAATCAGGCAAATAGCGTTTCCTGCCCGATCCGCATGTCAGTTTGTCTTGTGCCGTACTCTGGATAAATCGCTACCTGTTGAGCGCTTATAGGAGACGAAATGCCTGAATCGGCTAAAAAATGGGTCATTTTTACTGATCTTGATGGTTCACTGCTGGATCACGACACCTATCGCTGGGATGAGGCTCGCCCTTGGCTGAGACGGCTACTGTCTCACCGTGTGCCGGTAGTCATCACGACAAGCAAAACCGCGGCAGAAATTATGCCGATTCAGCAGGCGCTGGCATTGCACGACATGCCCGCCATCGCGGAAAACGGCGCTCATATTCTGCTACCGGTATCCTGGCAAATGCGTTCGTCGACATCGCCGCCGCCAACTTACCGTACCTATCCCGACATTTGCCGGCAGTTGCAGACGTTACGCGAGCAGTACGGTTTCCTGTTCCACGGTTTTGCCGATATGGACGATGCCGCCGTGGCGGCAGCTACCGGACTAACGCTGTCGCAAGCGGCACTGGCTCGCCAGCGCACCGCGTCAGAACCCGTGCTGTGGCAAGGAAATGCGGCATCACTCGACATGTTTAAGGCATGTCTGGTCCAAAAACATTTGTCGGTGACCGAGGGCGGCCGCTTTTTCCACGTGATGCATGAAGGCATCAGTAAAGGCACCGCCGTGAACTGGCTGAAGCGGCATATTGACGCGACTGGTAATGCTTCGCCAGTCACCCTCGGTTTAGGCGATGGACCGAATGATATTTCACTGCTGGAGGCAACCGACTATGCCGTCATCATTAAGGGACGGGTTAGCGATAAAGTGACATTGTCACCTGGTTATTGTGGTCAGTCTTATCGCACTCAGGCTACCGGACCGGCTGGCTGGAGTGAAGGATTAACCTACTTTCTCAGCCGTTATGGGGTTGAACTGCTTGATTGACAAAGGGGGAGCGCAACATGAGCGAGTTTTATCAGGATGGTATTATCACCAACTTTCATAATCTTACCCGACGCAGTGTAGAGGAACTGGAATACGAGCTGCAGGTGTTTTCTGGTCAGAGCAGCATGGGGCTGATCCTCCCTTCCCTGTTTTCCGAACTGGAAGGACCCGCGCTGGACAAGATCGTCGATATGCTGGCCCAGGTTCCCTATCTATCTGAGATTGTCATCGGGCTTGATCGGGCGGACCGCGATCAGTTTCTGTTTGCCCGGCAATTCTTTTCCCGTCTCCCACAGCGGCACCGCATTTTGTGGAATGACGGACCTCGACTGACCCGGCTCAGCCAGGAACTGGCAGACAAGGAACTGGCGCCGGTGGAACAGGGAAAAGGTCGCAATGTCTGGTTTTGCGTCGGTTATACTCTGGCGTCGCGCCGTACCGCGTGTATTGCGCTGCATGATTGTGACATTGTCACCTATGACCGCGCCATGCTGGCACGCCTGCTCTACCCGATCGCCAACCCTTATTTTCATTACGACTTTTGTAAAGGCTACTACGCCCGGGTAGCCGAGGGAAAATTGAACGGTCGTGTTGGCAGGCTATTGGTATTCCCGCTGCTGAAATCGCTGCAAAGCGTTTACGGTAATTCGGATTACCTCGACTATATGCGCAGTTTCCGTTATCCGCTATCCGGCGAATTCGCCATGCGCAGCCATGTACTGCGTAATTTACGGATCCCGAGCGACTGGGGGCTGGAAATCGGAATGCTGTCGGAAATCCATCGGGGAACGGCGACCAGTCGTATCTGCCAGGTGGATATTGCCGATAACTATGATCACAAACATCAGCCGATATCAGAAAACGACCCCAGCTCCGGGTTGCAGCGTATGGCGATGGACATCACCAAAGCGCTGTACCGCAAACTGGCGATTCAGGGCGTCAATATCACTACCGATTCATTCCGGGTGCTGCGCGCCACCTACTACCGCACCGCACTGGATATGATCGATTCGTTTGAACACGATGCGCGCATGAACGGCCTGCATTTTGACCGGCATACCGAGGAATCGGCAGTAGAACTGTTTGCCAATGTCATTACCCAGTCGGGCCAGGCCTACAGCGAAAGTCCGGGTGATAAACCGTTTGTACCCAGCTGGAACCGGGTTCAGTCGGCATTCCCTGATATTCTGGAGCGGCTGTACGATGCCGTTGAGGCAGATAATCAGGAAATGAACGATGCTTGACTCAAGGTATCGCCCCGACGGGGCGATAAACTTAACCCTGGCTGGCGACGATAAAAGCAATATCGGTGGTGAAGGAGCCATCCTGTCGAATGTCATAATGGCGAGTGACTTCGGCAGACATCTGTTGCTGCAGAGCGCGAATGGCAGTGACAAAATGCTCAGGAGTTCGCATGCGCGTCACCCAGCTCTGGAACTCCAGATGCAGGCGCGACGTTTGCAATGAACGCACTGTCAGCCCGGCCTCACTCAGCAGCGTCAGCCATTCACCCGGCGTATAGTTACGTACGTGTGAAGTATCGCGCAGCATTTCTACGGTTTGCAGATACACATCCAGCACCGGGTGCCCAGGTGAAATCACATCCATGAGAATCGCTTCTCCTTCCGGTTTCAACACCCTTTTCACTTCCCGCAGGGCTTGCCCGACATCCTGCCAGTGATGGGCCGAATAGCGGCTGATCACCACGTCAAAGCTATCGTCAGCAAACGGCAAGGATTCCGCCATCGCCTGTTGCGTCCGGATATTGGTCAGGCCTTTTTCCTGCGCGGCGCTGGCGACGACATCCAGCATACGCGGCGACAAATCGCATGCCACCACGTTGCCGACCAGGCTGGCAACGGTAAAGCTGACATGACCGGCGCCGCAGCCCAAATCCAGCACGCTGACATGGTTCTTACCCTTCAGACGTCGAGCCAGTTCGACCAAATCCTCTCCCTGCGCGTGAACGGCACTGCTCAGATAGGCGCTGGCTTGCTCGCCAAACTGTTTTTCGACGGACTGCTGGTGACTTTTGCTGCTTTCCATGAGTATTCCTTACCAGTGTTATCAATATCCAGGCCAATAATTGCCCCAAAAAACCAATTACCTCGACAAAACAATATAGTGCGAAAAAACCGCGGGTGGCAAACCTGTTTTAGCCGGGCTGCGATCCTTCCCGAGGTTATGTTTGCAAAATACAGCAAGGAGATACCCCGCCTGCGAGGCTTCCCGAAAAGATCAATGCTGACATAGAGATAGCGATAAGGTTAAGGTATGCTCATTGTCATAGTGGTATCACCGCGAACGATGAGATGGGCTCTTTGCGATAAAGCGGCACGGAGTAAGTGGCACAGCGTCATCGGGTTGCTCAGGATCATTGCAGTCAGTAATTGCAGTCAGGAATGAAAGAGGAAAAACGCATGATTATTTTTGTTACCGGCGCAACGGCGGGATTTGGTGAAGCGATTACCCGGCGGTTTATTCAGGAAGGTCATCAGGTTATCGCCACGGGCCGCCGCCAGGAACGTCTTGATGCTCTGAAAGCTGAGTTTGGCGCGGCGCTTCTCACGCTGCGTCTCGATGTGCGCGATCGACAGGCTATCGAGCAGGCCATCGGCTCCCTGCCTGCCGAGTGGCGCAATATTGACGTGCTGGTCAACAACGCCGGTTTGGCGTTAGGGCTGGAGCCGGCGCACAAAGCCAGCGTCAGCGATTGGGAAACCATGATCGATACCAACAATAAAGGGCTGGTGTTCATGACCCATGCGCTGCTGCCGGAAATGGTGAAGCGCAATGTCGGTCATATCATTAATATCGGCTCCACTGCCGGCAACTGGCCTTATCTGGGTGGGAATGTCTACGGTGCCAGTAAGGCGTTTGTGCGCCAGTTCAGTCTGGGGCTGCGCGCCGACCTGTCTGGTACCCGGGTGCGGGTAACCAATATCGAGCCGGGTCTGGTGGGGGGAACCGAGTTCTCTGCCGTACGTTTCAAAGGGGATGATGCCAAGGTCAGCCAGACTTATGACAAATCCAACCCATTGACGCCGGAAGACGTGACGGAAGCGGTATTCTGGGTGGCGACGCTGCCGGCTCACGTAAACATCAACACGCTGGAAATGATGCCGGTGAGCCAAACCTACGGCGGCCTGAAGGTTAATCGCGACGAGTAACCCCTGCCTTTGCATTTCGGCGCGGCAGCGGTTAACCATTGCCACGCCGTACGCCAACAGCGCGGGGTGATTAAGAGATCAAACTCGGTCTTTGCTGTTCATTGGGTGACCCTGTTCAGGGATATAGCCGCGCTGCCGGGTGTGGACGGCAAAGGCGTATTCCTGAATATTTCGGGTCGGTTATAGTTTGGTTATGGCGGCGGATGTTATAGTCAACGTAATGATTCTTGGTTATGACAACGAACGTATTTACAGAATTCCTGTCTGGGTGAAACATGCAGAAAAAAACACGTAACTTACTACTCCTTCTTCTTACTTCATCGCTGTTTAGTTTGAGTCTCTTGCAGTCTGCACAGGCCGCGCAACATATCATTATTGATAACGGCAACAGTGCGTTATCCAAAGAAGCGGCGCGTCAGAGCAGCGAAGACTGGAACGAAACACGCACCTTGCGTAATAAGCTCAACAAGCATCTCGAAAAACGCGTCGACAAGGCGGACAGAGATTTTGACAAGGCCGATATGGCCGAAGCGCTTGAAGAGAAATGCAAAGCCAGTTCCAACTTCAATGCTTACTGGGAACCCAGTTCATCGCGTTGTCTTGACCGTCGCTCTGGCCGCCCAGTAACGCCTTGATTTTTTGACCTATACTTTCAACGGGTTTATCGGCTCACGCTGGGCGGGTAAACCCGTTGACTCGACAGGAGGATGTGATGAAGAAAACAATACTGACCGGTGCGTTGTTACTGCTGCTTACACCGTTCCTGGCACAAGCGTCCTGTGAAAGTGTTCGTGATGATATCGCCCGTAAGATTATCGCCAACGGTGTACCTGAATCGGGTTTCGAGCTGGATATTGTGCCTAATGATCAGGTCAGTCAGCACGGCGGGCAGGTTGTTGGCCATTGCGAACAGGATACGCAAAAAATCGTCTATATCCGTCTGTCGGATGACAACGATATGTTGTCTCAACCTACGTCGCCGGCCGGTAAATCTCGCTGACCGGTTTCTAAAAAACGCGTTGCCAATGGCAGTGAAACAGCTAAAAAATACAAAGGCTTGATACCAACGCTGTGGTTGGTGACTCTGGTTGGTGATTACAAGGGGGACAGGGTTCTCCCTTTTTTGCCCTTCATTCAGTCGAGTGAAGAGCGCGCAGGTACGGATAATCGGGTGTTGTTAATCGGGTGTTGTTATAAAAATACCCTGCTCTTTGGGATAAGGAACAGGGAATGTTTGCCAGATTAGAACGACTGGTTAATAGCGGAAAGGTCAATGTACGCGGACAGGTCCCGCTGCTCGGCGCGGGGCAAATACGGTAATTCGCCCAGTTGAGGCGCGGGGATTTTTTCGCGCAGAGCCTGAATGATTTCGGCATAGTTGGCCAAACCGGGATTGATGCGGTTCGCCACCCAGCCCACCAGCGGTAGCCCATCGTTAATAACGGCTTGCGCCGTCAGCAGCGCATGGTTGATGCAACCCAGTTTGATCCCGACCACCAGCACGACCGGCAGTTGTTCCTGAACCACCCATTCCGAATAGGTTCGCATGTCGTTCATCAATGTACGCCAGCCACCGCTGCCTTCGACAACCACCATATCCGACAATTCGCTGAGCTGGTTTAGCCCTTCGGTCATTGCACAGTAATTGATCTCCAGCTCACTGGCGCTGATTTCATCTTCCTGCAGCGACACCGGATTAACCTGCTGATAAGACAACGGGATAGACGACGCTTCCTGCAACACCAGCGCATCTTTGTTACGCAGCCCCTCTTCCGTTTCCGTACAGCTCTTGGCTACAGGTTTATAACCTACTACGGTTTTGCCCGTTTTCGTCAGCGCCTGTAATAACGCCTTCGACACTACCGTTTTTCCTACGGCTGTATCCGTTCCTGTAACAAACATACGCTTTAACATGAAAACACCACTCCGGCAGGCCCCACCTGAAAAAATAAACCTCAAAAAACTTACTGATGAAGTCCAAAGTCTAGGGGATGGGCCGCCGGAGCGGCTTGCGTTAGCGCAATGTTTTGTCGGTCAACGGGAAACCGCGCTTTGCGTACATGAATATTGCACGATATTGATATTGCGCGATTGATTAACGATTAGCCCTGCATCAGTTTAATCAGCAAGGAGCCGTTATAGAGCGCATCTTTGATCAACGCAGCACCAGGCACGGTCCCCTGATTGTAGAAATGGGTGGACGTCACCTGCAGGTGGTGGCTATAGGCCGGCAACGCCTGGCGGCGAACGCAGTCGATGATGGCGGGATACAGGATATCGGCGGCCTGATTCAGCGGTGAACCGATCAGAATTTTTTCCGGATTGAACAGGTTAACCATGATGGCGGTAATCCGCCCCACGTTATTACCGACATCAACAATGATATCTTTCGCCAGTTGATCGCCCTTCAGCGCGGCGTCGCACAACGACTCTACCGTTAACGGCGATCCGTGCAGTAGCGAACTCATTGACCCTTTCAGGCGCTGTTGGGCCAGTTCCAGCATGCTTTCTATGCTGGCGACGGTTTCCAGACAACCGTGATTACCGCAATAACAGCGTTTGCCGTAAGGGTCGACCTGAGTATGACCGATTTCCACCAGTGTTCGGCTACCGGCATGCAGGATACGGCCGCCGGTAATGACGCCGGCGCCCACGTTATGGTCGATGACAATCTGGATGACGTTCTGGCAACCGCGTGACGCGCCAAACAGCGCCTCCGCCATAGTCCAGGCGCAGATATCATGCTGCAAATAGACCGGTACGCCGGTGCGCTTTTCCAGTGCCGGGCCGATCGCCATCTCTTCCACGTCGTAAAACGGCATACGATGGATGATACCGGTGGATGAATCCACCATTCCCGGCGAGGTGATGGCGATAGCCGTCAGGCGCTCCAGTTTGCGCTGATGACGAATAAAAAACTGGTCGATTTCAGCCAGGATGCGGTCAAGCAGCGACTGTGGATGTTCCGTCGGTAAATCAACCTGCTCTTCCACAACCAGATGGCCGCTGAGATCGCGCAGAGCCAGCGTCATCACCTGGTTGCCGATCCGTACCGACAGGTAGTGCCAGGCTTCGGTATCCAACACCAGACCGATAGCCGGGCGCCCGCGACTGCCCATATCCTGATACTCCGTTTCCCGGACCAGATGGGCTTCCATCAGTTCGCGCACAATCTTGGTGATGCTGGCAGGAGCAAGCTGGGCCTGTTTTGACAACTCAATGCGGGAGATGGGGCCATTTTCATCGATCAGCCGATAAACGCCACCTGCATTCATCTGTTTAATCTGATCGATGTGTCCCGGCTGACCACTGACAATCACTCTGAAACGGCTCCTGCGAATAGGCGTAATCGGTATTTTTTACGCTGTAAAATAAAAAACTGAGGCTATGGTGGGGCTTTTGTAAATAGCCGTCAAATATTTGATTCGATATGTGATTAACCGCACATATTTTTGGCGGTACTGCCCAGCATAAGTGTGATCAACGTCTGAGCGGCGGTGTTCAACGGCCGATGTTGATGGGTAACTAACCACATTTCACTGATAGCGTCTTTTTCCTGCAACGACAGGTATTTGACGCCATCAACCCGAATACGGCGGAATGACGCCGGCAGCAGGGACACCCCCAGACCGGAAGACACCAAGCCGATAATGGTCATCGCCTCGCCCACCTCCTGAGTGATGTAAGGGGTAATGCCGTATTTCTTGAGCAACGTCAGCACCTCGTCGTACAGCGCGGTACCCACTTCACGGGCGAAAAAAACAAACGGCTCACTGGCCAGTTGCTGAATACTGATGTGACCGCCGGGAGCGGCGGCCAGCGGATGCTCTTCATGTACCACTGCGACCATCGGTTCATGCAACAACAGCTGATGGCGTAACGTTTCCGGCAGCGGATTGTTGCGCATCACGCCCAGATCCAGCTTGCCGTCAAGCAGCGGCTCAATCTGCTGTTTGGTGTTGATCTCCAGCATCTGGATATGCACTTCGGGGTAGCTCTGGCGAAACTGCAACAAACTGCGCGAAACCTGTTTGACGAAAGGCGCCGACGAGGTGAAACCGATATTGAGTTCCCCTATTTCCCCGCGCTGGATGCGGGCGGCGCGCTCCGCCGCCTGATTCACCTGATTGATGATCGCCCAAGCTTCCTTCAGGAACAGTTCGCCCGCCTGGGTCAGGCGCACGTTGCGATTATTGCGCTCCAGCAACTGGGCGCCGATCTGCTCTTCCAGCGCCTGTATCTGCTGGCTGAGCGGAGGTTGGGATATATGCAGCTTTTCAGCGGCTCGTCCAAAATGAAGTTCTTCCGCTACGGCAACGAAGTAGCGTAAATGTCTGAGTTCGATATTCATATTTATAAAGTATCATTATTAATGATTAATATATTATACAAAACAATCGAGCCAATTCTATGATGCGCTCACTGATGTTTCTGCCGCATTTTTTCCGGATAAGGATTGATTTTGAGTACCCCGCTGTCAGCACAAGGAATGTCCGCTTCTGTCACCGATGACATCCAACCTCAACGCTTGACTCACTCGCCCGTTTATAAAAACCCGTTTATCACCCGAGGCACGCCGACGTTCATTCGCGTTACGCTGGCGTTGTTCTCCGCCGGCCTGGCGACGTTCGCCTTACTGTACTGCGTGCAACCGATACTGCCGGTGCTGTCGCAGGCCTTTGGCGTGTCGCCGGCAACCAGCAGCCTGTCGCTCTCTGTCTCCACTATTACCATGGCGGTCGGGTTATTGTTTACCGGCCCGCTGTCGGACACCATCGGGCGCAAAAATGTGATGGTGGTGTCTCTGTTGCTGGCCTCGGTTTGTACCCTGATTGGTTCGATGATGACTAACTGGGCCGGGCTGCTGGCCATGCGGGCACTGGTCGGCTTATCGCTCAGCGGCGTGGCGGCGGTGGCGATGACCTACCTGAGCGAGGAAATTCACCCCAGCGTGGTGGCATTCTCCATGGGGCTATACATCAGCGGCAACTCCATTGGCGGCATGAGCGGACGCCTGCTGACCGGGGTGATTACCGATTTTTTCAACTGGCGTGTGTCTATTGCTTGTATCGGCGTGGTCGCGTTGCTGGCCTCGGTGACGTTCTGGCGAATATTGCCCGACTCACGCCATTTTCGCGCCGGCTCACTGCGCCCCAAAACGCTGTGGATCAATGCTCGCCTACACTGGCGTGACGCGGGTTTGCCGTTGTTGTTCGCCGAGGGATTCCTGCTGATGGGGAGCTTTGTCACGCTGTTCAACTACATTGGCTACCGCCTGCTGGGTGCTCCCTATAATCTGAGTCAGACGGTCGTCGGGTTGTTGTCGGTGGTCTACCTGACCGGCAGTTACGCGTCTCCCCGCGCCGGGGCGATGATTGCTCGCTTTGGACGCGGACCGGTGCTGGTCGGCAGCATTGCCCTGATGTTGTCCGGCCTGCTGTTAACCCTGTTCAGTTCATTACCAGTAATGTTCGTCGGGATGATGCTGTTTGCCGCGGGGTTCTTTGCCTCCCACTCGGTCGCCAGCAGCTGGATTGGCGTGCGGGCGCTGCGCGCCAGAGGACAGGCATCGTCTCAATACCTGTTCTGTTATTATCTGGGGTCGAGCCTGGCCGGTACCTCCGGCGGTTTCTTCTGGTATCACTACGGCTGGACCGGTCTGGTGCTGTTTCTGTCATGCCTGCTGATGCTGGCACTGTTGCTCGGGTTTAAACTAAAGTCCCTGAAAAGCAGGGTGTAATTCACGAACAATGGTATTATTTGCGACTCACCGAGCCTGAACGCGCCGGCCGGTGAGTCCCATCTCCCCGCTACTCTCCGTTTTCTTCGCTGCTAAAACGATAATGACGTAGGTTGCTAAACTTAGCGTTTAGTTTAGAATGCATAAGTATGTTGTAACTAAATAAATGATGGGTGTAATAATGGCAGCCTACGACCTGATCGAACGCATGAATCATTGCTTCACCACCCTTGAGGCGCAATTGTCTGAAATGCATCAGTTGTTCCGGACATTTCGCTTCGCCGGCGGGCATATTTTTACGCTTCCGCCAGTGGAGAAAGGCACCGAGCACGATCCGGTTACACAGATTCACGTCACGCCGGTCACCGGCGATGACGCGTGCGATATCGGCTTGCCGCATTTTCGTCATCTGTTTATTCATCACCACGCAGAAACCGTCAGCAGCAAAGCGGCGATTCGCCTGCCCGGCGTACTGTGTTTTCGCGTTGAGCAGCAGGAATACCGGCAGGCTCATCGGCTAATTACCGACATCAACGCGCGCAAAAAAGAGCTGGAACAGATCATTACGGTGGAATCCGGGCTGGAACCGGAGCAGCGTTTCGATTTTGTTCATACGCACCTAAAAGGGCTGATCACGCTGAGCGCCTACCGCACCATCACCCTGCTGGTCGATCCGACATCGGTGCGATTTGGCTGGGCGAACAAGAACATCATCAAAAATCTCACCCGGGATGCCTTGCTGGAAAAGCTGGAGAAAAGCCTGCGCGCCGGGCGCAGTCAGGCGCCGTACAGCAAGGAACAGTGGGCATCGTTGCTGGAGCAGGAAATACAGGATGTAAAACGCCTGCCGGAGCAGGCGTCGCTGAAAATTAAACGGCCGGTGAAAGTACAGCCTATCGCCAGAGTCTGGTATCAGGAGCAGCAGAAACAGGTGCAGTATCCCTGCCCTTCGCCGTTACTGGTGCTATGCCGCCAGGACGCCGTCCCCGTAATGGGCGAACTGAACGACTATGACGCCGATAACATTCAGCATCGGCACCGCCCCAAAGCCAAACCATTGCGGCTATTGATCCCTAGGCTGCATTTGTACACCGATGACGGCATATGAACGTCACGACTTCATACTGCCAACCATGTCTTCCGGGCGTACCCACTGGATGAACTGTTCTTCGGTCAGGTAGCCCAACTTTAACGCCGACGCTTTCAGCGTCAGCCCTTCTTTATGCGCTTTTTTGGCGATCTCCGCCGCTTTGTCATAACCGATGTGCGGATTGAGCGCCGTCACCAACATCAGCGACTCGTTCAGTAACTGATTGATACGTTCGCGATTCGGTTCAATCCCGACGGCGCAATGCTCGTTGAAACTCTTCATACCGTCGGCCAGCAACCGTACCGACTGCAGGAAGTTGTGGATCACCATCGGTCGGAACACGTTCAATTCAAAATTACCGGACGCGCCGCCCAGGTTTACCGCCACATCGTTCCCCATCACCTGGCAACACAGCATGGTCATGGCTTCACACTGTGTCGGATTGACCTTGCCCGGCATGATGGAACTGCCCGGTTCGTTTTCCGGAATGGCGATTTCACCAATACCACAACGCGGCCCGGACGCCAGCCAGCGGACGTCGTTGGCGATCTTCATCAGCGACGCCGCCAGCCCTTTCAAGGCGCCGTGCCCGTGAACCAGCGCATCGCAGGTCGCTAACGCTTCAAACTTGTTCGGCGCGGTGACAAACGGGTGACCGGTCAGCGAGGCCAGTTCCGCCGCCACCCGCACCGCGTATTCCGGGTGCGTGTTCAATCCGGTGCCGACCGCGGTGCCGCCCAACGCCAGTTCGCACAGGTGCGGGATACTGTTTTCGATATGACGCAGGTTGTGCGTCAGCATCGCCACCCAGCCGGAAATCTCCTGCCCCAGCGTCAGCGGCGTCGCATCCTGCAAATGGGTGCGGCCTATTTTGACGATATCGGCGAATTGCACGGCTTTATCCGCCAGCGTTTGCTGCAACACCTTCAGTTCAGGGAGCAGGTGTTCCCGTACCACGGTAACCGCCGCCACATGCATCGCCGTAGGAAAAACATCGTTAGAACTCTGGCTCTTATTGACGTCGTCGTTCGGGTGCACCAGCCGCTCATTGCCCCGAACGCCGCCCAGCACTTCGCTGGCCCGATTCGCCAGCACTTCGTTCATATTCATATTGGTCTGAGTACCGGAACCGGTCTGCCAGATAGCCAGCGGAAATTCGCCGGCATGCAGCCCGTTCAGCACTTCATCCGCCGCCTGGAGAATGGCGTCGCCTTTATCCGCAGGCAACAGCCCCAAATCCATATTCACGCGGGCGGCCGCCCGCTTGGTTTGCGCCAGCGCCACGATCAGCGCTCTCGGCATTTTCTCTTCCGAAATACGGAAATGCTCCAGCGAACGCTGGGTCTGAGCCCCCCAAAGGTGCGCTGCCGGCACGGCAATCGGCCCCATGGAGTCTTTTTCGATTCGAGTGTCTGACATGGTTTCTCCTTTGTAAAACAAGTCACTTTCAGATGAGTGCGAATTTTTACCCTTCTGGAATCATGGCATATAAAGCATTAACATGGCGTGCATTAAGATGGTGCAGCCATTCCTCGCCGAAGTCTCCACCGTCGCCGTTATGGAAATTAACAATCTGTTTAATGACAGGAAAATATTATGCAAAAAATGCGCAACAGTGTGCAGAATTACGCCTGGGGCAGTAAACATGCGTTAACTGAACTGTATGGGATTGAAAACCCAGACAACCTTCCAATGGCCGAACTGTGGATGGGCGCACATCCGAAAAGCAGTTCCCTGCTGCTTGACGAGCAAGGGCAAGCGCACAATCTGCGTGAGTTGATCAATAGCGATCAACCCGGTTTTCTGGGTAACGCGGTGGCCCAGCGCTTTGGCGAGTTGCCGTTCCTGTTCAAGGTTTTGTGCGCCGAACAACCGTTGTCGATTCAGGTTCACCCCAGTAAATCCGCCGCCGAGGCGGGATTCGCTCGGGAAAATGCCGCCGGTATCGCGCTGGACTCGCCCCAACGCAATTACAAGGATGCCAACCACAAACCGGAACTGGTCTTCGCTCTCACGCCTTATCTGGCGATGAACGGCTTTCGCGAGCTGGCCGAGATCGCCAGCCTGTTGCAACCGCTGGCCGATGCCCATCCGGCGATCGCCGCGTTTTTGCAGCGCCCGGACAGCCAGACGCTGACGACGCTGTTCTCCAGCCTGCTGAGCATGAACGGCGAACAGAAAGCGCAGGCCATCGCAGAACTGCAACGCGTGCTGGACGGTCAACACGGCGAACCCTGGGACACCATCCGATTTATTGCGCAGTTTTATCCCGATGACGGCGGCCTGTTCTCTCCGCTGCTGCTGAACGTCGTCACGCTGAAACCCGGCGAAGCCATGTTCCTGTACGCCGAAACCCCGCACGCCTACCTTCAGGGCGTGGCGCTGGAAGTGATGGCCAATTCAGACAACGTCCTGCGCGCCGGCCTGACGCCCAAGTACATCGATATCCCCGAGCTGATCGCCAACGTCCGTTTCGAATCGAAACCTGCCGCTTCTCTGCTCACCTCGCCGATAAAAACGGCCAACGAGCTGAGTTTCCCTATTCCGGTCGATGACTTTGCCTTTTCACTGCATTATCTTACCGATGCGCCGCAGACGCTCAGCCAGCAGAGTGCGGCGATTATCTTTTGCGTCGAAGGCCAGGCGGTGCTGGAAAAAGGGGCTCAGCAGGTCACACTGCTGCCAGGCGAATCCTGCTTTATCCCCGCCAGCGAATCGCCGGTTCAGGTTCAGGGGCAGGGTCAGATTGCCCGCGTCTATAACCGGCCTTTAATGGCATAAAGCCCTGTACTCCCCGATGAGGGATACGAAACCGTGAATCAACAAGGAAATATATAGCGTGGCCAAAAAAACAGTGGTAGCGGCAGGAATCGTTATTGCACTTGCAGCGGCCTGGGGGGGCGCCTCCTGGTTTACCGGTAAGCAGATTGAGCAACACATTGGCGAAGTCACCGACAACCTGAACAACGGGCTGAAAAACGCCTACCCGCAGGCGGGCATCAAGGTGACGTTCCGCGACTATCAGCGCGGCATCTTCAAAAGCCAGGTAGCGCTGGTCGTACAGTCTGACGGTTCCGACGCCCGTCAGCACCTGTTGGCCGCAAACGAAGAAGTGGTGTTTAACGCGACCGTCTTCCACGGCCCTTTCCCGCTCACCGCCAGCCAGTTTAGCCTGAAGCCGGCGATGGCGGCCGTGCACGGCGAACTGGCCAACACCGACTCGGTGAAAGCGCTGTTTGAGCTGACCAAAAACAAACCGTTCATCACCGCCGATAGCCGTATCGATTACAGCGGCGATACGCACTCCGCCGTCACGCTGGAAGCGCTGGACGTGCAGAGTCCTGACATGAAGGCCAGTTTCAGCGGCACCACGCTGCTGGTAGATCTGGCCGGCGATCTGCGGGCGGGTAAAGTGATCGGCAATGTCGCCAATCTGGCGATGGAAAAACCCAACCTGCACGGGCAGAACGAAAAGCTGACGCTGCAGGATCTGGCGCTTAACAGCGATACCCGCAAAGGCAAATTCGACCTCGAAGTCGGCGACGTCAAGCTCACGCTGAAAAAACTGGCGCTGGACGTTCAGGGCGGCGATAGCCTGGCGCTGAACGATTTCGCGCTGGTCAATCACACCACGGAAGATGACGCCAACCTGGCCGGACAGATGACGCTGACCCTGGGCTCGGCGCTGTTCCGCGATCAAAATCTGGGATCGCTGAACATGAACGTCAACTTCGCCGGGCTGGATGGCAAAGGCACGCGCCAGTTCATGACCGAATACCAGAAAAACCTGCAGTCGCTGTTGCAGAATATCGACCAGATCACGCCGGAGGTCTACGACCAGCAACTGGCCGCGCTGGTTCTGCACAACCTGCCGCAACTGCTGAAAGGCAATCCAAGCGTCAAGATTGCACCGTTCAGTTGGAAGAACGCCAAAGGCGAAAGTACCTTCACGCTGGCGCTGGACCTGACCGATCCGCTGCAGAAAAACGCGGCGCCGACCGGCAATCTGTCCGATGAGGAAGCGATTATTCGTCAGTCGGTGAAAAATCTGGATGCCCGCCTCAACGTGCCGCTGGACATGATCACCGAACTGATGGTGCAAACCGCGCCGAAAGCCTCTTCCGACGACGAGAAAAAACAGCTGGAACAGATGGCGCGTCAGCAGACGCAACTGATGGCGAACATCGGCCAGATGAGTCAGGTCACCGTGACCAAGGACAACGCCATCACCAGTTCGCTGCAGTACAGCGACGGTACCGTGACCTTCAACGGTCGCAAGATTCCGCTGGGAGAGTTTATCGCGCCGTTCATCACGTTGCCGTCGGAGAACGTGCCTGAAGAAGGCGATGATTCCGCGCCGGAAGAACAGCAGTCGGACGCATCAGTCAGCCCATAACCGCCCGCCGGCGCCGACAAGGCGCCGGTTTCGTCGGGCTTACCCACACAGGCCCAACTCGTCTCCCCTTGCTGATGCGGCTGGTTTCCCGCCGCTCAGCCACCCAAAGGCGTGTTCTGCGGGAGGTGACCCGCGTTACGTCAAGCCGTAATGGACAAAACGCGACAATTACGACTTACCTTGCGACAGCGCCAACATCACAGACGAGGAAATACCTTTGACCGTTTAACCATCCCATACGCAAAACTAGTCTCGATTGAAGCAATACCGCCAATTTTCTGTAGTTTATCCCGCACGAAGCGTTCGTAATCGCGGAGGCTACTGACCAACACGCGCAACAAATAGTCTGCATCACCCGCCATGACATAGCAGTCCATAATGTCGTCAATTACACCTACCGATTGCTCAAATGCCTGTACCGATGCTTCAGAATGACGCTCAAGGCGAATTCGCACCAGAGCGGTAATCGGCAAGCCGTAGGCCTCTTCATTAACGATAGCGGTGTAGCCAGTAAGAATTCCTGCCTTTTCCAACTGCCGTACTCGCCGCAGGCATGGTGTCGGAGACAGATTAATTTTCTCCGATAAGTTTTGGATCGTCAGCCGTCCGTCTTGCTGCAAGAGCATAACGATTTGTCGATCCGTTGCATCGAGTTTGTTCATAAATTAGATGAATCCACCAATATAGTATTAATAAATAGAAGATATAGCAGTAAGTCACCACTGAAAAATATGTAATATGATCAAAATAAAGACTATTACCGTGGGGGAACCAAATGCAAGTTGAAAACGTAAAAAACACGCAGACGGCTCAGTCTTACCGGTCGGAGCAAGCCCAACCTGCCGGAATGATTTTTGGTTATGTGGCGATGGCCATCGCCGTGATAGCGTGGTCGCTATTCGCAGTTTCCATCAGGGCCATTAGTGCTTCGCCACTGTCCATTGCCGACGTTGCGCTGTTCCGGTTTGGCATACCTGCCCTGCTGTTGTTACCCTGGCTCCCCGCGCGCCTGTATCAACTATCAAACCTTCGCCCACGTGAAATCATCGCCGTACTTGTCGGCGGCGGCGTCCCCTATTTCTTTATCGCATCGCTAGGCGGCCACTTAACGACAGCCGCGCATGTCGCCGCTTTGATCGCCGGCACGTCACCCCTTTCAGTCGCCTTGTTAGCTTTTGTCCTGTTTCGACATCGCGTCGGCACGACACAATTGCGTGCCATTCTGCTTATTTTGGTAGGTGTCGTCTCCATGGTCTTGCCGGGATTCAGTGCAACCATGATTAGCGGCAGCGCCATGCTGCTTTTGGCCAGTCTTTTGTGGGGTGGCTATACGCTGGCGATTCGTCGAAGTGGACTCGATACGATAGGATGCGTCTTGTTGCTCAGTCTCCCATCCGCCTTGCTGTTGCTTGGTTTAATGACGACAGGCGTTGTCGAATCGCATCTCAGTCGCGTCACTTTGCACGAGATGCTGCCTTTCCTGCTGATACAAGGATTGGGTACGGGGATTATTTCCAGCTTGAGTTATACGGTTGCCGTGCAGAAACTCGGGCCAAACCGCAGTGCGCTGATAGGGTCGTTATGTCCAGCGCTAGCCTATTTACTCGCTGTTCCGTTGCTTGGAGAGCGTTTTTCTTTGCCTAATGTCTTTGGCGTCGTCGTCATTACGTTGGGTGTCATTCTTGCCAATGCACCATTTAACCGATCTTCCAGATAATTAACTGCTCGCATAGGATGACGCCAGCCCGTCAATATATCCGAAATATCCGAGCTGGCGGTATTTGCACGTCTGAGCGTAACCTGCGTAATCTCGCCCTTGATACGAAAATTTCTTTTTATCAATAGAAATATACGTAACTTTATTCTTATACTGCACAACAAGTTATCAGCCCCTGACCCTCGCGGTGCGGCGGTGCCATGCCAGCATCATGAGGAATACCGCCTGCTGATGGATTTTCTTAATAATAAAAGAGTAAAACATGATTAATCCGCACATTCCGCTGACGGATATCCATCGCCATCTTGATGGTAATATTCGTCCTCAGACCATCCTTGAATTGGGCCGCCAGTTTACTATCGACCTGCCGGGTCACGACCTGGCTTCACTGCGCCCTCATGTCCAGATCGTCGACAATGAACCTGACCTACTACGTTTTCTGCAAAAACTGGACTGGGGAGTGGCCGTTCTGGGATCGCTGGATGCCTGTCGCCGGGTGGCTTACGAAAACGTTGAAGACGCCATACGTGCCGGACTGGATTATGCTGAACTGCGCTTTTCCCCCTACTACATGGCCCGTAGTCATCAACTACCGCTGGAAGGCGTAGTAGAAGCGGTGATCGACGGCATCGCAGCGGGCTGCCGCGACCATAACCACGACGTCATGATACGCCTGATCGGCATCATGAGCCGCACCTTTGGTACTCAGGCTTGTGAACAGGAACTGAACGCACTGCTGGCCCACAAAGACCATATCGTCGCCATCGATCTGGCGGGTGATGAGCTTGGCTTCCCCGGCGAATTGTTCACCACCCACTTTACCCGCGCCCGAGATGCAGGCTGGCACCTCACCACCCATGCCGGCGAGGCCGCTGGTCCGGAAAGCATCTGGCAGGCGATTAAGCAACTGGGGGCCGAACGCATCGGCCACGGCGTGACCGCCATTGTCGATCGCTCGTTAATGGAATACATGGCCGAACACCAGATTGGCATCGAGTCCTGCCTGACTTCCAACCTGCAAACCAGCACGGTAAAAGCGATGAACGAACATCCGCTGGTGCATTTTTTGCGCCACGGTATTCCAGCCACCATCAATACCGACGATCCGGCGGTTCAGGGCATCGAAATTCGTCATGAGTATGAGGTCGCCGCCCCACAGGCCGGTCTGTTGCCGGAGGATATCCGTCAGGCTCAGGAAAACGGGCTGCGTATTGCATTTATCTCCGAACAGGAGAAACAGTTGTTGCGCCAGCGGGTACAGCAACAGCAAGCCATACCAGCCGGATAACGCCGGCCTGACGCCATTACGCAAAAAGCGGATACCACTGGTATCCGCTTTTTTTCACACAGACAGCGTTATCGTACGCTATCCCGGTATAATCAGTCCTGCGGCCGTACAGACGAGTGATGGCTGGTAATCAACCATTTGCCATCGCTGAAGGCATAGGTATAGGTGTAACGCGCTTTAGCCTGTGAATTATCATCGCCAAAGGTAAAGGTGTAGTTACCGATATCCAATGCTTCGTTACAACCGATTTTGATAACGCGGTTATCAATTTTACCAACAGGCTTTTTCGGTAAGAAATGCTCAAAGTAATCAATACGTTCAGCATCTGTTGTCCGCATTTTTCCAGACAGCGTCGGCAGTAATACTGCATCGGCGGCATAATTGGCGTTAACTTTCTTGGCATCACCGGTCTGCAGCGATGCATTCCAGCGATCAAACAGACTGGCGATAGCTTTCTCGTCAGTCTTGACACAGGTTTCGGTGTTGGCTGCATAAGCCTGGGAAGTGGCGACAGCACTGAGCAAACTCAGTGAAAGCAAAACTTTTTTATACATGTATGTCCCTCATAAATAACGATTAATTGAAATATCCTTGTATCTGTGAGCCGCACAAACCCGCCTCACATTCGTCCAATATAATAAAGATTTACTTTGTTGACTATCCCATAAAGTAACTATCCATTCAATAGTCACTTTCAATGGAATGACCACTTAATTACTTGGCTTATCAATTACTTTTCGGTCGCCGCTGCTGAATCACCCGACGGTGCGGTGCGCTTCGCATACCGCTGTGCCAGCGTCGCGCATACCATCAACTGAATCTGGTGGAAAATCATCAGAGGTAGCACCATTGCACCGACGGCCGCCGCAGGAAACAGCACATTAGCCATTGGTATACCGTTCGCCAGACTCTTTTTCGATCCACAGAACACGATGGTGATTTCATCCGGGGTACTGAATCCCAGTTTACGCGCCGCCAGCGTAGTGCAAACCAGCACAATTCCCAGCAGCACCAACGAACACACCACCACCGCCAACAGCGACCAGCCATTAATCTGGTGCCAGATCCCCTGTACCACCGCCTCGCTGAACGCCACATACACCACTAAAAGAATCGATGACCGGTCAGTGATATTGATCAGTTTACGATGGCGATCAACCCAACCACCAATCAGCGGACGAGACAGGTGACCGATAACAAACGGCACCATCAACTGCATGATAATCGAACCGATTGCATGCAGCGTATCAGTTTGCCCTCCCTGGGTATGCATTAGCAATCCGACCAGTACCGGCGACAGGAATACCCCCAAAATGCTGGAGGCCGATGCGCTACAGATAGCCGCCGCAACGTTGCCGCGCGCCATGGACGTAAACGCAATCGCCGATTGTACGGTGGCCGGCAGCGCGCACAGATACAGAAAACCGAGATACAACCCCGGCGTTAATATCTGCGGCGACAGAAATGCCATGCCGATCCCCAACAGCGGGAACAGAATGAAAGTGCTGGCAAACACCACCAGGTGTAAACGCCAATGGCCCATCCCGGCGGTGATGGCATCGCGAGACAGCTTGGCGCCATGCATGAAAAACAGCAGTGCGATTGCCGCATTGGTCAGGTTTTCAAAGAAAACCTTGGCCCAGCCTTCGCACGGGAAAATGGATGCGGTGATCACCACCGCAATCAAGACCAGCAAAAATTTGTCAATTTTTAAGCGTTGTAACCATGCCATAGCGTGTTTGCATCCTCAGACATAAAAAATACAGGCGATCCTAAGATCGCCTGTTTAAACAATGCCCCACTATCGGCAATAAACACCCATAATGCAAGGCTGAACCCCGCCCTGCGGTCGGGGTTTTCCGTCACAAATCATGACGACTCCCGATCAGTTGTTTTTCAGGGTCATCGCCTTTTTCTGTTCATGAGAGGTCAACCCCAGCTCAATCAGTTCCATCACTTTGATGGCTTG
The DNA here is from genome assembly GCF_000406145.1 of Dickeya dadantii NCPPB 898. Lineage (NCBI taxonomy): Bacteria > Pseudomonadati > Pseudomonadota > Gammaproteobacteria > Enterobacterales > Pectobacteriaceae > Dickeya > Dickeya dadantii. Next base: position 2,351,444 of record NZ_CM001976.1, on the reverse strand, counting down.
CTCGACCGGCACCGGGTTGTCGCCACGCCCCAACAACGCATCACGGATCTCGGCATAGTAGGATTGATAATGTCCGGGAATAGTCGGCACCGTCTGCTCAGCCAGCACGCCGTCGCGATGCAGCGTCAGGATACCGTCCCGGCTGTCCTGCCCCCAGTCGCTATGGGCTTGCGGCTTCTCGCCTTCTTTCAGCCGTCCTTCCTGCGGGTCAAGACCGAATTTCACATAACTGCCCTGGGTGCCGTGGACGATATAACGGGCGCCTTCCGCCGCCGCCAGCATGGTGCTGTGTACCACCACCCGACGCTGGGGATAGATCAAAGTGGCGTGGAAATAATCCGTGGACTTGCTGCCCGGCCGCAGCTGCGCCAGATCGGCCTGAATCGCCACCGGCAGGCCGAATAACTGCAACACCTGATCAATCAGATGTGGAGCCAAATCGTACCAGATGCCGCTGCCTTCGCCGCCCTCTTCACGCCAGCGCTGGCGCACTTCCGGGCGATAGCGGTCAAATGCAGACTCCATGTACACCACATCGCCCAGCACGCCGGTTTTCAGCAACTGCTTCAACGTCAGAAAGTCGCTGTCCCAGCGCCGGTTATGAAAGACGGAAAGCAGCTTACCCGTATGTTCCGCCTGCTGATGCAGCTCCCGTGCTTGTGACAACGTCACGGTGAAGGGTTTATCAACCACCACATGCTTGCCGGCGGCCAGCGCCTGGCGGGCCAGCGGGAAATGGGTGTCATTCGGGGTAGGTATCACGATCAGGTCGATATTCGAATCATTGAACAGTTCCTGCGGCTCGCGCACAACCCGCATTGAGGGCCAGTCAGCCTGAACCTTACCGGCATCACTGCTGGACACCGCCGCCAGTTTCATTCCTGACGTGGCGGCAATCAGCGGCGCATGAAACGTCTTACTGGCATAACCATAGCCCAACAAACCAACACGGATGGTATCCGTCATAGATTTCCCCTCATTGGCGGATCTGAAAATCAGACCCGTTATTCTCATGAAACTCGGCCGCGCATCGCAATCACGTTTTATGCTGTATCGCGATTCACAGCCTAGTATAGCACCGGGGAAATTGATGGTTATCGGACGGTTCCGTGATCCGTATCGGTCATGGCCGCCGTCGGCGGCCATATCTTATTATACAATGCCGTCAGACAGTTACGGCGTGACCAGCCACGGATGCGGCGTGGATGATTCCCCGCGCCAGATGGCCGCTTCCGCCGGTTTTTCCAGCGCAGGATGATGGATTTCGCTGTTGCGGCGGCGGAAATCGCTGGGGCTGACCCCCACCCGTTTGCGAAATACCCGGGAGAAATAGAGTTGGTCGTCATAGCCGACCACCCGCCCGACGGCGGCGATTGATTCCTGCGTGGTTTGCAGCAGCAGTTTGGCGCGAATCACCCGTTGGTCTTCCCGCCAGCGCAGAATATTCACCCCCACCTGCTCGCGGAACAGGTGCGCCAGCCGCGACGGCGACAGGCAAACGTGACGCGCCACCTCATCGATACGCAGTTCCCCAGCCAAATTGCCGGTAATGAACTGGCACGCTTCGATCACCCGAGGGTCCATAATCCGCTGCGGGCTCTGCGGATCTTCTTCCATCGCCCGCAGCAGCAGGCGTTCCAGCAGATTCATCGCCAGCTCTTCGGCAAAACGTCGGCCGGAACGGTGGGTCTGTTCGATATTGGCGAACAGCTTATCAAACTCCTGCAGCAATCCGGTGCTGGAGAGCGTCAGCCGCCCGACGTCGCACCCTTTACTGTGCCACTCCAGCCAGTCGGCCCAGTAAGCGCGCGGCCGGAAATAGACCCAGCGGTGATACCAACTGTCGCTGCCGGGCGCGCGGCCGTAATAGTGGCGCGATCGGGGCGGAAACAGCAGCAGGTCGCCGGGATTGCAGAAAAAGGTGTCATCGCCGTCCAGCACTTTGCCTTGTCCCTTGATGGTCAGGTTAATGATGTAACCTTTCATGCCATCCGGGCGATCGATGAAGAAATCCAGCGGCCCGCCCGCCAGAATCGGCGTCAGCCCGGCCACCAGATAGGCGTTAAACGCATAACCGGGCAGCAACGGGTTGGGCTGGGACTCATGCGCCATGCGGTGATACATACGGCCTCCTGAAAAAAGATTCTCGTCTGTCATGGATAGCGCCGGCCCACGCCAGCGCATCCGTCCATCAAACCGTTTTCTTCGCCAGTTGTTTGTAGCGGTCAAAGATCACCGCCGCCAGCAGAATCAGACCACGCACCACATACTGGGCAAACGGCGAGATATTCAGCAGATTCATGGCGTTTTCCACCGTCCCCAGAATCAGCACCCCGGCCACCACATAGGATATCTTGCCGATGCCGCCTTTCAGTGACACTCCGCCCAATACGCAGGCCGAAATCACGATCAGTTCATAACCGATCGACGTCATCGGCTGGCCGCTGGTCATGCGCGACGCCAGGATGATGCCCGCCGCGGCGGAAACCAGCCCGGACAGGCCGAAAATAATGATTTTGGTCCGCACCACCGGCACCCCGGCCAGCCGCGCGGCCTCCTCGTTGCCGCCGATCGCCAGCGTGTTGCGGCCAAAGGTGGTCTTGTTCAGCAGCAAACCGAACAGCACCATGCAGAAAACCGTCAGCCAGATCGGCGCCGGTAATCCCAGCCAGTTAGCGTATCCCAGCGTGAAAAAACGCTCGTCTTCGATACCGACCGCCTTACCGTCAGAGATGATGTACGCCAGACCGCGCACAATCTGCATCGTAGCCAGCGTGGTGATCAGGGCGTTGATTTTTAGCTGGGCGATAACAAATCCGTTAAGCAGGCCGAACGCGACGCCCAGCAATAGCCCGGCGCCAACGCCCAGCCACAGGCTTTCGCTAACGTTGATAACCACCGCGGTGGTTACACCGGCGCAGGCGATCACCGAGGCGACCGACAGGTCGAAATCGCCGGAAGCCAGACAAAACAGCATGCCGCAGGCCACCATGCCCGACATGGAAATCGCCAGCCCCAGCCCTTTCATATTGATGAAAGTGGCAAAATTCGGCACGAATAACATACAAGCCAGAAACAGCGCAGCAAACACCACCAACATGCCGTAGTTATCCCAGATGCGGGACAGGCTGAGGCCTTGAGATTTGCTGGCGCGGGAAGGGGAACTCACCGTAGACATTCATCGACTCCTTGGCGGTCAGGCAACCGCGGGTTCAGTGGCGGTCGTTTTCAACATCGCCAGACTCAGGACCGTTTGTTCGCTGGCCTCATCGTGCAGCAGCTCGCCGGAAATGGCGCCCTCGCGCATCACCACGATGCGGTCCGCCAGCCCCAGCACTTCGGGCAGGTCGCTGGACGCAAACAGCACGGCAATACCCTGACGGGCCAGTTCATAAATCACGTGGTAAATCTCGTGCTTGGCGCCGACGTCAATGCCGCGGGTCGGTTCGTCCAGCATGATCACTTTCATCTCTTCCGACAGCCAGCGGCCGAGAATCGCCTTTTGCTGGTTGCCACCGGACAGGTTCATGATCAACTGCGCCGGCGACGGCGTTTTGATATTCAGCGCCTGAATATGGCGGTCGGCGTTTTCTTCCTCCCAGGCTTCATTGATGATGAAACCGTTTTTGATATGTTTGCGGCGAGCGCTGATATTGATGTTATCCCGCACCGAGTGCACCGGAATGATGCCGTCGGCTTTACGGTCTTCCGGGCACAACATCAGTCCGCGGCGGATCGCGTCGCCAGGCGAACGGGCGTGTAACGGTTGCCCATCCAGCCGCACCTCGCCGCTGGTAATGCCGGTAGCGCCGAACAGCGCCTTCATCAGTTCGCTGCGCCCGGCGCCCACCAGCCCGAACAGGCCGACAATTTCGCCGCTGCGCACCGACAACGAAATCGGCGACTTCACCCCGATCGCTTTCACCGCCTGCAGTTCGAGCCGCGGGTCACCATGCGGACGCGGCTGATAGCCGTAGATATCGCCCAGATTGCGTCCCACCATCGCCTGCACCAGTTGCTCGTGGTCAACCTGCTGCATGTCGGCGAAGGTTTTGACATAACGTCCGTCTTTGAACACGGTAATGGCATCGCTGAGAGCAAAGATCTCCTCCATCCGGTGCGACACATACAGAATCACCCGGCCTTCGCTGCGCAATTCGCGGATCACCCGGAACAGCTGTTCGATTTCCCGCGCCGACAGCGAGCTGGTCGGCTCGTCAAAGGCGATGATCTTGGCATTGCGCGCCAACGCCTTGGCGATCTCCACCATCTGCCACTGGCCGATGGACAGGTATTTCAGCGGCGTATCCGGGTCGATATCCAACCCCAGATGCTCCAGTTGCAAACGCGATTCATAACGCAGCAATGAGCGATTCACCAGCCCGCCTTTATGCGGCAACTGCCCCAGATAGATGTTCTCCGCCACCGTCATTTCCGGCACCAGATGCAGCTCCTGGTAGATAATCGCCACTCCGGCGTTCAGCGCGTCCATCGTATTGGCGAAGCGCGCCGGCTGCCCTTTAATATGAATTTCTCCCTGTGACGGCGTGTAATTGCCGCTCAAAATTTTCAGCAATGTGGATTTTCCCGCGCCGTTTTCCCCCATCAGCGCATGGATTTGTCCGGCATGGCAGTCGAAACTGATGTCATCCAGTGCCTTGACGCCGGGAAAAACCTTGCCGATCCCGCGGAAGGATAAATAAGGTGACTGTACGGTCATTTCAGCATCCTCAATGGTCTGCGCCGCCATGTATGACGGCGCGGCCAGTGTCCGCCCCCGCCGGCTAAGGCGGGATTGGACAAAGTTCATTACATCAGGCCTTTCTTCTGCAGTTCGGTTTTGAAGTTATCGCGGGTGATCAGCACCACGTCGGTCACTTCGGTGAATTTCTGCGGCTCGACGCCTTTGGTCACCCAGTCATGCAGCATCTGGATGCTCTTGTAGCCGTGCACGTCCGGGCTGGGCAGCAACGAGCCGTAGAAGCCGGTCGGCTGTGCCTTGGACAATTCGCTGACCGCGTCCACCCCGTTGATGCCGATGCCGATTACATTGCCGGCCTTGAATCCCTGCCCTTCAGTCGCCCGCACGCCGCCCAGCACGGTGTTGTCGTTCATGCCGACCACCAGCCAGTTTTTCACGTTCGGATGCTGCACCAGCAGCGAGTTGGCGGCGTCGAACGCGCCGGGGATATCATTGGATTTGGTGGGTACCTGATAGATCTGTTTTTCCGGGAATCCGGCCGCTTTCAGCGCGTCCATCGAACCGGAAGTACGGCGGCGGGCGGTATCCAGCTCGTTGGCGGTGATCGCCATGACTGCCGTTTCCTGCAGTTTCCAGCCGCGTTTCTGCATCTCTTTCCACAGCTCCAGCCCCTGACGCTCGCCAATCTTGGTGGCGGCCATCATTACCAGCGGTACGCTGTCCATCGGCTGCCCTTTGGCGTTGACGAACTGATCGTCCACCGCGATCACTTTCAGGTTATAGCTGCGCGCTTTGGCTACGATGGCCGAGCCCAGCTTCGGGTCGGGGGTACAGATGACAAACCCTTTGGCGCCGCTGGCCGCCAGGCTGTCGATAGCATTGAGGGTCTTTTCGCCATCCGGTACGGCGATCTTGATAACGTCAAATCCCAGGTCTTTACCGGCTTTGTCAGCGAACCGCCATTCGGTCTGGAACCAGGGTTCTTCCGGCTGTTTGACCAGAAAGCCCAGCTTCATGTTTTCCGCGATAGCTGATTGTGACATAACCGCGGCCAGGCCAATCGCTGCCAGAACCTTAGTGAATTTATGCATGGTCTTCTCCGCTCATTGTTATCTTTAACACGCTGGCAACCGGGGATGCCCTCACGTGTGTAAACGCTCCCAGCAAGATATTCCTTTTTGTAGCGATGAAAAAACAAAGAGTTATTGTTATTCCATCCTCCACTTTCCTTCAGACGCGTAAGTTGTAGCTGTTATTTTCATCACGAAGAGAGAGCATTATCACATTCAGAAACTACAGCCGATTCGTACATAGATTCAGCGAATTTAACCAGCCATTAACTTATGACCGCCATCACAAAACTCCTGTTTGTGACAGAAAAATGCATACTTCCAGCCAACCGCTCCTCACGGCGCCAGAACGGCCTGTCTATCGTAAACAGCGTGATCCCTACGATTAACAGGAGCAGCAACGATGAGTGCGGGCGCCATTACTCTCGGTCTTGATTTTGGCAGCGATTCTGTCCGTGCGCTGGCGGTGGATTGCCGCAGCGGACAGGAGCTGGAAACAGAAGTGGTTTACTATCCGCGCTGGCGCCAGGGACAATATTGTCACCCCGCCAGCAATCAGTTCCGCCATCATCCGCTGGATTACATCGAATCGCTGGAGCTGGCGATCCGCGCGGTGGTGGCGCGGCTTACTCCTGAGCAGCGCCAGCAGATAATCGGTATTGGCGTCGACTCGACCGGATCCACCCCGGCGCCGATTGACGAACAGGGCAACGTGCTGGCACTGCGTCCGGAATTCGCGGACAACCCCAACGCCATGTTCGTGCTGTGGAAAGACCACACCGCGATTGACGAAGCGGAAGCCATCAACCAACTGTGCCGCAGCGGCCAGTTCCCGGATTACACCCGCTACATCGGCGGGGTGTACTCGTCGGAATGGTTCTGGGCCAAAATTCTCCATATCAGCCGGCAGGATCCCTCTGTGCGTCAGACGGCGGTATCCTGGATAGAATTATGCGACTGGGTGCCGGCCCTGCTCTCCGGCACCACCGCGCCTGACGCCATCCGCCGTGGCCGTTGCAGCGCCGGACACAAATCGCTGTGGCATCCCGACTGGGGCGGCCTGCCGCCAAAAGACTTTCTGCAGGCGCTCGACCCCTGCCTGACCGAAAAACTACAGTATCCACTGTTTACCGATACCTGGACCGCCGATCGTCCGGTCGGCACGCTGACGCCGGAATGGGCGCGTCGGTTAGGCTTATCGGAACAGGTCGTTATCGCCGGCGGCGCCTTCGATTGCCACATGGGCGCCGTCGGTGCCGGGGCGCAACCCTACACGCTGGTCAAAGTGATCGGCACCTCGACCTGCGACATTGTGATCGCCGATGCGGATCGAGTCGGCGACAAAACGATCGCCGGGATCTGCGGCCAGGTGGACGGCAGCGTGGTGCCCGGTTATATCGGTCTGGAAGCCGGGCAATCCGCCTTCGGCGACATGTACGCCTGGTTTGGCCGCGTGCTGGGCTGGCCGCTACAGCTGGCCGCCCGCGAACACCCCGACTGGCAGCCGCAGCTGGAACAGCTGCAATCCAGCCTGCTGACGCAGCTGACGCAAGCCTGGGCCGACGCCCCGTCGCTCGATCACCTGCCGGTGGTGCTCGACTGGTTTAACGGCCGCCGTACACCGTTCGCCAACCAGCGACTCAAAGGGGTGATCACCGATCTCAATCTCGGCACCGACGCGCCGGCGCTGTTTGGCGGGTTGATCGCCGCCACCGCGTTTGGCGCCCGCGCCATCATGGCCTGTTTCGAATCTCAACAGATCCCGGTGGAAAACCTGCTGGCGATGGGCGGCATCGCCCGTAAATCCACCACCATCATGCAAGTCTGCACCGACGTGATGAACCGCCCGATGCAGATCGTCGCGTCGGATCAATGCTGCGCACTGGGCGCCGCCATCTTCGCCGCCGTAGCCGCCGGCGTTCACCCGGACATCCCGATCGCCCAGCAGCATATGGCCTGCGGCATCGAACGTACCCTGATGCCCGATCCGAAACGAGTCGCCCGTTATCAACAGCTGTACGAACGTTATCAGCAGTGGTGTCGGCTGGCGGAGCCCGCCTACAGCCCCCAGACCGGGGCAGACCATTGAGCGTTTGCCGAACATCACTTTTACATCCCTTTGGGAACCCAAACAGGAGTCATCATGGAACAATTTAAGCCGCTCGAAGTCTGGTTTGTGATTGGCAGTCAGCATCTTTATGGCCCGGAAGCGCTGCGTCAGGTGAAAGAAAACGCCGAAAAAGTGGTGAATGGCCTTAACCGTGACGCCAACCTGCCGGTGCGGCTGGTACTTAAACCGCTGGTCAAAACTCCGGATGAAATCACCGCGCTGTGCCGCGACGCTAATTATCAGGATAACTGCATCGGGCTGCTGGCCTGGCTGCATACCTTCTCGCCCGCCAAAATGTGGATTGGCGGTCTGAGCATCCTCAACAAACCGCTGCTGCAGTTCCATACCCAGTTCAACGCCGATATCCCCTGGGACACCATGGACATGGACTTTATGAACCTGAACCAGACCGCCCACGGCGGGCGTGAGTTCGGTTTTATCGGCGCGCGCATGCGCCAGCCCCATCAGGTGGTGGTCGGCCACTGGCAGGATCGTCACGCCCATGAGCGCATCGCCAAGTGGATGCGGGTGGCGGCGGCGTTGCAGGAAAGCCGTCAGCTCAAAGTGGCCCGTTTTGGCGATAACATGCGGGAAGTGGCGGTCACCGAAGGCGACAAAGTCGGGGCGCAAATCCAGTTTGGTTACGCGGTCAGCGCCTGGGGGCTGGGAGACCTGGTCGGCGTGGTGGACGATGTCAGCCAGGGCGACGTGAATACGCTGATTGAAGAGTACGAAGCCAGCTACACCCTCAGCGAAGCGCTCAAACTGCATGGTCCGAAACGGCAAAATCTGCTGGATGCGGCCCGCATCGAGCTTGGGCTGAAACGTTTTCTCGATCAGGGCGGCTTTAAGGCTTTTACCACCAATTTCGAAAACCTCTATGGCCTCAAGCAACTGCCCGGCGTGGCGGTGCAACGTCTGATGCAACAGGGATACGGTTTCGGCGCCGAAGGCGACTGGAAAACCGCCGCGCTGCTGCGCGTAATGAAGGTCATGGCGCAGGGGCTGCCCGGCGGCACCTCCTTCATGGAGGATTACACCTACCATTTCGCGCCCGGCAACAATCTGGTGTTGGGCGCCCATATGCTGGAAGTGTGCCCCAGCATCGCCAGCGAGGAAAAACCGCTGCTGGATGCACAATACCTTGGGATCGGCGGCAAAGCGGATCCGGTGCGATTGATCTTCTCCGCGCCGGCCGGAGCGGCGCTGAACGTCAGCGTGATCGATCTGGGCGATCGTTTTCGCCTGCTGGTCAATCAGGTGGATACCGTCGCCCAGCCGCATCCGTTGCCGAAACTGCCGGTCGCCCGCGCACTCTGGCAGGCGCAGCCGTCGCTGGAAACGGCAGCCGAAGCCTGGATTCTGGCAGGCGGCGCCCACCATACCGTGTTCACCCAATCGCTCGATCTCGATTATCTGCGGCTGTACGCTGACCTGCACAACATCGAATTGACGTTGATTGATCAGGGCACCACCCTGCCGGCCTTCAGAGACGGGCTGCGCTGGAACGAGCTGTACTACAAACTGTGCGGGCACCGGGCATAATAGCGGCGCTCCGTTAAGTCACCCATCATGACAACCCATGCCGGCACGCTGGTGCCGGCAGTTAGCGATTTCAGTTATTGTATTCATGTCGACACATCCAACCTGGCAATACGTGATATTCCGAATAATGAAATAAAAATCGCCATTATTCCGCCTGAATATCATCGTATTTAAATGAAACAAAATGTTTTCATTAATATGAAAGGAAATAATAGCGCAGCAAAAAAATGTGACACAGATCGAATGGCTAGCATGAAAAACGTCATAATATGAATAAAATGTTAACCGGCGTATTCCAGAATTTTCTATTGCTGTATTTTTAACCGCATTGAAATTAATGGGGTGTGTTAATTAACTCAATGATAAAGCTACGATATTCGGCATCAGTAAGAAATGAAGTAGATTTATGCCTTTTTATTACGGTTGACTATTATAAGCTGCGCTTCTGAATTCAGTGCTGGACAGAACCGCCGGAGCGAATATACTGAATTCCCTTTAAACTCTATTTGATTATTTTATGCAAATGAGTGTCTACGAATATTTATTGAAATTCAGAAAAGTGAATACGTTGGAAAGTCTTGAGAAATTATTTGACCATCTGAACTATTCTCTTACTGACAATCACGACATCATCAATATGTATCGTGCCGCCGATCATCGCCGCGCGGAATTAGCCGCTGGCGGAAAGCTGTTTGACATCGGGCAAGTGCCGAAATCCGTCTGGCATTTTGTGGTCTGATGGTAACGGCGTCCTGATGGTACAGCTGCGCTGAGAGTACAGGTAGTACTGGTGGTCTGATGATACAGCATGGATGCGCGTGCCGCCGCGCGCTCTTCCCGCCTTCTCTTTCTCGCACGTCTCTTGATATTTTCTTACCTTTTATATCGCGTTATATCACGCACGCTTACCTTTTATCGCCCCCTTGATAGCGCGATTGCCTAATATCCCTACAGAGGGTAAGTTGCCGAACGCCGGACAATGCCCGATAATACGCCGGTTTTATTTTGTAGGCACTGTAATGAGCGAATATGTCTTGCTGTTTGTTGGCACGATTTTGGTCAACAACTTCGTACTGGTGAAATTCCTGGGCTTATGCCCGTTCATGGGCGTGTCCAAAAAGCTGGAAGCCGCCATCGGCATGGGGTTTGCCACCACATTTGTGATGACGCTGGGGTCGGTGTTCTCCTGGCTGGTCAACACTTATGTGCTACTGCCGTTAAACCTGCTCTATCTGCGCACGCTGGCCTTTATCCTGGTTTTTGCCGTGGTGGTGCAATTCACCGAGTTGGCGGTGCGGAAAACCAGCCCGGCGCTCTACCGTTTATTGGGTATCTTTCTGCCGCTGATCACCACCAACTGCGCCGTTCTCGGCGTCGCGCTGCTTAGCGTGAATCAATCGCACAATTTTCTGCAATCAACCATCTATGGTTTCAGCGCCGCCGTCGGCTTTTCACTGGTATTGGTGCTGTTTGCCGCGCTGCGCGAACGCCTCGCCGTGGCCGATGTGCCCGCGCCGTTCCGTGGCTCGTCTATCGCACTGGTAACGGCCGGCCTGATGTCGCTGGCCTTTATGGGCTTTACCGGTCTGGTGAAACTCTGATGATTACCATCTGGGTAGCCATAGCCGCGCTCAGCGCGCTGGCGCTGGTGTTCGGGTTAATCCTGGGCTTTGCCTCGCGCCGCTTTCAGGTGGAAGAAGACCCAGTGGTTGAGCAACTGGACGCCATGCTGCCGCAAAGCCAGTGCGGCCAGTGCGGTTATCCCGGCTGTCGCCCCTACGCCGAAGCGATCGCCCTCAATAATGAGCAGATCAACAAATGCGTGCCGGGCGGCGAACCGCTGATGCTTAAGCTGGCGGAGCGGATGAGCGTCGAGCCGCAGCCGCTTGACGCAGAAGCGCCGCAAAAACCGGAGCCGCTGGTCGCCTGGGTCGATGAGGACAACTGCATCGGCTGTACCAAATGCATCCAGGCCTGCCCGGTGGACGCCATTGTCGGCACCACCCGCGCCGTACATACCGTCATCCGCGATCTGTGCACCGGCTGCAACCTGTGCGTGCCGCCCTGCCCAACGGATTGTATCGAATTAAGACCCTTAGCCCCGACGACCGCCAGTTGGAAATGGAATCTCGATGCCATTCCGGTGCGCGTTATCCAGGCGGAAAACCGTGTGATCGAAAATCATGTTTAAGCTGTTCGCCGCCTTCAGAAAAGACAGAATCTGGGATTTTTCAGGCGGAATCCATCCCCCGGAAATGAAAACCCAATCCAGTCAGGTACCGCTGCGGCAAGTCCCTATGCCTGACTATTTGATTATCCCGCTCAAGCAACATCTCGGGCCGGAAGGCGACCTGTGCGTCAACGTCGGCGATCCGGTACTGCGAGGGCAGCCGCTGACACGCGGCACTGGCCGCATGCTGCCGGTGCACGCGCCGACCTCCGGGACGGTACACGCCATCCGCCAGCATATGAGCAATCACCCATCCGGGTTGACCGAGCTCAGCATCATTATTATTCCCGACGGTCAGGACCGTTGGTGCGAACGCCGCCCCGTCACCGATTACCGTCAGGCGACGACGTCCGCATTAGTCGAACATCTGCATCAGGCCGGCATCGCCGGGCTGGGCGGCGCCGGCTTTCCCACCGCCGCCAAACTGCAAGGCGGCCTGCGCGGCATCGACACCCTGATTATCAACGCCGCCGAGTGCGAGCCCTACATCACCGCCGACGATCGTCTGATGCAGGAGTGTGCGCAGGAGATCGCGCAGGGGGTCGACATCCTCGACCATCTGCTGCAACCGCAACGTATCCTGCTGGGCATCGAAGACAACAAACCGGAAGCTATCGCGGCGCTGCGCGCGGCGCTGGTGGATTACCCGCGCATCCAGATGCGGGTCATCCCCACGAAATACCCGTCCGGCGGCGCCAAGCAGTTGACCCGTATCCTGACCGGCAAAGAAGTGCCCTTCGGTAAACATTCGGCGTCTATCGGCGTATTGATGCAAAACGTCGGCACCGCGTACGCCGTCAAGCGGGCGGTCATTAACGGCGAGCCGCTGACCGAACGCGTCGTCACCCTGACCGGTGATGCGTTGCGCCAGCCGGGCAACGTCTGGGCCAGACTGGGCACGCCGGTGCGTCATCTGCTGCGCCACGCCGGCTACCATGTCACCACCACTCAGCCGATGGTGATTATGGGCGGGCCACTGATGGGATTCACCCTGCCCGCGCTGGACGTACCGATCATCAAGACCAGCAACTGTATTCTGGCTCCAGCCCGCGATGAGATTCAGGCGCAGGAAGAGGAACAAGCCTGCATTCGTTGCGGCAAATGTGCCGATGCCTGCCCGGCCGGGCTGCTGCCGCAGCAGCTTTACTGGTTTAGCCGGGGACAGGAGCACGAGAAGGCGCGCCAGCATCATCTATTCGACTGCATCGAATGCGGCGCCTGCGCGTACGTTTGCCCCAGCAATATCCCGCTGGTGCAGTATTACCGTCGGGAAAAAGCCGAGATTCAGGCGTTGGATCTGGAATCCCGCAAGGCGGTGGAAGCCAAAGCGCGCTTTGATGCGCGTCAGGCCCGTCTGGAACGGGAAAAACAGGCGCGCGAACAGCGCCATAAACAGGCCGCCGCCAGCGTAGCTTCCACCGACAAAGACGCGGTGATAGCGGCGCTGGAACGAGTGCGCGCCAAACAGGCCACGGTTGTTCAGGCCGAAATCCGCATTGAACCGGGCCAACAGCCGGATAACCGCGCCGTGATCGCCGCCCGCGAAGCCCGCAAGGCGCAGGCGCGCGAACATCAGGCGGAAAAAGCGCTGGGCACGCCGCAAGACGACGCGCCGAAAGCCGCCATCGCAGCGGCAATCGCCCGGGTTCAGGCTCGCCGGGATGAACAGCAGGCAACGACAAGTCCCTCGGAACTTACGCCCGCTGTCGCCACCAACGATGATGCCGACCCACGCAAAGCCGCCGTGGCGGCCGCCATTGCCCGCGTCAAAGCACGCAAGGCCGCGCAGTCCGGTAGTGCGGAAAACGTGACATTGTCACCCAACGCATCGGCATCCACCGTGGCGCAGGCGCCGGAGAGTGAGTTCCCAGCCACATCGGCTGACACCGCTCCGACCGAGATCATCGACCCACGCAAAGCGGCCGTGGCAGCCGCCATCGCTCGGGTTAAAGCACGTAAGGCCGCCGCATCGCAGGCGTCGCAAGAGGATTAAATGGCTTTCAGAATCGCACCCTCACCGTTTACCCATAACCGCCAGTCCACCCGCAATATTATGCGCTGGGTTCTGGCCGCCTGTGTGCCCGGCATCGCGGCGCAAGCCTGGTTTTTCGGTTACGGCAACCTGATCCAGCTGGCGCTGGCCAGCGTCACCGCGCTCGTTACCGAAGCGGCGATATTGTCATTGCGAAAACGCCCGGTGCTGGAAACGCTGCAGGACAGTTCCGCCCTGCTGACCGCCGTTCTGCTGGCCATCAGCCTGCCGCCGTTTACGCCCTGGTGGATGGTGGTGCTGGGCACCACCTTCGCCATTATTATCGCCAAACAACTGTATGGTGGGCTGGGGCAAAACCCATTCAACCCGGCGATGATCGGCTATGTGGTGCTGCTGATCTCCTTTCCGGTTCAGATGACCAGCTGGCTACCGCCGGATGGACTGCAGGCAGCGCCGGTCGGGTTCCAGGATGCGCTGGCGGCGATCTTCACCGGGCACGGAGCGGCGGGTCAGACGATCCAACAACTGATTCAGAGCGTGGATGGCGTCAGCCAGGCCACACCGCTGGATGCATTCAAAACCGGTCTGCGCAGCGGTCATCAGCCCGATGTATTACTGCATCAGCCGTTATTTGGCGGCGTACTGGCCGGGCTGGGCTGGCAATGGATTAATCTGGCATTTCTGGCCGGCGGCCTGTTTATGCTGCTGGTGCGGGTCATTCACTGGCAGATTCCGTTCAGCTTCCTGCTCGCGCTGTCGGTATGTGCGCTGGCGGGTTGGTATCTGCATCCGGACGTCAGCGCCCCGCCGCTGCTGCACCTGTTTTCCGGCGCGACCATGCTGGGGGCGTTTTTTATCGCCACCGACCCGGTTACCGCCTCCACCACGCCCAGAGGTCGCCTGATTTTCGGCGCGTTGATCGGCATGTTGGTATGGACCATCCGCACCTACGGTGGTTACCCTGACGGCGTGGCTTTCGCCGTGCTGTTGGCCAACATTACCGTGCCGTTGATCGACTACTTCACCAAACCGCGCGCTTACGGCCATCGCTAAGGACGAATTATGCTGCTGACCACTATGCGCCGCCACGCCACCACGCTGGCGCTGTTTGCCGCCTTGACCACCGGGTTGACCGCACTGGTCAACGCCCTGACCGAGAAAACCATTTCACAGCAGGTCATTGCGCAACAGCGCACGCTGCTGGACCAGGTGCTGCCTGCCGATCGCTATAACAACGATTTGCTCAGCGAGTGTTATCTGGTCAGCGACCCGTCGCTGGGTTCCTCCTCGCCACACCGCGTGTACATCGCCCGCCGCGACGGCGCGCCGGTCGCCGCCGCGCTGGAAAGCACCGCGCCTGACGGTTATTCCGGCGCGATCCATCTGCTGATTGGCGCGGATTTTCATGGTACCGTGCTGGGCACGCGGGTCACCGAACATCATGAAACGCCTGGACTGGGCGACAAGATCGATATCCGCATTTCCGACTGGATAACGCGTTTTACCGGCCAGGCCATCACCGGTCCGCAGGACAGCCGCTGGGCGGTGAAAAAAGACGGCGGCCAGTTTGATCAGTTTACCGGCGCCACCATCACCCCGCGCGCGGTCGTCAATGCGGTGAAACGCGGCGCCTTGTTTTTACAAACCTTGCCGCCGCGGCTGTCCACCCTGACGCCATGTGGAGATAAACCATGAACCAGACCAAAGAACTGGCTTTGCAGGGATTGTGGAAAAACAACTCGGCACTGGTGCAATTGCTGGGGCTGTGCCCGCTGCTGGCGGTGACCTCCACCGCCACCAATGCGCTCGGGCTGGGGCTCGCCACCACACTGGTGCTGACATGCACCAACATTGCCGTTTCCGCGCTGCGACGCTGGGTGCCGGGCGAAATCCGCATTCCGATTTACGTCTTGCTGATTGCCTCGGTGGTTACCATCGTGCAGATGCTGATCAACGCTTACGCCTACGGTCTGTATCAATCGCTGGGGATTTTTATCCCGCTGATCGTTACCAACTGTATCGTGATTGGGCGCGCGGAAGCCTTCGCATCGAAAAATACGGTGATGCTGTCGGCGCTGGACGGCCTGTTCATGGGGCTGGGCGCCACCAGTGCGCTGTTTGTGCTGGGCGCGATAAGAGAGATCCTCGGCAACGGCACGCTGTTTGACGGCGCCGACCTGCTGCTGGGCAGTTGGGCACGGGTGTTACGGGTCGAAGTGGTGCACATGGACTCACCGTTCCTGCTGATGATTCTGCCGCCCGGCGCCTTTATCGGGCTGGGGATGATGCTGGCGGCCAAATATCTCATCGACGAAAAACGCAAACAGCGCCGTGCCCGTACGGTACGGCTGTCGCCCCTTGGCTCATCTACGCTGACGGAATAACATGAACAAAGAGAAACGGATTGCCATTCTTAGCCGCCTGCGAGACAACAACCCGCATCCAACCACCGAACTGAAATTCAGTTCGCCGTTTGAGCTGCTCATTTCGGTGCTGCTGTCCGCGCAGGCCACCGACGTCAGCGTCAACAAAGCCACGGAAAAGCTCTATCCGGTGGCGAATACGCCGCAGGGGATGCTGGATTTAGGCGTAGACGGCGTGAAGTCCTATATCAAGACCATCGGGCTGTTCAACGGCAAGGCTGAAAACATCATCAAAACCTGCCGCATTCTGCTGGATCAACATCAGGGCCAGGTGCCGGAAGATCGCGCCGCGCTGGAAGCCCTGCCCGGCGTCGGGCGTAAAACCGCCAACGTGGTGCTGAATACCGCCTTTGGCTGGCCCACCATCGCGGTGGATACCCATATCTTTCGCGTCTGTAATCGAACCCACTTTGCACCGGGAAAAACCGTCGAGCAGGTGGAAGAAAAATTACTGAAATACGTCCCGGCGGAATTCAAGGTCGACTGCCACCACTGGTTGATCCTGCACGGCCGTTATACCTGCGTCGCCCGTAAGCCTCGCTGCGGCGCCTGTCTGATAGAAGACTTGTGCGAATATAAGGAAAAGGTCGACATCTGACCGGCGCCTCTTTTATGCCGTAATGCTATTCAATAATGACAAGGGCAGGTTCTCACCTGCCCTTGTTGCATCATGCCGCGGAGTGAAACGGACGCATTACTTCACCGGCAGTGTAACGTCCTTGAACATGGCTTCGATTTCTTCATTGGAACGCAGCGAAATTGCTGTATCCACCACATCCCGCGTCAGGTGCGGCGCAAAGCGATGAATAAAATCGTACATGTAGCTGCGCAGGAACGTGCTGCGACGAAAACCGATTTTGGTGGTGCTATAGCTGAACAGGTTATCGGCGTTGATGGCCACCAAATCCGGATCGCTGGCCGGGTCCACCGCCATGTTGGCGATGACGCCGACGCCCAGACCCAGACGGACGTAGGTTTTGATCACATCGGCATCGGTCGCGGTAAACACGATGCGCGGCGTCAGTCCGGCCCGGTTGAACGCGGTATCCAGCTCGGAGCGGCCGGTAAAACCGAAGGTATAGGTGACGATCGGGTATGCGGCCAGCTCCTCAATGCTGATATCGGTTTTACCCGCCAGCGGATGATCCGGTTTCACTACCACCGCGCGGTTCCAGTGATAGCACGGCAGCATGATCAGGTCTTCATACAAATGCAGCGCTTCGGTGGCGATGGCAAAATCCGCTGAGCCTTTGGCCACGGCTTCGGCAATCTGCATCGGCGAACCTTGATGCATATGCAGCGAAACGCGTGGATAACGCTCGATAAACCCTTTGATCACGTCAGGCAGCGCGTAACGCGCCTGAGTATGCGTGGTGGCGACATACAGCGAGCCTTTGTCAGGATAGGTGTGCTCGCCTGCCACCGCCTTGATGGCATCGACCTTGGACAACACCTCACGGGCGATACGAATGATTTCCTGCCCGGCGGGCGTCACCTGGGTCAAATGTTTTCCGCTGCGTGCAAAGATCTGAATACCCAGTTCATCTTCAAGCATCCGAACCTGTTTACTGATCCCCGGCTGGGAGGTGTACAACCCCTCGGCGGTCGAGGAAACGTTCAGATTGTGATTAACAACTTCAACGATATAACGAAGCTGTTGCAGTTTCATAAGTTATCCCATTCCGTAATATGTCATGCGCGGCGGCATCTGTATTGTTGACGTTATCTGCGTTGACAAGCGGGTGACTGCTCAATACAACGGTATAGATTCTCGCCACTTAAATGCCATTTAAGCATAAAAAAATATTTTATATAACCACTTTCTGTATTACTTAGACAGCACTGCTACTGGAAAACGGGTTTTTATTTCCTTTTTTGTTATCGGCTGCCAGCGGATGATATTCATGGTTCATGGATCAAAAAAGCCAGCCTATACAGGCTGGCTTAACGTAATGTAACCGCAAACCGATGGAAAAAATGCGGTTTTAGTCAATTATCGGCGTAATTAGCGGCTGCTTTCCACCCACTTGCCATCCACATAAAATGCCGACCATCCGGTAGCTTTGCCCTCTTTTTCAGAGGAAACATACTGCTGTTTGGTTTTGCGACTGAACCGTACCAGCGTTTTGTTGCCTTCCGGATCGGTTACCGGCGCCTCGGCCAGATAGCGCAATTTCTCCGGCAAACGATCGCGGAAACGCACCAGCTCTTCCACCAACGGCGCGCGGGTTTCTCGCGATTTCGGGAAGGTGTTGGCCGCCAGGAATACGCCGGCGGCGCCATCGCGCAGCACAAAATAGGCGTCGGATTTCTCGCACGCCAGCTCCGGTAATGGCACCGGATCTTCTTTCGGCGGCGCCACTTCTCCGTTACGCAGAATTTTGCGGGTATTGCCGCAGCTTTCGTTGGTGCAGGCCATATATTTGCCGAAACGCCCCATTTTCAGGTGCATTTCCGAACTGCACTTCTCGCATTCCACCACCGGGCCGTCATAACCCTTGAGGCGGAATTCGCCTTGTTCGATCTCATAACCATCGCAGGACGGGTTATTACCGCACACGTGCAGTTTGCGCTGATTGTCGATCAGGTAGCTGTCCATCGCCGTACCGCATTTCGAGCAGCGGCGACGAGCGCGCAGCGCATTGGTTTCCGCCTCATCGCCTTCCAGCACATTCAACACTTCCGCTTCCGGAATCAGGTTGATGGTGGTTTTGCAGCGCTCTTTGGGTGGCAGCGCGTAACCGGAACAGCCGAGGAACACCCCGGTACTGGCGGTACGGATCCCCATTTTGCGGCCACAGGTCGGGCAATCAATGCTGGTCAGCACCATCTGATTCGGCTTCATGCCGCCTTCGTCCGGCTCTTGCTCGGCGGTTTCCAGTTGTTTGCTGAATTCGGCGAAGAATTCATCCAGCACCGCTTTCCACTCAGCCTGGCTGTTCGCCACCAGATCGAGGCTGTTTTCCATACGGGCGGTAAAATCATAGTTCATCAGCTCGCGGAAGTTATCCTCCAGCCGATCGGTAACGATCTCCCCCATCTTCTCCGCGTAGAAACGACGGTTTTCCACCCGCACATAGCCACGATCCTGAATGGTGGAAATAATGGCGGCATACGTGGAAGGACGGCCGATACCGCGCTTTTCCAGCTCTTTGACCAACGATGCTTCGCTGTAACGCGCCGGCGGTTTGGTAAAGTGCTGGCTTGGCAGCAGTTTTTCCAGCGACAGGGATTGCCCCACGTCAATGGCCGGCAACGTACGATCTTCGTCGCCTTTGCGCAGCGCCGGCATCACTTTGGTCCAGCCGTCGAAACGCAGGGTACGCCCTTTGGCGCGCAGCTGATAATCGCCGGCGCTAACCACCAGTGTGGTGGAATCATACTGGGCCGGCATCATCTGGCAGGCCACAAACTGCCGCCAAATCAGCTGATACAGCTTCTGCGCATCCGCTTCCATGTCTTTGAGTTGATCGGCCAGCACTTTCACATCGGAAGGGCGAATGGCTTCGTGCGCTTCCTGCGAGTTTTCCTTGCTGGTGTAGAGGTTGGGCGCTTCCGGCAGATAGCGTTTGCCGAATTCATCCTGGATATAGTCGCGCGCCATCGCCAGCGCATCCTGACTCAGGTTGGTGGAATCGGTACGCATGTAAGTAATGTGGCCGGCTTCATACAACCGCTGCGCCATCATCATGGTCTTTTTCACGCCGAAGCCCAGACGGGTACTGGCGGCCTGTTGCAGAGTAGAGGTAATGAACGGCGCGCCCGGCTTGCTGCTGGTCGGCTTATCTTCACGCTCGGCTACCACATAGCTGGCTTTTTCCAGCAGGCTGACCGCCGCTTGCGTTTGCGCCTGATTAACCGGCCGGAATGGTTTGCCGTTGTGATGCGTTACCTGCATCTGCAGCGCAATGTCCGGGTTCGCCAACAAATCGGCATGCAATTCCCAGAATTCTTCCGGCACAAACGCTTTGATTTCTCGCTCGCGTTCCACCACCAGACGTACCGCCACCGACTGCACGCGCCCGGCGGACAGCCCGCGGGCAATTTTTTTCCACAACAGCGGCGACACCATGTAACCCACCACGCGATCCATAAAACGGCGCGCCTGTTGGGCGTTGACACGGTTGATATTCAGCTCGCCCGGATTCTCGAACGCCTGACGAATGGCGTTTTTGGTGATCTCGTTGAACACCACGCGGCTGAACCGCTTGTCGTCACCGCCGATGATTTCCCGCAGGTGCCAGGCAATGGCTTCCCCTTCGCGGTCAAGGTCGGTTGCGAGATAGACGTGATCGGCGTTCTGCGCCAGCGTTTTCAGTTCAGATACGACTTTTTCCTTGCCGGGCAGGATCTCATAATTGGCCTGCCAGCCGCGATAGGGATCCACCCCCATACGGTTGACCAGCGCGGTTTTTTCATCTTTTTTCTTGACCGCTTTTTTGGCTTTCTCCCCGTTGGCCTCAGCGCTTTTCTTGCTCGCCGAACCGGAGCCGCTGGTCGGTAAGTCGCGTACATGCCCCACGCTGGATTTCACCACGAAATCATTGCCAAGGTACTTATTAATCGTTTTGGCTTTTGCCGGGGACTCGACGATAACGAGAGCTTTACCCATAATATATTGTTACCTACTGAATTCTTTGAAAAAAGAAGAAATTTTCTCAGTTATTCGCTCTGGCTTTCCAGCCGGCGTAGCCTGAACCATCATGGTTGCGGGAAAATCGTTCTGTTGGTGCGTCGACGGCGCGCCGCACGCACTCACCGCGCAGCAACCCTATGATCATTCAGGATTATTCGTTTACTGCACCGCCCTCTGCGGTAACCGGTTCCGTCCCGGCGCAAAGCAATTATTCCGCTTGACGATGCAAAATCCCACACTCTACCTGATAAATAACACCACGCAACCTAATTAGCATGTAAAACCCGTTTTCGCCAATCGTTACTCTCGTATTTATCGGCAAACAGGCGACTAAGAATCAGTCAGTTTGCGATAAATTCCGTTCAGGCGATACAATAGCGTCAGCAAAACAAGGGTTATTTGCAGGAGAGAAATCCCATGTCTGGTTTGACACACATAAATGAAGAAAAAACGCCGATTGGCCGTGAAGCCTTGCTGCTGGAAGCCAATGCACTGATTAAAAACCACGAAGATTACCTGCACGGCATGCAGGCCGATGCGGTTGACCAAAAGAACGGCGTGCTGGTGTTCCGTGGCGAGTACTTTCTCGACGATGATGGATTACCGACGCACAAGACCACGGCGGTGTTCAATATGTTCAAACACCTGGCACATGTTTTGTCGGAAAAATATCAGTTAATCGATTAACACCCGAATCGCGCCGGGCGCTGCCTGCTGATGTGGGCAGTACCCGGTGTTTTCCCCGATGTATACCGCAGGGATCACCGCGTGATTCCGTCATTGTGCTGCTCCGATCATTCTGATTCGTTGAGCGCTCTGCCCCACACAGGCGTTTATTCTATATACATCCAAAGATGAGGTTGATACCGGGCAGCTCGCATTATGTTTGAATGGACATCGCCATCAACACAGACACAGCATTATTTAAAATAAGCAGCAAAATTATTTTTTAAAAAATATATCACCATTAATTTTAAAAAATATAACTTTAAATGAACTGATTTCAAAAAACAAATTCAAAACAATTAAAAACAAATTTTTCAATTTATTTACAAACCAAAGGTCGTTATTTATACTCGCCACCGATGCCACACAGGCATTAATTAAAAATCACTTACGGAGAGTGTTATGAAAAAGCAATTCGGATTGCCTTTGTTATTGTCACTCGCAGCAATTTTTAGCCATGCCGGCTATTCGCAAACCATCAATAATACCGATGAAGCAGGTCCGCCGATCGAATTAGGTCTGACGGCGTTTGATTCACTGGAAAGCAACAGCCCACTGTCTGCAGCCAGAGACACATCCCGCGCCTCCACCTCCGGCGCCTTGCGGGCCCCCGCTCCGGCGCTGTCTCGGGTTACCGTGTATGCGGTTGGTTCATCAAACTGCGGCTGGGAATATATGACGTCTGTCGGCCAGCTCTCAACGACCTGTGACCACGGCGGCGCCCAGCTCAGAGTAGCGGTGCAGGAAATTGGTTACGGCAACAACCCCGTTGCCTGGATGAATGGCGGTATATTGCCCCGTTCGGCCAATTATCAAACTGACGGTATTTGTATTGTCGGGAATCAGTACACCTTCCCTTGCCCGGCTGGATATACTGTTGTTGGCTGGATGTACTATTACAATTTGGACGGGACTGATAACGGCCAGTTCAAATTCCAGGACACCTCCACCAACGCGCCGAGAAATACATTGTTCACACAGACCTATATTAAATAATTCGTCATCTGAACGGTCCATTCGGGCCGTTCTATCTAAATAAAACATCCCGCACTGACCACATACCGCGACTCAAAAAAGAAACCTAGCCTGGCATTACTATAAATACAGCACGCGATTATCAGAAATTAAAAAATAAAAATCCATAGCCCGCAGTCATGCATGACTATGGATAGAAATAACGGCAAAAATAATATGGTTAATGACGGAATTGCTCGGTGCGCTTATCCCCCCGCTTACGCGCGAACGTCAGACGCTATGGTCTGCCCTTGCAAGCGGCGTAACGCATCGATCGTACGCTGCAGACCATCCGCGCTTTGGCTATCGTTACGCGACAACGCAACGGCCATGTTCTGCTGCAAGTTATTAAACACATTCATCGGCTGCTCTGAATAAGCCAGAGCGGAGGTTCCCATTACCCCAGCGTTAGACAGTTCGGTAGAGCCCATCATGCCAACCAGGGGTGTCGTTTGATCAAGATCCAGTTGACCGCTGCGAATCAGACGATTGACGGATTCATGCAAGGCGGTGGGCGTCATTCGGGTAAAGTCATAGGTATCGGCCTGCGCAGACGAAGCCGTGACCGGCTGACTGGTCGGGGACGACGCGTTAATATTCGCGGCCAGCAGCGCGGCGAATGCCGACGTCTCTTCCGTGCGGCGAGTAGCGTTATCTGCCTGAGAACGCTGATTGACCAACAGGTTGTATTCTTCAGAATCAATTTTCATCGCATATCCTTACGTCTGTCATAGAAAGCAAAGCTCGCCTGTCCTGTGGACAATGCTTTGCTGACACGTAGATTGTCGGTTAAGTAGCTATTGTCTATGAGAAATCAAAATCAGAATCAATAAATAAACATAAACAATCATACTTATTTCACCTGATTGCAATGATGAAAATTTATCCAATTCCTGTTAATGTAAAAATATTAAATAAAATCAGTTATTTAAAATAAATGCTAGTTATTCGCGTAAAATAAACCGCTAAGAATAATTAATAATGATAATGAATTGGCGGAACGGTAGTCATGGATAGATCGGTGGCGCTCAACAATAAAATTCAGCGTCTGGAGATACGAGGAGTCGCGATTAAACCGCCGGGAACCGGTTTACCCACCTGTCCGGCCGGTAACAGTGCGCGGATGGCATTGTTCAACAGGCTACGGCACGGACAGGCAGGCAACTACGTTGACTTAATTACAGTTGAGGTAATCACAGTTGAGGGTTATTGCCTCGCTGCCACCAACGCAGCATCAGGCGCTCCAGCGCATCGCCGGTGCTGCCGGTCAGGCGATCCAGCAGGCGTTTACGGCGGGTATAGCGCACCGCCAGCACTTCGTGGTTTTCCATCTCCTCAATCAGCAGATCATCGCTGGTGCCGATAGCATCCACCAATCCCATCGCTTTGGCCTGCGTGCCGAACCAGTGCTCGCCGGTGGCAACCGACTCAATATCCAGCGACGGGCGCATCTCGCTGACAAACTGTTTGAACAACAGATGTGTTTCATTCAATTCCTCGCGAAACTTCTCCCGACCTTCTTCGGTATTTTCGCCGAACAGCGTCAGGGTACGTTTGTACTGACCGGCTGTATGTAATTCCACATCGATATCTTTGCTTTTCAGCAGCCGGTTGAAGTTGGGGATCTGCGCCACCACGCCAATCGACCCGACAATGGCGAACGGCGCCGCCACAATGCGATCCGCCACACACGCCATCATATAGCCGCCGCTGGCCGCCACCTTATCTACCGCCACCGTCAGGCGGATACCGCGCTGGCGAAAACGCTGGAGCTGGGAAGCCGCCAGCCCGTAGCCATGCACCACACCGCCGGGGCTTTCCAACCGCAGCAGCACTTCATCTTCCGGCCGGGCCACCGCCAGCACCGCGGACACCTCTTCACGCAGCGAACTTACCTCGCCGGCATCCATGCTGCCGTTAAAATCGAGCACATACAAACATGGACGAGCGGATTTATCTTCCCCCCGTTTGGCGCGTTTTTTCTCCTGCCTGGCGGTTTCCTTTTCTTCTTTCTTCTGCTTTTTCTCCAGCAGGCTGCGCGCGGTATCGCTCATGGCGGCGGACTGCATCTCTTGCCGCATTTCACTGTATTGTTCGCCCAGATTAATCACCTGCAGTTCGCCCTTACGATGGCGCTTACGCTGCGTCATACCGACTGTCAGCACCACCAATGCGCCGATGGCGACGACAAGGGTGACGACTTTTGCCAGGAATAAACCATACTGAGAAAGTAATTCCACAAATACCGCCTTCATTGACCAATGTGATATATGACGTTGATTCTTCAACAACCATTACGGTTCCAGCGCGGCGCGCCGAGCTTCTAACCTAACGTATGACGGACGCGATGGCGATGATCTTCATACATAAATTGTACTTTCCGCTGCTTTTTGCCGCACAAACTGTGAGAAAGCCGGACCTTCTGATTGAAAACACCTATTGTTTCAGGCATAAAACACCCATCATGGCTTTTTTCGGAAACACCTCATCACTCTCGGGATGATGACAGCCAGAGGACACCGTTTTGCATTACCAACCCAAGCACGACCTGCTGCAACACCGTATCATTCTGGTCACCGGCGCCGGTGACGGCATTGGCCGCGAGGCGGCGCTGACCTACGCGCGCTACGGCGCGAAGCTGGTGTTGCTGGGGCGCACCGAAAGCAAGTTGCAGGAGGTGGAGCAGCAGATACTGCAGGAATGCGGCGTCCACAGTTACCTGATTCCCTGCGATATGCTGACCGCCAGTCACCATGATTTTATCCAGATCGCCGGGCAGATCGGTCAGGCGCTGCCGCGACTGGATGGTGTTTTGCATAATGCCGGTCTGCTGGGCGACGTCGTACCGATGGAAGAACAATCCGCCACCGTCTGGCATCAGGTGATGCAGGTCAACGTTAACGCGACCTTTATGCTGACGCAGGCGCTGTTGCCGTTGTTGCTGAAATCAACCAGCCCGTCGCTGATTTTCACCAGTTCTAGCGTCGGCCGTCAGGGACGCGCCAACTGGGGCGCCTACTCGGTATCCAAATTCGCCACCGAAGGCATGATGCAGGTACTGGCCGAGGAATACCGTAACCGCAATTTACGGGTCAATTGCATCAACCCAGGCGGCACCCGCACGCCAATGCGCGCCGCCGCGTTCCCCGATGAAGATCCGGATAAACTCAAAACCCCGGCCGACATCATGCCGCTTTACCTGTACTTAATGGGAGATGACAGCCGCCGCAAAACCGGCATGAGTTTCGATGCCCAACCCGGCCGCAAGCCCGGCCCGGCCGAGTGATTACACAAAGGATACCGACTCATGAGCGACGATCGTCATCAGCAACGCCAGCAACGGCTGAAGGAAAAAGTAGACGCCCGCATCGCCGCCGCCACTGACGTGCGCGGCACCCTGATCGTGTTTACCGGCAACGGCAAAGGCAAGACCACCGCAGCCTTCGGCACGGTGACCCGGGCGGTGGGCCACGGCCTGAAAGCGGGGGTGATCCAGTTTATCAAAGGCGAATGGCCGAACGGCGAGAAACAGTTGCTGCAACAACACGGGGTGGAATTTCAGGTGATGGCGACCGGCTTTACCTGGGAAACCCAAAATCGCCAGACCGATACCGACGCGGCCAGGCGTGTCTGGCAGCATGGCTTACGTATGCTGGCGGATGACTCGCTTGATTTGGTGGTGCTTGACGAATTGACCTACATGCTCAGCTACGACTATTTGCCGCTGGACGAAGTGCTTGCCGCCCTGCGACAGCGCCCGGCGCACCAGAGCGTGATCGTTACCGGCCGAGGCTGCCATCGCGATGTGCTGGAACTGGCGGATACGGTGACGGAAATGCGGCCGGTGAAGCACGCTTTTGATGCCGGTATTCAGGCCCAGCAAGGTATCGACTGGTGAGGGGCAAATAACAACGGAAGGATGACGCTGCGCCCGCAGGCGCAGCATTAGGCGGCAACGTAGTCGCTCTTAACCGTTGCGTTTTGGCGCGCTACGGCGACCGCTAGCCGGGCGGTTGCTGACGCCTACCTGGCTGTGGCGTTTCACCGCACGGCGGATCTGATTGGCTTTCACCCGGCGCCGCTCGCGCTCCACCGGCAATTTGCTGACCGTTTCCGGCGTCAGTTGCACCAGCTCACGCAGGTAGTTAACGTCGGTCAGTCCCATTTCCATCCAACCGCCGCGCGGCAGCCCTTTCGGCAGTTGAATGTCGCCGTAGCGCACACGAATCAGGCGGCTCACCTGCACGTCGACCGCTTCCCACAAACGACGTACCTCGCGGTTGCGGCCTTCGGTCAGGGTCACGTTGTACCATTGGTTCAACCCTTCGCCCCCCTGATAGCGGATCGAGCGGAACGCCGCCGGACCATCTTCCAGTTGTACGCCTTTGCTCAGTTGGCGGATTTTGTCGTCGCCCACTTCGCCGAACACGCGCACGGCGTATTCACGTTCCACTTCACGACTGGGGTGCATCAGGCGATTCGCCAGCTCGCCGTCAGTCGTAAATAGCAACAGGCCGGAGGTATTCACATCCAGACGCCCTACCGCTACCCAGCGGTATCCCTGAATACGCGGCAGACGATCAAATACCGTTGGTCGCCCTTCCGGGTCGCTGCGGGTACAGAGTTCCCCTTCCGGCTTGTAATACATCAGCACACGGCACACGGATTCTTCGGTTTCGCGCACCGACACCACATGCCCGTCGATACGGATTTTGGTCGCCCGGGTAACCTCGACACGGTCCCCCAGCGTGGCAATCTTGCCGTCGACGCTAATGCGCCCGGCTTCAATCATACTTTCAATTTCGCGGCGTGAACCGTGCCCTGCACGCGCCAGCACTTTCTGTAGCTTTTCGCTCATTGAGCAACCTCTGATGTCGCCTTCACAGGCGTCGGGGGGAATGTCATGATGACCAGAAATCGCGTTAACTCATGAAAAAATAAAGAGTTAACGCATAATTTCGCGATTATACCTTGATTCGTGCCGTTTGTATGCCAAATGTTGACAACGATAAATACGCCCTGGTAAACGCCATCACCGGCGTTTCGGCGTTACAGGAAGGGCATCACATCGCCGGTGCCTTCACGCACCACCACCGGCACGGACTCGGTCAGATCGATCACCGTGGTGGGCTGTTGTCCCAAAAAACCGCCGTGAATAACCAAATCCACCCGCTTGCCCAACTGCTCCTGAATTTCTTCCGGATCGGACTCGGCAAAGTCATTGCCCGGCAGCATCAGCGTGGTCGACATTAGCGGCTCATTCAACGCCGCCAGCAGTTCCAGCGCTATCGGGTTGGACGGTACGCGCATGCCGATGGTTTTGCGTTTCTCATTCATCAGGCGACGCGGCACTTCCTTGGTCGCTTTGAGAATGAAGGTGTAATTGCCGGGAGTATTATTCTTCATCAACCGGAACGCGGCGTTATCCACATAGGCGTAAGAAGACAACTCCGACAGATCGCGGCACATCAGGGTGAAGTTGTGGTTCTGATCCAGATCGCGAATGCGACAGATGCGCTCCATCGCCGCTTTATCTTCCAACATGCACCCGAGTGCGTACCCTGAATCGGTGGGGTAAACAATCACCCCGCCCTTATGCAGGATTTCCACCGTCTGATTGATCAATCTCGGTTGCGGGTTCTGCGGATGAATATAGAAAAACTGACTCATGCTACGTCCTCTGCCTTCTGAAGGCGTCCCTTCCCGCCAGGCGACACCGCCATAACGGGTTGAACGAATGCTGTCGGATACGTACCGAGGCTTAACCGGCCAACGCCGGATGTTGCCAGACCGGCTCAACGCCGGCGGGCAGCCACAGTTTTCGCCCCAGTTCTATCCAGGCGCAGGGCTGATGAAAATCCGAACCCTGCGACCCCAGCAAATGGTAATCCTGCGCATAACGCGCCAAATGTGAACGCTCGTCCGGCGCCTGTTGGCACTGGGCGATCTCCATCGCTTCCCCACCGCACTCGGCAAAGTGTCCGATCAATCGTTTCAGCCACTTGGCGGTCAAATCATAGCGACCGGGATGCGCCAGCACCGCGACTCCGCCCGACTGGCGGATAGCGTCCACGGCTTGCTGTATTGTACACCACTGCGGCGGCACATAACCGGTTTTCCCTTTGGCCAGATACTTTTTAAACACTTGCGCCACCGTTGCGGCTTTCCCCAACTCCACCAGATAACGCGCGAAATGCCCGCGGGTGATCATGCCGCCTTCCGCCAGCCGTGACGCCCCCGCCAGCGCATCCGGAATCAGCGCCTTTTCCAGCCGCTGCGCAATCTGCCCGGCGCGCAGCTCGCGGTACTGCACCTGCTGCTGCAGTAATGACGTCAGCGCCGGATGCCGGCAATCCAGCCCCAGCCCGACGATATGAATCTCATGGTTTTCCCACACGGTGGAAATCTCGACGCCGGAAATCAGCCGCAACGGCAGCGCCTGCCGCTGAATAGCGGCATACGCTTCATCCAGCGCCGCCGTGGTGTCGTGATCGGTGATCGCCAACACGCTGACGCGCATGCTTACCGCGCGCTGCACCAGTTCGGTTGGCGTCAGCAAACCGTCGGAAGCCGTGGTGTGGCTGTGCAGGTCATACAGGGGAAACGTCGGTGATACCGGCAACTCGTCAGGCACGTCAGGAGTCTCTCTGTTCAGGAAATTTCAGGCGGCATGATGCCACCAACCTGGTCAAAAAGGAAAAAAGATCGGTTGGTCCGAGTCGGGTTGCCGGCCGGACATCCATAGCCGGACATGCCCCCGAAAAAATCGTATGAAATGTTATTGACTTCCCCGCCACGTTCCAGTTAACTAGTACACAAGTTCAAGCACACAGATAAATGAGGACAATGGCGATGACGGTAACGACCCTGACCCTGAAAAATCATGCTGGTTGGTGGCGCTTCTCCCTGTTACGGGCGAAGAGATGACGCATAGCCATTTTCTGACATGCATATCCTGAAGCCCGCTGATAGCGGGCTTTTTTATGGACAAAATACGAGTAGACATCATGCAAACACCACAACCTGAACTTGAGCTACTGCGCGTCGGTGCCGAATACCGCAACGACCCCAGCGCGATGTTCCACCAACTGTGCGGTGCCCGCCCGGCCACCCTGCTGCTGGAGTCGGCGGAGATCGACAGTAAACAGAACCTGCAGAGCCTGCTGATCGTCGACAGCGCCCTGCGCATTACCGCCCTCGGCCCACAGGTGTCGATTCAGGCATTAACCGCTAACGGCGCAGCGCTGTTGCCGCTGTTGGATAGCGCCTTGCCTGCCGATGTCATCGTCGATGCGCGCCCGAACAGCCGCGAACTGACCTTTCCAACCATCGACATTATGCAGGACGAAGACGCACGTCTGCGTTCCCTGTCGGTATTTGACGCGTTGCGTCAACTGCTGACGCTGGTGGCATGCCCGGAACATGAGCGTGAGGCGATGTTCTTCGGCGGGCTGTTCGCCTACGATCTGGTCGCCGGCTTCGAAAGTCTGCCGCCGCTCAGTCAGCAGCAGCGCTGTCCGGATTACTGTTTCTACCTGGCCGAAACCCTGCTGGTGGTGGACCATCAGCAACGCGTCACCCATCTGCAGGCCAGCCTGTTTACCCCTAACGCCGCGGAACGCCAGCGCCTGCAACAGCGTCTGGAGCAGTTGCAGCATCAGTTGCGCCAGCCTGCCCCGGCGTTGCCGTGCCAGACGGTGGACACCATGACGCTGGCCTGCAACCAGAGCGATGAAGATTACGGCGCCGTGGTCAGCCAGATGCAGCAGGCGATCCGCATCGGCGAAATTTTCCAGGTGGTGCCGTCCCGCCGTTTCTCGCTGCCGTGCCCATCGCCGCTAGCCGCCTATCAGACCCTGAAAGACAACAACCCCAGTCCTTACATGTTCTACATGCAGGATCAGGATTTCACTCTGTTCGGCGCGTCGCCGGAAAGTTCACTCAAGTACGACGCCGTCAGCCGCCAGATCGAAATCTACCCTATCGCCGGCACTCGCCCGCGCGGCCGTCGCGCCGACGGTTCGCTGGACCGGGATCTGGACAGCCGTATCGAACTGGAAATGCGTACCGACCATAAAGAGCTGGCCGAACACCTGATGTTGGTGGACCTGGCACGTAACGATCTGGCGCGCATCTGCGAACCCGGCAGCCGCTATGTAGCGGACCTGACCAAAGTAGACCGTTACTCGTTCGTGATGCATCTGGTGTCCCGCGTAGTCGGCACCCTGCGCGCGGATCTGGATGTGCTGCACGCCTACCGCGCCTGCATGAACATGGGCACGCTGAGCGGCGCCCCCAAAGTGCGCGCGATGCAACTGATCGCGGAAAGTGAGAAAACCCGCCGCGGCAGCTACGGCGGCGCGGTAGGCTACTTCACCGCCCGCGGCGACCTCGACACCTGCATCGTGATCCGTTCCGCTTATGTGGAAGACGGCATCGCCACCGTGCAGGCCGGCGCCGGCGTGGTGCTGGACTCTCACCCGCAGGCCGAAGCCGATGAAACCCGTAACAAAGCCCGCGCGGTTCTGCGCGCGATTGCCAGTGCGCATCATGCCCGGGAGGTGTTCTGATGGCCGATATCCTGCTGCTCGATAATATCGACTCCTTTACCTATAACCTGGTCGACCAGTTGCGCGCCAGCGGCCACAACGTAGTGGTGTACCGCAACCAACTGCCTGCCGACGTCATTATCGACCGTCTGCAGCATCTGGAAAAGCCGGTGCTGATGCTCTCGCCCGGCCCCGGCACGCCGTCTGAAGCCGGTTGCATGCCGGCACTGCTGCAACGTCTGCGCGGCCAGTTGCCGATCATCGGCATCTGTCTGGGCCATCAGGCCATCGTCGAAGCCTACGGCGGCCATGTCGGTCAGGCCGGTGAAATTCTGCATGGTAAAGCCTCCAGCATTGAACACGACGGACAGGCGATGTTCAACGGCCTGCCCAGTCCGCTGCCGGTGGCGCGCTACCACTCGCTGGTAGGCAGCGACATCCCGGCCGGGCTGGTGATTAACGCCAGTTTCAACGGCATGGTGATGGCGGTACGCCATGACGAACATCGCGTTTGCGGTTTCCAGTTTCACCCGGAATCCATCCTCACCACTCACGGCGCACGTCTGCTGAACCAGACGCTGGACTGGGCTCTGGCCTGATTTGAAGGAGATACCACTGATGCAACCGATTCTTGAAAAACTGTACCGTGCCGACATCCTGAGCCAGGCAGAAAGCCAGCAGTTGTTTGCCGCTATCATTCAGGGTGAACTGGATCCGACGCAACTGGCCGCGGCGCTGATCAGCATGAAGGTGCGCGGCGAGCATCCGGATGAGATTGCCGGGGCCGCCACCGCGCTGCTGGCCGACGCCAAGCCGTTCCCGCGCCCGGACTACCTGTTCGCGGATATCGTCGGCACCGGCGGCGACGGCACCAACAGCATCAACATCTCCACCGCCAGCGCGTTTGTGGCCGCCGCCTGCGGGCTGAAAGTCGCCAAGCACGGCAACCGCAGCGTCTCCAGCCGCTCCGGTTCGTCGGATCTGCTGTCGGCGTTCGGCATCAAGCTCGATATGCCGGCGGAGGTATCGCGTCAGGCGCTGGACGATCTCGGGGTGTGTTTTCTGTTTGCGCCGCAATACCACACCGGTTTCCGTCACGCGATGCCGGTACGTCAGCAGTTGAAAACCCGCACCGTGTTCAACGTGCTGGGGCCGCTGATCAACCCGGCTCGCCCACCGCTGGCGCTGATCGGCGTCTATCGGCCGGAACTGGTGCGGCCGATCGCCGAAACCCTGAAAGTGCTGGGATACCAGCGCGCGGCCGTGGTGCACGGCGGCGGCATGGATGAGGTCGCCATCCATGCGCCGACCCAGGTCGCCGAACTGCGTGACGGCGAGGTGGAAACCTACCAGCTAACGCCCCATGATTTCGGGCTGGATTCATATGCACTGGATGATTTGCTGGGCGGCACGCCGGAAGAAAACCGTGATATTCTGGCCCGGCTGCTTCAGGGCAAGGGGCAACCGGCGCACGACGCGGCTGTCGCCGCCAATGTAGCGCTGTTGCTAAAACTGTTCGGACAGGAAGATCTGCGGCAGAATGCCCGGCAGGCGCTGGACGTGATTCACAGCGGTCAGGCATACCAGCGCGTGCTGGAACTGGCGGCCAGAGGATGATGAAGAAAATGCAGGAAACCGTATTAACCAAAATTGTGCGCGACAAAGCGCAGTGGATCGCCGAACGGCAGCAACGACAGCCGCTCGACAGCTTTCAGTCACAGGTAACGCCCAGCTCGCGCCACTTCTATCAGTCGCTGAAACAGGCCAGTCCGGCGTTTATCCTGGAGTGCAAAAAGGCCTCGCCATCCAAGGGGTTGATTCGCGCCGATTTCGACCCGGTCGCCATTGCGCGGGTTTATCAGGATTACGCGTCCGCCATTTCGGTACTGACCGACGAGAAGTATTTTCAGGGCGATTTTGCTTTCCTCACGCAGGTCAGCGCGGCGGTGGCCCAGCCGGTGCTGTGCAAGGACTTCATTATCGACCCGTACCAGATCTATCTGGCCCGTTACTATCAGGCCGATGCGATTCTGCTAATGCTGTCGGTGCTGGATGATGCACAGTATCGCCAACTGGCGCAGGTAGCGCACAGCCTGAATATGGGCATCCTGACGGAAGTCAGCAATGAAGCCGAACTGGAACGCGCTATCGCGCTAGAAGCGCGCGTGGTCGGCATCAACAACCGCGACCTGCGCGATCTCTCTATCGATCTGAACCGTACCCGCACGCTGGCGCCGCGTCTGCCGGCTGGAGTGACGGTGATCAGCGAATCCGGCATCAGCCGCCACGCCCATATTCAGGAACTGAGCCAGTACGCCAATGGCTTTCTGATCGGCAGTTCGCTGATGGAAGAACACGATCTGACGCTGGCAGTACGCCGGGTCATCCTCGGCGAAAACAAGGTGTGCGGGCTGACCCGCCCCGACGATGCCACCGCAGCCTTTCAGGCCGGCGCGGTGTACGGCGGGCTGATTTTCGTCGCTAACTCCCCGCGCTACGTGACAACGTCACAGGCACGTGCCGTGATGGCGGGTGCGCCCTTACGTTATGTCGGCGTATTCCGTGACGCGCCGCTGGCCGACATCGTGGCAACCGCGTCGTCGCTCCAGCTGGCTGCGGTTCAGTTACACGGCCACGAAGACCAAGCTGCTATCGCCGCCTTGCGTGAGCAACTGCCCGCAACCTGCCAGATCTGGAAAGCGTACAGCGTCGGCGACACTCTGCCTCCATTAACGCTGGCGCAGGTTGACCGGGTGCTGCTCGACAACGGCAAAGGCGGCAGTGGTCAGTCGTTCGACTGGTCATTGCTGCAGGGTCAATCGCTGCAACAGGTGCTGCTGGCCGGCGGCCTCGGCCCGAGCAACGTGGCACAGGCCGCGACACTCGGCGTCGCCGGGCTGGATTTCAACTCTGGCGTGGAGTCGCAACCCGGCATCAAAGATCCGCAAAAAATCGCGGCGGTATTCCGGACGCTGCGTACGGCACAACCGCGCCGTACCTCTCATGAATAACAAGATACAGGCTGATTATGACGTTACTTAATCCTTATTTTGGTGAATTTGGTGGTCAGTACGTACCACAGATCCTGATGCCGGCCCTGCGTCAGTTGGAAGAGGCATTTGTCAACGCGCAGCGCGACCCGGCGTTTCAGGCCGAATTCAGCGACCTGCTGAAAAACTACGCCGGACGGCCGACAGCGCTGACTTTGTGTAAGAACCTGACCGCCGGCACCCGCACCAAACTCTATCTGAAACGCGAAGATCTGTTGCACGGCGGCGCGCACAAGACCAACCAGGTACTCGGGCAGGCGCTGCTTGCCAGGCGCATGGGTAAAACCGAAATCATCGCCGAAACCGGCGCCGGCCAACATGGCGTCGCCACCGCGCTGGCCTGCGCCCTGCTGGGGCTGAAATGCCGTGTGTACATGGGCGCCAAAGACGTGGAACGCCAGTCGCCGAACGTGTTCCGCATGCGGTTGATGGGCGCGGAAGTGATTCCGGTACACAGCGGTTCCGCCACCCTGAAAGACGCCTGCAACGAGGCGCTGCGCGACTGGTCTGGCAGCTATGAAACCGCCCATTACCTGCTGGGCACCGCTGCTGGTCCACACCCTTACCCCACCATCGTGCGGGAATTTCAGCGCATGATCGGCGAGGAAACTAAAGCCCAGGTGACAGAAAGAGAAGGTCGTCTGCCGGATGCGGTACTGGCCTGCGTCGGCGGCGGCTCCAACGCCATCGGCATGTTTGCTGATTTCATCGACGAGCCGTCGGTGCGGTTGATCGGTGTGGAACCGGCAGGATTGGGTATCGAAACCGGGCAGCACGGCGCACCGCTAAAACACGGTCGCGTCGGTATCTACTTCGGTATGAAATCACCGATGATGCAGACCGAAGACGGCCAGATCGAAGAGTCGTACTCCATTTCGGCCGGTCTGGACTTCCCCTCCGTCGGGCCGCAGCACGCGCACCTGAGCAGCATCGGGCGGGCGGATTATGTGTCGATCACCGACGATGAAGCGTTGACCGCATTCCGGGAATTGTCGCGTCACGAAGGGATCATCCCGGCGCTGGAATCCTCCCATGCACTGGCCCATGCGCTGAAAATGATCAAAGCGGAACCGGAAAAAGAGCAAATTCTGGTGGTCAACCTGTCCGGCCGTGGCGATAAAGACATTTTTACGGTTCACGACATTCTGAAATCCCGGGGAGAGATTTGATGGAACGCTACCACGCTTTGTTTAAACGGCTGTCGGAGAAACAGGAAGGGGCGTTTGTGCCGTTTGTCACGCTGGGCGACCCATCCCCCGAGCTTTCGCTGCGCATTATCGACGCGCTGGTGGCCGCGGGTGCCGACGCGCTGGAACTGGGGATTCCGTTCTCCGATCCGCTGGCGGATGGCCCGACCATTCAGAACGCCGCGCTGCGCGCTTTCGCCGCCGGCGTCACTCCGGCCCACTGTTTTGAAATGCTGGCGACCATCCGCCAGAAATACCCTGACCTGCCTATCGGCTTGTTAATGTACGCCAATCTGGTGTTTAGCAACGGTATCGACGCCTTTTACCAGCGTTGCGCCGAAACCGGCGTTGATTCAGTGCTGGTAGCCGACGTACCGGTGGAAGAATCGGCGCCGTTTCGCGCTGCGGCGATGAAGCATGGCGTCGCGCCCATCTTTATCTGCCCGCCGAATGCGGACGACGACCTACTGCGTGAAATTTCATCCTTTGGCCGTGGTTATACCTACCTGCTCTCCCGAGCAGGCGTAACCGGCGCTGAAACCCGCGCCCAACTGCCGTTGCACCATCTGCTGGAAAAATTGCAGGAATACCACGCGGCCCCGCCGCTGCTTGGTTTCGGCATTTCCGAGCCGTCGCAGGTGCAAAAAGCGCTGGAATCCGGCGCGGCCGGCGCCATCTCCGGCTCAGCGATTGTCAAAATCATCGAGCAATACCATGCCCAGCCGGATGAAATGCTCGCAAAACTGACCGATTTTGTCCGCGGTATGAAAGCCGCCACCCGCGCTCGTTAATCTTTCCGCACAAAATATTACAACATCAAGCGCCATAACCTATCGAAGAGGTTATGGCGCTTTTTATTGGCATATGGCGAATGGCGCCCCACACAACACAGATCATTTTTGTCACAAAATAATAAAGAAACTAACAACCATGAATACTTTAAGAATACAATAAATTTTAATTTATAAAATATATTAGCATACAAATAATCCACATGATTTAGATTATGTTTTAATATGTAAAAAATCAATTCAATTTATTTTTAAATATTAATAAAACGTCTAATTTTCGCTTTTCTACCAAAGCAATAAATTTTCACTCTGTAAATAGACGAACATCACACAAATGAAATAGCTTTTCATTTTCTTGTTTTACCGATCTCGCTCACACATTTGTAAATAATAATAAATAGAATTGAACTTGTGTCGAATCAGACACCATTGCAAAAACTTCAAAAATAATTATCTCTGATGAGGGTGATAACAATGAAATTTAAAATTCTGACGATGATGGTAGCGTCCGTTGTAAGTATGAGTTCGATGGCGGTCACATTCGACTATCGCCATGAGATGAAAGATACGCAAAATGCAAATCATCAGGATCGTCTGCTAATTTCGCACCGTTTTGAGAATGGGTTCGGTCTGTCTTCTGAAGTGAAGTGGAAGCAATCCAGTAATGACAATACGCCAAACAAGCCTTATAACGAACAAGTCAGTAACGGTACTGAAGTCACTGCCAGCTATCTGTATAAATTTAATAAAATGTTTAATGCAGAAGCCGGTTTCAACCTGGTTTCCGATAACACCGGTAATAAATACCGTCCTTATATCAAAGGTGGCGTAAACTTTACCGACAATATTTACTACACCCTGCGTTACCGTCCGTTCTACCAGCGTATGGATGATAAAATCCTCACATCAGGCGCTGATACCACGATGAAAGGCTATACTATCACCAGCGTACTGGGCTATAAGTTCCTGGACAACTTCACTGTTGAATACGAACTGGAATACAACAAAAATACCAAAGCAGGTTCAACTGGTTTGATTTATGACAATGATAACGACAACCTTACTCATGATGTGAAGCTGGCTTACAAGATTGACAAAAACTGGACTCCGTATATTCAGGTTGCCAATGTTGAAGGCCCATCCAAAACGACTGATGAACGCCAGACCCGTTACCGTGTCGGTGTCCAGTACAACTTCTGATACCCGTTCCGTGTATCACCAGACGTAAAAAAGGCGGAACTTCGGTTCCGCCTTCTCTTTTTGTTTTTTACTTCGTTTATCAGAATTTGTAACCGAAGCCAAACATAAATACCCAGGGATCCAGCCGGGTTTTGATACTCTGATCCTGGCCGGCAGCCTTGAATTTCACGGTAGTGTCGATATCCATCCACCACACCGACATATTCAACAGCCAATTTTTATTCAGGTTGTAATCCAGACCAGCTTGCGCGGCAACGCCCCAGGAATTTTTCAAGCTCAGGTCGCTCAACCCGGCATCTTTACCTGTCTGATTAAATTTCTCGTCAAAGAACATGGTGTAGTTCAGACCAACGCCCAGATAAGGACGCAGCTTGTCCGTGCTCTGCCCAAAATAATACTGCGCCATCAGCGTCGGCGGCAGGTGTTTGACTTCGGCGATCGGCCCAACATTACCTACGCCGACCTTGTGCTGGAACGGCGTTGCCGCCAGCAGCTCTACGCCGATATTATCCGTCACCATGTAACCAAGGGTCAGTCCCAGTTGGGTATTGTTATCTACGTTGAATGAACCCAGCCCCAACACATTGTCAGAGCTTTCAACCGGACGCACCGTCGCCGTTCCAGTACGAACAATCACATCGCCAGCCTGATGAGCCTGTGCCAGTGCCGGCATCAATGCGGCTGCCATCATCAATAAAGAAACCTTCTTCATTACCCACTCCATTTGTAAGGTTAATATCCGGGCGAACTATACCTACTAAGGGGTAAATTTGTTTGAAGCCAGATCACATCCTGACGGGATTTTTGCCGCAGTATGTCATCAATCAAATAACCCTCAAGCACCCAAAAAACAAAGAATTGACCCAAATCAAAAAACACAAAAAAGGAGCTGCGCAACCCGATGTTCGGGCGTAGATTCTTCTTTTCACCAGTGATTCAACGCGATTGAGGCCGGTGGGTAATCAACTATGAGCGATAACGTCAACCCCTGTATGGAATGCGGCGCCTGTTGCGGTTACTTTCGGGTGTCTTTTTACTGGTCGGAAGCTGATGACGGGGGAGGAACCGTTCCCGCCGCGCTGACGGAGCCGGTAACGCCATTTCTGCGTTGCATGGCTGGCACCAGTAGTAAACCGATTCGCTGCTGCGCACTGGAGGGTGAAATCGGCAAATCGGTCAGCTGTCGTATTTATGCCCAGCGGCCCACGCCTTGCCATGAGTTTGTACAATCGGGAGAGAATGGTCAGCGCAATGACGCTTGCGATCGGGCTCGCGCGGCCTATGGTCTGCCACCGCTGATCCCAGCCAGGTTACCGCTGCCGTGTTCATGAGTTGGAATAAAAAGTAGAACGTCACGCCGGGGTGCCACGGAACAGCTGAACGGGTTACAATAGCCGGATAATATTTTTTGCTAAAAGCCCTATTGCTAACCTTTGCCAAGGAGTTTTCATGCCTATCACGGCCAGCAGATTATACCGTGACACCTTGAATTTTACGCGTAACCAGTTTTTCAGCATCCTGATACTGGCGCTGCTGACGTCCCTGATCACCGTCATCCTCGGGCACGTCTTTACACCCGGCAACGATCAGTTGCAACTACTCAACAGCAGCAATGTCGATCTGTCCTCCATTGAGCAACCCGGCATCAGCGACATCATCCAACAGCTTTCCCCCGAGCAACAAATGGTACTGCTGAAAGCCTCCGCCGCCGGCACTTTTGCCACGCTGGTAGGCAATGCGCTGCTGACCGGTAGCATCCTGATGCTGATCCAACTGGTATCGGCGGGCCATCAAACCAGCGCCCTGCGCGCCATTGGCGCTTCGGTGCCGCTGTTGCCCCGCCTGTTTTTGCTGATACTGGTTTGTACTCTGTTGATTCAGTTAGGTATGTTATTGGTCGTGGTTCCGGGGATTTTGTTATCGATTGCCTTTAGCCTGTCGCCGGTGATCGCCGTCACCGAAAAACGTGGGATCTTTGCCTCCATGCGCACCAGCAGCAAGCTGGCGTTCGCCCACTTCCGCCAGACCGCGCCGGCCGTCATCCTGTGGCTGTTGGCCAAAGTCGCGCTGCTGTTGTTGCTGGCCCGGTTGCCGATGGTATCGCCTACCGCCATGGCCGTGATTCTGAATGGCATTAGTAACGTGCTTTCCGCCATGCTGCTGGTCTATGTATTCCGCCTGTACATGCTGGTACGCGACTGAATTCGCATATCTTATTCCGGAGTAGCAACGGCGCTGCTCCGTTATCGTCGCCCGTCATAACGTAATTTTCTGCAAATTGTTACGATAAATCGGGAATCGCGCTGCGCAAACGGCGATAATAATTCAGAAATAGCCTGGCCCTTTTGGTACATGCGGACCACCACACCACACGGGTAAGTGACGGATTAACATAATGAAGCAACTTA
Source organism: Dickeya dadantii NCPPB 898 (assembly GCF_000406145.1). Lineage (NCBI taxonomy): Bacteria > Pseudomonadati > Pseudomonadota > Gammaproteobacteria > Enterobacterales > Pectobacteriaceae > Dickeya > Dickeya dadantii. The sequence continues at coordinate 2,311,810 of NZ_CM001976.1, read as the reverse complement.
TTGATTTTATTCCTCTTATTGTTTTCTTTGTCTGTTATAAGCTGTATGACATCTATGTCGCCTCCGGGGCATTGATTGCTGCAACGGCAGCGGCGTTACTGTTAAGTTGGTTTATTTACCGCAAAATCGAAAAGATGATGCTGCTGACTTTCCTGATGGTTGCCGTATTCGGCACTCTGACGCTGGTATTCCACAATGACCAGTTCATTAAATGGAAAGTGACCATTATTTATACGCTATTCGCCGTCGCCTTGCTGTTCAGCCAGTTTGTGATGAAGAAAACCCTGATTCAACGCATGCTGGGCAAGGAACTGTCATTGCCGGAAATGGTATGGGCGAAACTGAATATTTCGTGGGCGATATTTTTCCTGCTGTGCGGTCTGGCTAATATTTATATTGCTTTCTGGTTGCCGCAAAGCGTTTGGGTTGACTTTAAAGTATTTGGCCTCACCGGCCTGACTCTGGTATTTACATTACTGTGCGGCGTTTACATTTATCGCCATCTGCCGGCCGAGCCGGAAAAAACGGAAAACGAAAGCGACAAATGATCGCCCGACACAGACTGACATTGACTACTCACAAGCGGATTCGTTGACCCTATGAGCAAACAAGACGCATTACCTCACGGCGAACTGGTGCTGCGCACGTTGGCCATGCCGGCGGACACCAATGCCAACGGCGATATTTTCGGCGGCTGGCTGATGTCGCAGATGGATATCGGCGGCGCCATTCAGGCCAAAGAGATTGCAGAAGGCCGCGTCGTCACAGTGCGAGTTGACGGCATGACGTTTCTCAAACCTGTCGCCGTCGGCGATGTGGTGTGCTGCTATGCCCGGTGCGTCCGTACCGGCCGCAGTTCGATGACCATTAATGTTGAAGTGTGGGTGAAAAAGGTGTCGACCGACCCTATCGGCCAACGCTACCGTGCCACCGAAGCGCTGTTTACTTACGTTGCCGTGGATGAAGACGGCCGACCGCGCGAACTGCCGGAAGGGAAAAGCCACTTCGAACCTGAGCAATAATCATAAATAATTGCTAATCACAAACAATTAAGGCACCGCTGGCGGTGCCTTAATTTTTCAACGTCAGCTGTGCAGCGTCTTACTCCATCGCCGCGCCGCCATTGATTCTGAAGATGATCGTCACCACCAGATCTTTCCCCGGCTTGCTCTCTTCATAACGCCATTTACGCATGGCCTGCTTGATATCCCGCTCAAACATATTTTTAGGTTCGGCCGACAACACGCGGACATTATCCACCCGCCCTGCGTCATCGACATCAAACTGCACCTTAACCCGGCCTTCGATGCGCAAGGCGAACGCCCGAGCCGGGTATTCCGGCTGAGTCCGACTCAGTGGTCTTGGCCCCGAGGGCTGAGCGCTGGCGACCGGCGCCTGGCTGACCGGCGCTGTATTCCGGCTGACGGTCTGGCTGGCAGACGGCGTCGCCGTCGGCTGCGGCGCGGTTTCACGCGGCGTTTCCTTCGGTGGTTCCACCTTTTTCACCGGCTTGGGTTTCGGCTCCGGTTTCGGCTTTGGTTTGGGTTGGGGTTTCGGTTCCGGCAGCGGCACGGGAACCGGTTTTGGCAACGGCGGCGGCTCGGGTTGTATTTCCGGTTCTGACGTCGGCTCCGGCACTTTTTCCGGTTCTGGTTGAGGCGCCGCCGCCGGGGCCGGCGCGGCCTCCACGGGTGCGGTATTGACCATCACGACCTGAATCGGCTGCGGCGTCGACGGCAGCTTGACCGATGTATTAAATGAAGCAAACAGCAACCCGGCAATCAATGACCCATGAAAACCCACGGAAACCAGCATCGGCCATGAATATCGGCGGGTCAGGAAAAATGTTTTCTGCGGCATAGTTATATGATGTCCTCTCACTGCGCAAGTTTAAATGCAAATGACAATCATATTCAATAGAAGCCGATCAATTCCCGCACGGGTGTTGCAACCCACTTCGGTTTTAGTGCCGCAAAACCGGACCGACGGTAACAGGGATTGTCCTGTCGGTATCATCGCGTATGATGACGGTTCCGTCTCAACATGGTCTGACAGACCGAGGTTTACCATGCTGTATGTGATTTATGCCACCGATGTACCCGGCTCGCTGGAAAAACGCCTGGCCGCCCGCCCCGCACACCTCGCCCGCCTGCAAACATTGCGGGATCATGGACGCCTGTTAACCGCAGGACCATTGCCGGCCATCGACAGTGAAGATCCGGGCGCCGCCGGATTTACCGGTTCAACGGTGATTGCCGAATTCCCGTCGCTGGAAGACGCCCGCCAGTGGGCAAACGAAGATCCCTATGTCGCCGCCGGCGTCTACGAATCTGTCAGCGTCAAGCCGTTCAAAAAAGCATTTTAATCCAAATTTGACGGAGGTCATGGCATTTTCACCAAACATTACCTCCGTTTCCCTCTTAAATATCTGAAATATTTTAGTCATTTAATGATGTTATGTTGGCGGCAATTTATCTATAGAGAGTAGATTGTCATGTCAACATCCGCCCCGTCACGCTCCGGTTTTCTGGGCAGAGTGCGTCAGTACCGCCTGAGTTTTCTTTCCGGTCTGTTGCTAATCATCGGGTTGTTTTCCTTACTTCAGCTATTGTCCGTAGGGATGATATCGAAAACCATGACTGAAGTGCGCCAGGACAGCGCCGCCAACGAAGCCTTGCGTCAACAACAGGCGCTGATGGATCAGGCCCGCATGGAAGTGATGAACGCCAGCGATAAACTTAATCGTGCCGGCATTTACCTGATGTTTGACAAAGAAACCGGGTCGGTCGGCAGTTGGAACAGCCTGATGACCGAAGCCGAAGAGTCGTTAACTCACGCGCAGGCGTATTACCAAAAGCTGGAACACTTTTCTGGCGCCGCTCGCAATGACGCTGCCTTCAACGAGCTAAAAAGCAGCTATCAGCAGCTCTATAACGGACTGCTGGAACTGGCGCAAGGCATCAAAAAAACCAATGAAATCGATATCTTCTTTGCCGTTCCCATTCAGGCTTACCAGACCCTGTTTACCCAAAAATACGCGAGTTACCTGCAGGGAAACGACGTCCGCCAGAAACAGCATGCTCAGCAACTGTTGAATAATCTTGATGATGCCCACACCCTGTTTATCGTCATTCTGGGGCTATTGCTGGCGATTTCGCTGGTGGTCTGGATTGGCGTAAACAAGGTGATCGTTCATCCGCTTAAGCGCATTACCGACCACCTGAGGCTGATCGCAGCCGGCGATCTATCCCATGACATCGGCATAGAAAGACGTACAACCCGTGAAATCGCGCTGCTAAACAGCAGTGTGGTGCAGATGCAGGGCGGGCTGGTGGAACTGATAAGTCAGGTTCGTCAGGGTATGGGAACCATGATGCGGCAGGTCAGCCATGTCACCACCGACAACCGCCAACTGTCCGAACAGGCCAATCGACAGTCTGAAGAGCTGAAGGTCACCACCGAGCACATTATCCAGCTCAGTCAGCATCTGGAACAGAATGCCCAGTACACCGAGCAAGCCGGCCATCATGCGGAAGAAACCAGTCATATCGCCGAACAGGGCGAAACCATGATGAACGACGTCAGAAACGCGATGCAGAATATTTCCAGTCGCAGCAAGGAAATGACGGAAGTCATCTCGCTGATTGAAAACGTGGCGTTCCAGACGCACATCCTGTCGCTTAATGCCGCCATTGAAGCGGCTCGGGCCGGCGAGATGGGCAAAGGTTTCTCGGTCGTCGCCCGCGAGGTAGGCACGCTGGCTTCACAGAGTAGTCAGTCAGCCCAAAACATCAATGCGTTGATTCATGAATCGGACAGCAGCGTCGCTACCGGCGCCAGACTGGTCGGTCACCTCAACGACAGTCTGCAGGAAATCATTCAGGCGGCCAAAGGCACCAGTACATTCCTGAATGAAATCACCGATATTTCGCAACAACAGAATCAGAGCATCCATGAAGTGAGCAACCGTATCCGTTCACTCAACGATACAGTGAAACAGAATGCCCTACAGGTGGAGACCTCTGCCCGCACCTGCCTGCAGTTACTTGAGCAGACCGAACAGCTCAATCTGTCGGTATCCTTGTTCCAGTTGCCCGGCACGGAAGCAGCGGTGGTCCAGCCTGACGCGCTTCGCGCCGCGCCTGCTCCGGTCGCCAATGGCTATGTCGCCCTGCCGCAACACTCGCCAGCGCTGTAATCGCCTCTGGATAACAAAAAAAGCCCAACGATCTGACGACCGTTGGGCCTGACACCGACTACCCGGTAGTTACCACTCGTAGGCCACCGCATACAGCAACGCACGCCGCTGCTGTTTCTGGCCCAGGTAACGCACGTGGTGGATATGCCGGTAACCGCGCGACTGGGCCTCAAGCCAGCGGCTGCGACGGCGCTGCACCTGACGTTGCATACGCCAACGGCTGACTTCATTCCGGCTGCGTTTCATGGCTCGACTCTTGTTTCATGGTAAAACTCTTGTTTCATGGCACAGCTTAGTAATAAGCATGATGGACTGGATCATTATATCCCTCTGATATTCTCCGCCAAGCGATACGGCAGGATTTTCGAATCCGCACGCAGGCCCTTCATGCGCTATAGTATTCAGAGTAAAGGACTTTCCCCTTTGGGGAACTATGCATACACTTGAACAAGTAAACATTTCGCAGCAGGGAACCGTGCATTGTTACTATGACAGCATTTTATACTGTACTGAGCGGATTACTGGTTTTCAGCTATTGGCTGCTCGTTGCCAGCATTACGCTGCGTATTCTGATGAAAAGGCGTGCGGTTCCTTCCGCTATGGCCTGGCTGTTGGTGATTTATATTCTGCCGTTGGTCGGTATCGTCGCTTATCTGTTATTTGGCGAACTGCATCTGGGGAAACGCCGTGCAGAACGCGCCCGGCAAATGTGGCCGGTTACCGCGCAGTGGCTCCGAGAGCTGAAAGAATACCGCCGCATTTTCGCCACTGAAAATAGCGAAGTGGCTCGCTCGTTGTTTCAGTTGTGCGAACGTCGCCAGGGCATTGGCGGCATCAAGGGCAATCAGTTGCAGTTGTTAACCTCATTCGACGACACCATCAGGACGTTGATCCGCGACATTGAGCTGGCCCGCAATAACATCGAAATGGTGTTCTATATCTGGCAGGCCGGCGGCTTGGTGGATCAGGTGATGACCGCCCTGCTGGCGGCGTCGCGTCGCGGGGTCAAATGCCGTATCCTGCTGGATTCGGCCGGTAGCGTACAGTTTTTTCACAGCACCTATCCGGAGATCATGCGCGCCGCCGACATCACGGTGGTGGATGCGCTACAGGTCAACCTTCTGCGCGCGTTCCTGCGCAGAATGGATTTACGTCAGCACCGCAAGGTGATCCTGATTGACAACCGCATCGCCTACACTGGCAGCATGAACATGGTGGATCCGCGCTATTTCAAGCAGGATTCCGGAGTGGGCCAGTGGGTAGACCTGATGGTGCGCATCGAAGGCCCGGTGACCACCACCATGGGCGTGATCTATAGCCTTGATTGGGAAATGGAAACCGGCCAGCGCCTGCCGCCGCCGCCGCCCGACGTGAATATCATGCCGTTTGAGCAAGAGCGCGGCCATACGGTGCAGGTTATCGCCTCCGGCCCCGGCTATCCTGAGGATATGATCCATCAGGCGTTGCTGACCGCCGTTTATTCCGCCCGTCATCAGTTGATCATGACCACGCCCTATTTTGTGCCCAGCGACGATCTGCAACACGCCATCTGCACCGCAGCGCAGCGCGGCGTCGACGTCAGCGTTATCGTGCCGTACAAAAACGACTCCATGATGGTCGGCTGGGCCTGCAAAGCCTTTTTCACCGAATTACTGGCGGCGGGCGTCAAAATCTATCAATTCGAAGGCGGGCTGCTGCACACCAAAAGCGTACTGGTCGACGGCCAGCTCAGTCTGGTGGGTACCGTCAATCTGGATATGCGCAGCCTGTGGCTGAACTTCGAAATCACGCTGGTGATTGACGACGATGAGTTTGGCAGCGATCTGGCCTGCGTGCACGAGGATTACATGTCGCGCTCTCGCCTGCTGAACGCCAAAGAATGGCTAAAACGCCCCTACTGGCAGCGTATTGTCGAGCGGCTGTTTTACTTTTTCAGTCCGCTGCTGTAATCGCACCGTCCTTCATGCTCTAATACCCCCATCACGTTTTAACAGGAATGTTGTATGGATTTAAATAACCGCCTGACAGAAGATGAAACGCTGGAACAGGCTTACGATATCTTTCTGGAACTGGCGCCGGATAACCTGGATCCAGCAGATATCCTGCTGTTCAACCTGCAGTTCGAAGAGCGTGGCGGTGCGGAACTGTTTGATCCGGCGGAAGACTGGCAGGAACACGTGGATTTCGACCTGAATCCTGACTTTTTCGCCGAGGTAGTGATTGGTCTGGCCGAGCAGGAAGGTGAGGAAATCAATGATATTTTCGCCCGTATCCTGATCTGCCGCGAAAAAGACCACAAGCTGTGCCACATTCTGTGGAAAGAGTAACAGCTGCGATCGCCGCCTAATTGGCTGTCCAGCGACGAATAGCAAAACGCCCCTGATGGGGCGTTTTGTTTATTATAGAATGTTGCCTAAATGAATCGCGCCGGATTACGGCAGCGGATCCACCTTCAGGCAGGACACCGCATGACGGAAGCTGCCTTCCAGCACCGGCCGGGTTTTGGTGCATTCCGGCCCAACAACCGGGCAACGGGTGCAGAATACACAGCCTGTCGGCGGATTAATCGGTGACGGCAGGTCGCCTTCCAGCAGTTGAATCTGCTTGTTACGCTCTTTGTCCGGATCGGGAATCGGCACCGCCGACATCAGGGCGCGCGTATAAGGATGCTGCGGATTGTGGTACAGCTCGTCATAAGTTCCCAGCTCCACCGCATGGCCCAGATACATCACCAGCACGCGGTCGGAAATGTGTTTCACCACCGACAAATCGTGGGCGATAAAGATCAGCGACAGCCCCATTTCCCGCTGTAGCTGTTGCAGCAGGTTCACCACCTGTGCCTGAATCGACACGTCCAGCGCGGAAACCGGTTCGTCACAGATGATCAGCTTCGGCTCCAGAATCAGCGCGCGGGCAATACCGATACGCTGGCACTGACCACCGGAAAATTCGTGCGGGTAGCGGTTGATCAGGTTCGGCAACAGACCGACTTTCATCATCATCGCTTTGACGCGATCTTTCACTTCCTGACGCGGCATCTCCGGGTGGTAGGTACGCAGCGGTTCGGCGATAATTTCGCCGATGGTCATGCGCGGGTTCAACGACGCCAGCGGATCCTGGAAAATCATCTGAATATCGCTGCGTACACTGCGCCATTCGGTATCGCGCATCCCCAGCAGGTCTTTACCCAGCCAGCTAATACGCCCGCTGGTGGCCTTCACCAGCCCGATGATCGCGCGGGCCAGCGTGGACTTGCCGCAACCGGATTCGCCAACCACCCCCAGCGTTTCCCCTTCGTACAGTCGCAGGGTAACGCCATCGACCGCTTTCAGCTTCCTGGCGGGCTGCCAGAACCACTGTTTATCATCGCGGATATCAAAGTGGACTTTCAGTTCATCCACTTCAAGCAATACTTTTTTGTTTTCCAGCTCGTTCATACTAATTCCCCCACACTCCGGAAACAGGCACGCAGACGGCCCTCGCCAAACGGCGTCAATTCAGGCGCCTGCTGGCACCGGTCCTGTGCATAGGGGCAACGCGGCTGGAAAGGACACCCTTTCGGCAAGCGCAACAGGTTGGGCGGATTTCCAGGAATAGTGGCCAACTCCTCATTCTCCTCATCAAGACGGGGAATCGCTTTCAGCAAGCCAAGTGAGTATGGATGAGTCGGTTCGTAGAAAATCTCGCGCGCGCTACCGTACTCCATGGTACGGCCGGCGTACATCACCAGCACCTTGTCGCAAATACCAGCCACCACGCCCAGATCGTGGGTAATCATAATAATGGCGGTGTTGAACTCGCGCTTCAGGTCGTTAAGCAGTGTCATGATCTGCGCCTGCACCGTCACGTCGAGCGCGGTGGTCGGCTCGTCGGCGATCAGCAGTTTAGGACGGCACAGCAGCGCCATCGCAATCATGACGCGCTGACGCATCCCGCCGGAAAACTCGTGCGGGTACATGCGCATACGTTTTCTGGCCTCCGGCATTTTCACCGCGTCCAGCATGCGCACCGATTCGTCGAACGCTTCGCTTTTACCGAGTTTCTTGTGCTGCATCAGCACTTCCATTAGCTGATCGCCGACGCGCATGTACGGGTTCAGCGACGTCATCGGGTCCTGAAAAATCATGGCGATCTCTTCTGCACGCAGGCGATTAAGCTCGCGCTCCGGCAGGTTGAGAATCTCGCGGCCGTTGAAACGGGCGGAGCCGCCGATGCGGCCGTTAGCGGCCAGCAGCCCCATCAGCGCAAACGCCGTCTGGGATTTACCAGAGCCGGATTCTCCGACGATCCCCAGCGTCTCACCGGCGCTGAGAGAGAAATTAAGGTCGTTTACCGCCGTGACATCACCGTCAGGCGTACTGAAGGTCACGCGCAGATCTTTAACGTCAAGCAGCGCTTCACGAGATTGTGACGTATTCATCATGGTATGAAGCGCCTCCTTAGCGGTCTTTCGGGTCGAGGGCATCACGCAGGCCATCGCCGATAAAGTTGAAACAAAACAGGGTCACCACCAGGAAACCGGCGGGATACAGCAGCAGCCACGGCGCCACTTCCATTGAATTAGCGCCATCGTTCAGCAGCGCGCCCCAGCTGCTCAGCGGCTCCTGGGTGCCCAGGCCAAGGAAACTCAGAAAAGATTCGAACAGGATCATGCTCGGCACCAGCAGCGACGCGTATACCACAACCACGCCCAGCACATTCGGCACGACATGGCGCAGCACGATGCTGCGGGTGGATACACCGCACACCAGCGCGGCTTCAATGAACTCTTTACGTTTCAGGCTCAGGGTCTGGCCGCGAACGATACGCGCCATATCCAGCCAGGACACCATGCCGATGGCCACAAAAATCAGCAGAATATTTTGCCCGAACAGGGTCACCAGCAGGATAACGAAGAACATGAACGGGAAGGAGTTGAGGATCTCCAGCAGACGCATCATGACCGAGTCCACTTTCCCACCGATATAGCCGGACGCGGCGCCATACAGCGTTCCCACGATCACCGCCACCAGCGCGGCGGCAACGCCGACCATCAGAGAAATACGTCCGCCGATCGCCACGCGCACCAGCAGGTCGCGGCCGGACGAATCGGTGCCGAAATAGTGTTTGGACACCATATCAGGCGCGCTGGACATCATATTCCAGTCGGTATCGGCATAGTTGAACGGCGCCACCATCGGGCCGACGACGACAAACAGCGTGATGAGCGTCAGGACAAACAGGCTGGCCAGCGCCGCCCGGTTGTGCATGAAGCGACGGCGCGCATCCTGCCATAGACTGCGCCCTTCCACTTCCAGTTTTTCGCTAAAGTTGTCCAGCGCTTCGCGGTTACGTTTATTCCAAAACATCAGTGATTTACCTTAGTAACGGATCTTCGGATCGATGACCGCGTACAGCACATCGATGACCGCATTAAACAGAATGGTCAGCGCGCCCACCAACACAGTCAGGCTGAGCACCAGCGAATAGTCACGGTTAAGCGCCCCGTTAACAAACAACTGACCGATACCAGGTAAACCGAAAATAGTTTCAATCACCATGGAGCCAGTGATGATCCCCACGAACGCCGGTCCCATGTAGGAAAGCACCGGCAGCAGCGCCGGCTTCAGCGCGTGGCGCAGAATAATCCGACGCAGCGGCAGCCCCTTAGCGCGCGCGGTGCGGATAAAGTTCGAATGCAGCACTTCAATCATGGAGCCACGGGTAATACGGGCGATGCTGGCGATATAAGACAGGGACAACGCCACCATCGGCAGAATGATGTATTTCGGCGCGCCCCCGTTCCAGCCGCCCCCTGGCAACCAGCGCAGGGTTATCGCGAAGATCAGCACCAGTAGCGGCGCTACCACAAAGCTCGGGATCACTACCCCGGTCATGGCGAACCCCATTACCGTGTAGTCCCATTTACTGTTTTGATTCAATGCGGCAATCACGCCGGAGGTCACCCCCAGCACCACTGCCAGCAGAAAAGCGGCGGCACCCAATTTAGCCGACACCGGAAAAGCCCGGACGACCAAATCATTTACCGAATAATCTTTGTACTTGAAAGACGGCCCAAAGTCGCCTTTCAGCAACTGCACCAGATAATTACCGTACTGTTTGATCATGGGATCGTTCAGATGGTATTTGGCTTCGATATTCGCCATAACTTCAGGGGGAAGATTGCGTTCTCCAGTAAACGGACTTCCCGGGGCCAGTCGCATCATGAAAAACGAGATGGTAATCAGGATGAACAGTGTCGGGATTGCTTCCAGGCAACGACGGAAAATAAATTTTAACATTGACCTTACCTATAAAACCGGTCTGAAAATTTCGCTTCTGTTTATCAAACCGAATAAGGGCTGGGTGCCAACCGACACCCGCCCTTCATCATTAATGCTTGATAATATAAAGGTTTTTAACGTTGATGTTATCCAGTGGATCTTTACCGGTTACACCGCCCACGTAAGGCTTAATCAAACGGGTATTGGCGTAGTAGTACACCGGAACCACCGCAGCGTCTTTTTCCAGCAGCGTCTCAGCCTGTTTGTAAATGTCGGCACGTTCGCTGTCGGTTTTCGCCGCCAGGGCTTGCGCCATCAGCTTGTCGAAATCCGCGCTCTTGTAATGCGCGGTGTTGCTGCTGCTGTTGGCGATCATGATGTTCAGGAACGTGGTCGGTTCGTTATAGTCCGCGCACCAGCCGGCACGAGCGACGTCAAATGTGCCCTGATGACGGCTGTCCAGGAAGGTTTTCCACTCCTGGTTTTCCAGCTTCGCGTCTACACCGATATTGCTTTTCCAGATGGAAGACGCGGCAATCGCCAGTTTCTTGTGCAGATCGGACGTGTTGTACAGCAGGTTGAAAGTCAGCGGTTTTTCAGCAGTGAAGCCTGCTTCGGCCAGCAGTTTCTTCGCTTCGGCATTACGTTTTTCACGCGACCAGCTCACCCACTCCGGCGGCGTCAGTTTGCCGTCCATGCCGTCGATGTACGGCGGGGTGAAACCAAACGCCGGGGTGTCGCCCTGACCTTTCACCTTGTTGACCAGAATGTCCTGATCCAGCCCCAGTACCAGCGCCTGACGCACGCGGGCATCGGTAAACGGCGCTTTCTGATTGTTGATCTCATAGTAGTAGGTGCACAGATACGGATCCGCCTTCACTTCGCTGGGGATCTCTTTCTTCAGCTTCTGGAACAGCTCGATCGGCAGGTTGTTATACGTCATGTCGATCTCGCCGCTACGGTAGCGGTTCACGTCCGTCACTTCGGAGGAGATCGGCAGATAAGTCACTTTATTGATGATGGTGTTGGCGTTATCCCAGTAGTTCGGGTTGCGCTCCAGAACGATCTTTTCGTTCACCACCCATTCTTTCAGTTTGTAGGCGCCGTTGCCCACCCAGTTAGCCGGCTGGGTCCATTTGTCGCCAAACTGCTCAACCGCTTTTTTGTTCACCGGGAAGGTGGACGGGTGCACCAGCAGTTTATAGAAGTACGGTACCGGTTCGCTCAGCGTCACTTCCAGCGTGTGATCGTCGATCGCTTTCACGCCCAGCGTGTCAGGTGATTTTTTGCCCGCGACGACATCATCGATGTTAACGATATGACCGAACTGCAGATAACTGGCGTAAGGCGATGCTGTTTTCGGGTTGGAAACACGCTGCCAGCTGTAGACGAAATCCTGTGCGGTGACCGGATCGCCGTTGGACCATTTTGCGTCTTTACGCAGATGGAAGGTCCACACTTTGAACTCTTTATTGTCCCAGCTTTCCGCAACGCCCGGCGCCGGGTGGCCATCCGGAGAGGTAACCAACAGCCCTTCCAGCAGGTCGCGCGCAATGTTGGATTCCGGCACGCCTTCCATCTTATGCGGGTCCAGCGAGGCGACCTCGGAACCGTTGTTGCGCACCAGCTCCTGCTTCTCAGCCAGTTGAACGCCGGCCGGCACTTTAGCGGCCCAGGCGGAAACGCTGGCAGAAGCAGTGATAGCAGCGAGAATGCTGACCGCCAGTCTTTTTTTAATTGTGTTGTTTACCATTATTTACCTTGCTCCTGTTCTACTGTTATCGCCCGATCAGGCACATAACTTTTTTTACGTATTAAACGGACAGACATCATCGCCACCAGAGGAACGAATCTGGCAACATGGCCGCTCAATCACATCTAAATTGTTTTATCCACGCAGCACAGCCAGATACGTCATAACGCCGCGCCAACGTGTTGGAAAAATCAACAGAGATAAAAACAGCACATTCCGGCAACCCAAAAACCGCCGTAGCCTTTTCCCAGACTCGGCAGCTCACAGCCATTTCCACTCTTCCCTGATGGTACGCCCCCCACAAAAAGACGGTCACGGATAAGGCTCTAATAAAATTAACTTATCCATAACAGCCAAGGGGAATAGCGTGATGCCGAACGTATCAGAAGAATCCGTCTTCGCCAATAGATTTTGCAGCCTGTTACTTAAATTTCTTTTCCATCTCGGAAAGTCACAAAATGGCTTAAGCACGTAAATGGATATAAAAACATCCGTGACGAGCGTCACGGCGGTAAAGATTCGCCCGGCAGCAGATTGTCCAATAACTTGTAAGTATGAAAGAATTAACACTAGATCAGGGTAAAAAACACACGATAAAACACTCCCGCACACAATAACACCATTACCGGCGCCGCCCCCTTTGCATGTGAATAAATTAACAGCGAAAGCGCATACGCGTCTTGCCATAATGCCTGTCGCCTTTTACGCCATATGCATTAGCTTATCTAAGGCATGCGATTAAAGAATGAAAATAAGCCACACTCTCTGGAGTGATAAATAATAGTAGTCGATAGGCTTTCCCCGGCCCGATTATTGCCGGGGAATAAACATAAGGAAAAAGTATCAATAAAAATAAAGTAGCAGCCCTTGCGGCTATAGCAAACCGGGAAACAAGGTGCGAATTCCCGTGACGATAAATTCGATGCCGAGCGACATCAACAGCAGCCCCATGATACGCGTCACCACGTTAATGCCGGTCTGCCCCAGTAGCCGCACCAGCGCCGGCGCCGCTCTGAACAACAGCCAGCAGCAGAATGCAAAAAATGCAATCGCCAGCGACAACCCCAGCAGATTTTGCCAGCCGTGATAACGGGAACTCCAGACAATGGTGGAACTGATCGCCCCCGGCCCGGCCATCAGCGGCAACGCCAGCGGCACCACGCCAATACTTTCCCGATTGGCGGTTTCTGTTTTCTCCTGTTTATTCTGTTTATCCTCACCCAGCTTGCCGCTTATCATCGACATGGCGATGGTTACAATCAGAATGCCGCCCGCAATCCGAAACGAATCAATGGAAATGCCGAACAACCGCAAAATCATGTCGCCGAAAAACAGCGCGCCCCAAAGAATGATTACCACGGAGACATTCGCTGTCAGATTGGTCTTCGACCGCCCTTCCGCCCCCTGATAACTGGTCATGCTAATAAAGATGGGCAGAATGCCCACCGGGTTAATCAACGCAAATAATCCGATAAAGAATTTGATGTAACCGGAGAAATCCAGAACAGGCTGAATCACATTCCACCTCTGAAGATTATTGTCAACGCCGGGAATCCCTGATAAGCCACAGCTAATGCCGTGATATCTCCTACAGTAATGTAAAGCGCCGCGCGCCTCCATCCTCCGCCCAGATAATTATTCTCTGCCTCTATTCAGATTTTCGATACAAATCGATATAAACCCACTCATATTATGGTCATTTATTTTTAACAAATCACCGATACAAATGATATTGATTCTCAATCGTGCCATGCTGAATGGTGTCAGCATTGAAATTTAGCGAGAAGGATCACAAAAAACCGGCTAACAACGGGGTATTCTGCCTTCATCGTAGCAAGACGGACAACGACAGCCGATTCTGTCGTCAAATCGCCGGCAACTTTAGGAATCAAATAGAGAAACCGAGATTGCTGTTATTAAACCAGGCGATCGCATTTATCAGGAGCGCTTTGAGTCAATGGATAATCACCGCAGCCAAATTATCAGGTGCGTCAACCGTTATCTATACTGCTTATTTACCGGGCTGACCATTGACTGAAAGAGCTTAACATTACAGGAGAGCATTATGGCCGTAACAAACGTTGCTGAACTTAACGCTTTGGTCGAACGCGTCAAAAAAGCGCAGCAGGAGTTCGCAAACTTCTCGCAAGAGCAGGTCGATCAGATCTTCCGCGCCGCCGCGCTGGCTGCTGCGGATGCCCGTATACCGCTGGCGAAAATGGCGGTCGCCGAATCCGGCATGGGTATTATTGAAGATAAGGTGATCAAAAACCACTTCGCTTCCGAGTACATCTATAACGCTTATAAGGATGAGCAAACCTGCGGCGTGCTGTCCGTCGATGATACGTTCGGCACCATCACGATTGCCGAACCTATCGGCCTGATCTGCGGTATCGTTCCGACCACTAACCCGACCTCCACGGCTATCTTTAAAGCCTTGATCAGCCTGAAAACCCGCAACGGCATTATTTTCTCCCCGCATCCGCGCGCAAAAAATGCCACCAATAAAGCGGCGGATATCGTCCTGCAGGCCGCGATCGCCGCGGGCGCGCCTCGTGACATCATCGGCTGGATTGATGAGCCGTCAGTGGAGCTGTCCAATCAGCTGATGCATCACCCGGATATCAACCTGATCCTGGCAACTGGCGGCCCGGGCATGGTAAAAGCAGCCTACAGCTCCGGTAAGCCGGCAATTGGCGTGGGCGCGGGCAACACCCCGGTGGTGATCGATGAAACGGCCGATATCAAACGCGCCGTAGCATCGATTCTGATGTCCAAAACCTTCGACAACGGCGTGATTTGCGCTTCCGAGCAGTCGGTAATCGTGGTCGATGAAATCTATGATGCGGTGCGTGAACGCTTCTCGACCCACGGCGGTTACCTGCTTCGGGGCAAAGAGCTCAGCGCGGTGCAAGGCATTCTGCTGAAAAACGGCGCGCTCAACGCCGCCATCGTCGGCCAACCGGCCATCAAGATTGCTGAAATGGCCGGTATTACCGTGCCTGCCAGCACCAAAGTGCTGATCGGTGAAGTAACGAACGCGGACGAGTCCGAACCGTTCGCTCACGAGAAACTGTCCCCGACGCTGGCGATGTACCGGGCGAAAGACTTTGAAGACGCGGTCGACAAAGCGGAAAAACTGGTCGCCATGGGCGGCATCGGCCACACCTCCTGTCTGTACACCGATCAGGACAACCAGCCTCGTCGCGTCAACCATTTTGGCGACAAGATGAAAACCGCCCGTATCCTGATCAATACGCCGGCTTCTCAGGGCGGGATCGGCGATTTGTACAACTTTAAACTGGCGCCGTCGCTGACGCTGGGTTGCGGTTCATGGGGCGGTAACTCCATCTCCGAGAACGTCGGGCCGAAGCACCTGATCAACCGTAAAACCGTGGCTAAGCGAGCAGAGAATATGCTGTGGCACAAACTTCCCAAATCTATCTACTTCCGCCGCGGCTCTCTGCCGATAGCGCTGGAAGAAGTGGCGAGCGACGGCGCGAAACGCGCGTTCATCGTTACTGACCGTTTCCTGTTTAATAACGGCTATGTCGACCAGATTACGTCGGTGCTGAAACAGCAGGGTCTGGATACCGATGTCTTCTTTGAAGTGGAAGCCGACCCGACGCTCAGCGTCGTTCGCAAAGGCGCCGAACAGATGAACGCCTTTAAACCCGACGTCATTATCGCGCTGGGCGGCGGTTCGCCGATGGATGCCGCCAAGATCATGTGGGTTATGTACGAACATCCGGATACCCATTTTGAAGAACTGGCGCTGCGTTTTATGGATATCCGCAAACGTATCTACAAGTTCCCGAAAATGGGCGTGAAAGCCAAGTTGATCGCCGTGACCACCACTTCCGGCACCGGTTCTGAAGTGACGCCGTTCGCCGTGGTGACCGATGACGCCACCGGCCAGAAATATCCGCTGGCAGACTATGCGCTGACGCCGGATATGGCGATTGTCGACGCCAATCTGGTGATGAACATGCCGAAGTCGCTGTGTGCGTTCGGCGGGCTGGACGCGGTGACCCACTCGCTGGAAGCCTATGTATCCGTGCTGGCGAACGAATATTCCGACGGTCAGGCGTTGCAGGCACTGAAACTGCTGAAAGATAACCTGCCGACCAGCTACCGTGAAGGCGCGAAAAACCCGGTGGCCCGCGAGCGCGTTCATAACGCGGCGACAATCGCCGGTATCGCCTTCGCTAACGCCTTCCTGGGCGTCTGCCACTCCATGGCGCACAAGCTGGGTTCGGAGTTCCATATCCCGCACGGCCTGGCCAATGCCCTGCTGATTAGCAACGTGATTCGCTATAACGCCAACGATAACCCGACCAAGCAGACAGCATTCAGCCAGTACGACCGTCCGCAGGCACGCCGTCGTTATGCCGAAGTGGCCGACCATCTGGGCCTGGGAGCCGCTGGCGACCGTACGGCGCAGAAAATCGAAAAACTGCTGGCCTGGCTGGAAAGCATGAAGAAGGAACTGGGTATTCCCACCTCTATTCGTGAAGCCGGCGTACAGGAAGCCGATTTCCTGGCCAAGGTGGATAAACTCTCTGAAGATGCGTTTGACGATCAGTGTACCGGCGCTAACCCGCGTTATCCGCTGATTGCCGAGTTGAAACAAATCCTGCTGGATTCGTTCTACGGCCGTCCGTTTGTCGAACATGCGGTCACCGAAACCAAAACCGCCCCAGTTGCGGCCAGCGTGCCCGCCAAGGCGGAAAAAGCCGAGAAGAAAGAGAAAAAAGCCGTTAACTGATATCGCTGACGGCTGCATACTCAAAGCCCTGTGCACACGCGCAGGGCTTTTTTTTGGGTAGGGAATGGGATTGGTCATACCACAACAAGAATGACGCCCCGCTACCGTCATCACCCGCGAGAGACACCGTCTGCAGCGATACAGATTTCTGAGATATAGTCCGCCACCAACGCACCATCCCCTGTAATCCGGCAGTCAGCTCCAGCACGCCGTAAGTATCTCGTTATAGCCACTATCCCGCTACAGCCACTAGCGCGTAACAGCCACTATCGCGTTACAACAACATCCATTACAGCGACGGAGAGCGTTACGCCGGTAAAACGGGGTTGATGCATCAGGGCTGCTGGCGAGGGGATTATTCGGCTCAGAAAACGAATTGCGGTCCGGAAAACGCATCAATAACGCCGAGGGAGCACGTCTGCGAAAACAACGGCAAAAAGCAGCAAATACGCATCTGGTAACGAATATTTAATTTATATTATCAATTTTTACCAGGAGCGATAACCGGATAATCGCTTCATCTACCCGGTTATTAATAAGCCAGGCTAAATGCTTAGCCTATATAGATATGGATTATTCCGTTTCTACTCGGGTCAATCCCAGGGCGATTTTATAATGCTTCCGACACACCGACACGTAACTCTCATTTCCGCCGATAACGACTTGCTCACCTTCAATGACGGGCTTGCCATGCGAATCCACCCGCAATACGTGATTCGCTTTACGCCCGCAATGGCAGACGGTTTTAAGTTCGACCAGTTTGTCTGCCCACGCCAATAAATAATGACTGCCGCTGAACAATTCCCCGCGGAAATCGGTACGCAGACCATAACAGAGGACCGGAATGTCTAATTGATCGACGACATCACACAGCGCATTCACTTGTTCACGTGTCAAAAACTGACTTTCATCAATTAACACACAGTGAATAGTTTGCTGACGATGCGCCAACTCAAGCGTCTGGAATAAATCTGTCTGTTCGTTAAACAATAACGCCGGTGAAGAGAGACCGATGCGGGAACTAACGACGCCGACTCGCCCGGAACGGTCATCTATTTCAGCCGTAAACACCAGGGTCCGCATTCCCCTTTCCTGGTAGTTATATGAAGACTGTAACAGTGCGGTGGATTTCCCTGCATTCATCGCGGAATAATAAAAATAAAGCTGCGCCATGGCTCCTCGTTCAACGGCATTCACCGGTCAGTAATCGTTAAAATTTATTGTAACATAGGTATTGCCGCTGACGAGGGTTTAGTCGCGTCCGGCTCAGGCTCCGCACACACCCTTAATCATTCTGTGGTTTGGTAATATAGATAGTTCCATCATGGGAGTTCAAAGAAACTATCGATACGCTCCACATGGCTATTTCCGCTGCAGATCGCGCTAACAGAATGTATTAACTGGCTTGTCCGAAATTTATATTGGCCGGTCAACGCATGATTTTCGTTTTAAATTTGCTAAATTTTAACAACCTGACAATTTTACCTATTGCAGAAAATAAAACGGCACTCTATTATCTCTGTACTGTCACCGTTAATATTTATTTTGAGATTAATCCAATGAGCGAAGCACTTAAGATTCTAAACAACATCCGCACCCTGCGTGCCCAGGCAAGAGAATGCAGCCTCGAAACGCTGGAAGAAATGCTGGAAAAGCTGGAAGTCGTGGTGAACGAGCGCCGCGAAGAAGAAAACCAGGCTCAGGCAGAAATTGAAGAACGCACACGCAAATTACAGCAGTATCGTGAAATGCTTATTGCCGATGGCATTGACCCGAACGAATTACTGCAATCTTTGGGTTCAAGCAAAGTTGCCGGTAAAGCCAAACGTGCAGCACGCCCGGCTAAATATCAGTACACCGACGAAAACGGCGAACTGAAAACCTGGACCGGTCAGGGCCGTACTCCGGCAGTTATCAAGAAAGCAATCGAAGAACAAGGCAAGTCTCTGGATGACTTCCTGCTGTAATTCACAGCTCGATAATAAAAAAACACCCTTTCAAAGGGTGTTTTTTTATTGCGCTGATTCAGAAACGCCTCATACTGACTATACCCATCATACTGCAAGCTGCAGGTGTGTTGACTTTATTACTCGGCCCATTCATGGGCCTCCCCCCTTCGGGGCCGCAGCGAGCTGCGTTCAACTCGGTTCCCGGCACGTCGCCGTTCACCCGAATCACTTACCTGCGTAAATTCATCGGGATTCACTCTCTTGCCGCATTACAAGGCTCATCATGAGCCTTGCCCTGGAGAGCCAACGCGTTGCGTTGTTCAACACGAAATGCGTGTTGTCCTGCAACCCAAATATTTGGGGTATAAAAGTACAGGGGGAGAAGATTAATTGGCGTCTTCTTCTATCGCCTCTTTCAGCCACTGAGTAAAATCTTCACCCAGAGCGTCATGGCGAAGACCATATTCCACAAATGCGGTCATGTATCCCAACTTATTACCGCAGTCATGACTTACCCCTTTCAGGTGATAAGCTTCAACGGTTTCTTTTTCCATCAGCATAGCGATAGCATCGGTCAACTGAATTTCATTACCGGCGCCCGGTTCTGTTTTCTTCAACAGATCCCAGATTTGTTCGGACAGCACATAACGCCCTACTACCGCCAAATTAGACGGCGCTTCCGACGCCTTGGGTTTTTCCACCACGCCGACCATCGGCGCGCTGTCGCCCGGTTTTAATTCCACGCCTTTGCAATCCACCACGCCGTAGCTGCTGACATTTTCCACCGGCTCAACCATAATCTGGCTATGGCCTGTGCTATAAAAACGTTGCAGCATTTCACTGAGGTTGTCTTTCTTCAGATCGGATTCATATTCGTCGATAATTACGTCCGGCAAAATAACCGCCACCGGCTCATCGCCAACCAAAGGATGAGCGCAAAGTACCGCGTGCCCCAATCCTTTCGCCAGCCCCTGACGAACCTGCATAATAGTGACATGCTCCGGACAAATAGACTGAACTTCTTTCAGCAGCTGGCGCTGAACGCGTTTTTCCAGCATGGCTTCCAGTTCA
The DNA here is from genome assembly GCF_000406145.1 of Dickeya dadantii NCPPB 898. Classification (NCBI taxonomy): domain Bacteria; kingdom Pseudomonadati; phylum Pseudomonadota; class Gammaproteobacteria; order Enterobacterales; family Pectobacteriaceae; genus Dickeya; species Dickeya dadantii. The sequence continues at coordinate 2,291,808 of NZ_CM001976.1, read as the reverse complement.
AAGCTGGTATCAAAATGGTTTTCTATTGAATTCTTAGAAGAATGTGTAACTAAAATTATTTCATTGATACCGGCAGCAATACATTCATTAACCACATACTGGATTAACGGCTTATCGACCAGCGGCAGCATTTCTTTGGGAATGGCCTTGGTAGCAGGCAACATACGCGTCCCCAACCCAGCCACTGGAATGACCGCTTTTTTTACTTTTTTATTAACAGTTGACATAAACAACCTCGTATATATCGTTCAAATAATGAGCTTTATTTGTCCGGCGCATAAAACCGCGAAAGTATATCAGGTTCAATGCGCGATGCTCGACCAATCTGGATGCGTGATTAAAAATCATAAGCCACATACTAGGGAATAAAAAATAATAACGATAGATGCACCTAGTCTGAAGTGCGGGGAGGTTTGCAGATATCGGATTAGTCCGTAGAAAGCATCAGGCGCAGACGACCACCGCTGCCCCACATCTGGCATTGCCATGACTCGCACTGATAGCTGATTTGATTAAGATAAGCGGCTTCCAGCGTACCCAACGGCACACCGTTATTTAGCCCAATGTGTTGCTCTTCCACACTCAGGGTGGCATGCAATCCCGCCGAAATCAGAATCAGCCGTTTCAGTTCCCGGTGATAGTAACCGACCAGCAAGGGAAACTGCCCTTGCAAATTCGCCTGACGTAATAATTGGTTAACCTGATTGAGCAATACCGGCAATTCGGGCAACCGGCGCTGCTGATGCACCAGATGCTCCTGCAACAGGCTGTTGAACAGCGCCCGTAGCAGCAACGCCGCCAGCACGCCGTGATTGTTGGCCGCCAGCGTCACATCAAGACAATAAAACGCCAGGTCGTCCCCGGACAGCGCCGCAATGTCGAGCACCAGCCCTGGGCGGTCCGCCGCCATCAGTTGTCGGTAATTAACCCGGCAGCGCGCCAGCGTCTGTTGAACCGGCGGCTGCAACTGTTCCAGCAGTTTCAAGGCGGCCCCCGGCGATTGATTCAGCGTATCCAGGTCATGCATCAGCTGTTCGACTTCATTGGCCTGCGAAGTAAACATCGTTGGGTACAGGCAGGCCATGACCGATTCGCGCAAACGGGTGTAGTCATGGATAGGTTTGAGCAGCACATCCTGAACGCCAAGGCGCAATACCCTGGCGATGTCCGCCAGATGACTGGTGGCGGACACCACCAACACCGGCGTGATGATATCGTGCAGCCGCAGCCGCTCGACGAATTCGAAGCCGCCCATCATGGGCATGTTGAGATCGCAGATAATCAGGTCGGGCGACTGATGAGCCATTTTTTCCAGCGCATCCTTGCCGTTATCCGCCTCATGCACGTCTGCGCCCAGAGATGTCAGATAACCGGCCAGCACGGAACGGAAAACAGCCTCATCCTCAACAACCAAAATGTGTTTTCCCGTCAGTGGTTGCGCCATCAATGACCCCTTGCACCGCTCATCATCATTCGTTGCCGAATCCTAAATCGGAAATAACCCTATACACCATGGTTCACCAGCGGCAACAGCAGCTCCCGCTGTTTCTCCACCGCCAGCCTGCCGGACTCAATAGCCTCTTCCGCTCGATGAAAATCCAGCGTGGCGATTTGCGGGCAATAAGGTTGAATCAATACATCCGGAGGATCGCCCGCCATACGATTCATTTTCAGGCGATTCTCCAATATCTGTATAGAAGTGCTCATGATCTCCATCGCGGTGGGCGTCGCTTCCGTCTGCCGACGAAAACGGTGAGACAGACGAGACCGAAGACGCTGACGCCAGCCGTGCGGCGCGGCAATCTCCTCCGCCTGAACCGCCGGCCTGGTAGACAACAGATTATGCGGCAGCAGGCTGGCATCGTGCTGCAAATCCACCGCAATCACCACATCCGCACCCATCGCGCGAGTCAATGAGACCGGAATCGGATTAACGACGGCCCCATCCACCAGCCAGTAACCATTGAATTGCACCGGAGACAATAACCCCGGCATACTGCAGGAGGCGCGAATAGCTAAATGTAAGTCCCCTTGCGTCAGCCAAAGTTCCCTTCCCGTGCTCAGATTAGTTGCCACTGCTCCATATTTGATAGCACACTCTTCAATATGTTGCGTACGTAGCAAATGCTTTACATGGTTGAAAACGCGATCGCCCCGCAATAATCCGCCACGCCGCCAGGAAAAGTCCATCAGACGAATGACATCCCAGTAGCGAAAGCCGCTCACCCAGTGCGCCATACTGTCCAGACGATGTGTGGCGTAAGCGGCGCCGACCAGCGCCCCCACCGAACACCCCGCCACCACGTCAGGCACAATCCCCAGATCCTCCAGCGCCTTCAGCACGCCGATGTGCGCCCATCCTTTAGCCGCACCGGACCCCAATGCCAGACCGATAGTTACCTTCCGCATGGTACTCATGGTGCTCCCCCTGTGTCTTATTCTAGGCGCTACCCTGCCGTTATGTACGCACCGGACAGGATTATTGCGATACGCGAACCCTATTGGGTAACATAGCGCACGCCTTATCAGTGGCGTCTCAATTATTTAAGCTTATTGCAGAATTTTGCAGGAGATATTGTGTCCGAATGTTGCCCATGCGGCAGTGATCAGCCTTACGAACACTGCTGCCAGCCCTATCTGCGTCGTGATGCCCAGGCCCCGCGCCCTGACCTACTGATGCGTTCACGGTATAGCGCCTACGTCAAACAGGATGTCGATTATCTGGTCGACACCTGGCATCCGGATTGCCACGCGGAAAACTGGCGAGCCGACATCACCACAAGTTGCACCGACACGCACTGGCTCGGTCTGCGGATACTGGACGTCGCGCCGGGAAAAACGGTGGACGAAGGCTACGTCGAATTCGCGGCCAGCTACAGCGCAGCCGGGCATCCGGACCGCCGGGTGCTGATGAGGGAACGTTCTCGCTTCCTTCGTTATCGCGATCGCTGGTACTATGTCGACGGCGTTCACCTGCAAACCGGCAGGAACGACGCCTGTCCGTGCGGCTCCGGCAAAAAATACAAAAAGTGCTGCGGACAATAATACCCTTGATTATCGCGGTGATTCCGGCATCGCGTAACGGCAACATCTGATTTTATGTTTTGGACAGGATCCCAATTCCATGCAATCCCAGAATATCCAACGAAAAATTTTACGGACAATCTGCCCTGACGCGAAAGGGCTTATCGCCAAGATCACCAACATCTGCTACAAGCACGAGCTGAATATCGTGCAGAATTCGGAATATGTTGATCACCGTACCGGTCGTTTCTTCATGCGTACGGAATTGGAAGGTATCTTCAACGACACCACACTGCAGGCCGATCTGGACAGCGCCTTACCGGAAGGCTCCGTGCGCGAACTGACCAGCGCCGGGCGTCGCCGTGTCGTTATTCTGGTGACCAAGGAAGCCCACTGTCTTGGCGATCTGCTGATGAAAAGCGCCTACGGCGGTCTGGATGTCGAGATCGCGGCGGTAATCGGTAACCACGAAACGCTGCGTACGCTGGTAGAACGCTTTGATATTCCATTCCATCTGGTCAGCCACGAAGGCCTGACGCGCGAAGAGCACGATCTGAAAATGATCGCGCAGATCGACCAATATAAACCTGACTACGTGGTGCTGGCGAAATACATGCGCGTGCTGACGCCCGCTTTTGTTCAGAACTACCCTAACCGGGTTATCAATATCCATCATTCGTTCCTGCCGGCGTTTATCGGCGCGCGCCCGTACCACCAGGCTTACGAGCGCGGCGTGAAGATCATCGGCGCCACCGCTCATTATGTGAACGACAATCTGGATGAAGGCCCGATCATCATGCAGGACGTGATCCACGTTGATCATACTTACACCGCGGATGACATGATGCGCGCCGGTCGCGACGTGGAAAAAAACGTGCTCAGCCGGGCGCTGTACCACGTATTGGCCCAGCGGGTGTTCGTTTACGGCAACCGCACGATTATCCTGCGTTGATTAGCCCTTCGCCGCCCTTCGCCTACAATTACAGCGGGCGGCATAAAAAACCGGCAAACGAACTTGTTTTTGTTTTTTCGGTCTTTACAGGGGCGCGGCATTTGATATGATGCGCCCCGCTCGACACGAAAGAGCAATCAGGCCAGTGGTGGGGTTCCCGAGCGGCCAAAGGGAGCAGACTGTAAATCTGCCGTCACAGACTTCGAAGGTTCGAATCCTTCCCCCACCACCATCTCCAAATCGCTACGACATATCATTACCGCATCCAAACAAACTCATCGCATCCAAAAAAGAAATCACCCACAAGCGCCGCAGGAAAACACATCGTGGCATTATCACGACGGCTTCATCGCATCATGAAAAATCGCCATGATTACTCTGCGATATTCATATACCGATGCCGTGGTGATAGTACGGACAAGATAACGTGATTACTCTTTCCAGCGTTCCGGCATATAGCTGAATACCGGCAACTGCCAGGACCAGAAAATAGCCGCCAGACGCAGTGCTAACCCGACAGAAAAAGAGATCAGTTGGTTGAGATCGTGGTTGATGCCGATTTCGCGCAGGCCAAGGTAAACCAGCGCCACCAGCAAGGAAACGCAGGCGTACAGCTCTTTGCGCAGCACCATCGGCGTCCGATTGCAAAAAATATCGCGCAAAATCCCACCGAAGATACCGGTGGTAATCCCTGCCATCACCACCACGGTCGGCGAATACCCCAGTTCAATCGCCACATTGCAACCGATAATGGTGAATGCCACCAGTCCCATGGCGTCCAGTACCAGAAACAGCCGGTGCAGGTGGTGCATCACGCGCGCAGCCAGCACCGCCAGCAGCCCGGCGCCAATCGTGAGGTAGATATAAACAGGATGCTGTGTCCAAACGATGGGATAGTTACCCAGCAGAATATCGCGCACCGTACCGCCGCCCAGCGCGGTAATAAAAGCGATCATCGAAACACCGAAGATGTCCATATTGCGGCGGCCCGCGGCCAGCGCGCCGGACATACCCTCAGCGGTAATAGCGATCAGATAGATATAGGTCAGCACACAGGTACCCTTGTGGAATGTGCCCCTCCCTCTGTCCTTTTACCTGAGAGTTTACGCGGTAAAACCGCTTGCCCCTTCGGTGGGTTGTCTGGCAACCGCTCTCCAGTTGGCGTCATAGAAATGTGCAGTAAGGTAGCCTGAGCGATTATGGGAGTTTGCGCCTTCGGCGGGAAGAACGTGGCCTTCCACTCTCCTGCAAGCCGCGGAGTATACGGGCTATCGCCGCCCGGTTCAACCAGCCATCACCGATAGTTATGACTGCTGATACGGCAGCGTAGCCGCCGTGACTCGACTGCCGCCTTTCTGCTACCATCAGGGCACGTTTTTTTAACAACGGCAGCGAACATGAAGTTTGTTTCTTTCAATATCAACGGGCTGCGCGCCCGACCGCACCAGTTAGCCGCAATTATCGAACAACATCAGCCTGATGTGATCGGTCTGCAGGAAACCAAAGTCCACGACGATATGTTTCCGCTCGATGAGGTGAAACAGTTTGGCTATCACGTCTTCTACCACGGTCAGAAAGGCCATTACGGCGTGGCGCTGCTGACCAAAGCCGAACCGCTGGCGGTCCGGCGCGGATTCCCCACTGACGAAGAAGACGCCCAGCGCCGCATCATCATGGCGGACCTGGCGACGCCGCTCGGTACGCTGACCGTGGTCAACGGCTATTTTCCGCAAGGCGAAAGCCGCGACCACGCGGTAAAATTCCCGGCCAAGACCCGTTTCTATCAGGATTTGCAGCATTATCTTGAACAGCACCATCAGGCGGACCAGCCGGTGCTGATTATGGGCGACATGAACATCAGCCCGACCGATCTGGATATCGGCATTGGCGAGGACAATCGCAAGCGCTGGCTACGCACCGGCAAATGTTCTTTCCTGCCGGAAGAGCGCGAGTGGATGGAGCGGCTGAAGAACTGGGGACTGATCGATACCTTCCGCGCCGCCAACCCCGAATGTCAGGACCGGTTTTCGTGGTTTGATTACCGCTCGGCCGGGTTTGACGACAACCGCGGCCTGCGCATCGATCTGATTATGGCTACAGCGCCGCTGGCCAGCCGCTGCGCGGCCACCGGTATTGATTATGCTATCCGGGGAATGGAGAAACCTTCCGACCATGCGCCGGTATGGGCGGAATTCACGTTCTGATGACGCAAGCGGGGCTGCAAGCAGCCCCGCTATCATCCGGTACGTTTACTACTGGTCTTTGATAATGCGCCATACCAGATTGTTGGTGCCGAGATTGTCCTTATCGCGCTGGCATTGCAGCAACACCCCTTCCGCCCTGACCACCGAGCCTTCAGAGTAGTTTCTGTTCTGGTAAATGCAGCAACTCATGCAATTAACCTGAGCTTCACGCTGTACGTTGCCGCCATTGCCGTTTCCCCAGATCACCTGAGGAGGCACCGGCACCACCACTTCGGTGTTGGTGCTCCCCTGCGTTGTGGATGCCGTGCCGTAGGTACTGCTGGTATTGCCCGGCAACACCACCGGATTCCCCTGCGTAATCACCGTGGTTTGCGTCGCCGCCTGCGTAGCGGAAGATAACAACAAGCCTGTTGCCATCAGGAAGGTGCCCCATGCTTTCATCTGCGTTACTCCTTTGTGCTGGCTGAACGTGACTGGCGACGTTTCCGCCCTGCGGGCGGAGCGCGTTTCACCGGCGGTAATCCTCTGAATGCCGTGATATTACCACTTTGCCGGGCCTGCTGAATAAGTTCGTGCAGCGACTGGGTCAATGGCTGCATGAAATCCTGATAGCGGCAACGCTTTTCGCTAATCTGCGTCAGCGTGGCTTCCCAGTGTGCGGTCATATCCGGGTGCGCCGCCATCGGCGGCAAGGCGTGGATCAACGCCTTGCCCGCTTCGGTGGAGTGAATATAACGCCCTTTCTTTACCAGAAACGCGCGTTTGAACAATAACTCGATAATGCCTGCACGTGTGGCTTCGGTGCCCAACCCGTCGGTTTCACGCAGGATTTTCTTCAATGCTTTGTCCTGCACAAAACGCGCGATACCGGTCATGGCGGACAGCAGGGTCGCATCGGTGAAGTGCCGGGGCGGCTGAGTCTGCCGTTCCACCACCTCGCCGCGCTCACACAAAAGTTCATCGCCTTTCGTCACCACCGGCAGCGGCATCCCTTCGTTTTCCTCGTCCCGCTCTTTGTGACCAAGCAACGCTCGCCAGCCCGCCTCCGCCAGAAATCGCGCCTTGGCGACAAACTTGCCGCCGGCGATATCCAGATCGATAACGCATTTACGAAACACCGCATCCGCACAAAACTGCATCAGGTATTGCCGGGCAATCAGCCCATAGACCTGGCTTTCCGATTCCGTCAGCGAGGTGCGGGCGCTGCGCGCCGTGGGAATAATAGCGTGGTGGGCATCGACCTTGCTGTCATCCCAACAGCGGTTGCGGCGCTCGGGATCAACGGCAGGCTGCGGCAGCAAATCCGGCTGATGCGCCGCAATCGCGTTCAGCACCGCCTGCCGCCCGGCAAAATGCTCCTCCGGCAGATAACGGCAATCCGAACGCGGATACGTAATCAGCTTATGCGTTTCATACAACCGCTGGCAGACATCCAGCACCTGCTGGGCGCTAAGGCCAAAACGTTTGGCGGCTTCAATCTGCAAGGCGGAAAGAGAATACGGCAGCGGCGCGGTTTCCGATTCCCGTTTATCATTATAGGCGGTGACCCAGGCCGGCTGCCCTTCGATGCGTTTGACAACGTGCTCGGCCAGCGGGCGATGCAGCAAACGCCCCTCTTCGTCCTGATACGGTTCGCAGGATTCGCTGGGTTGCCACAAGGCGATAAACCGCTCGTCGGCCGGCGTGACGATGTGCGCCTTCACCTCGAAATAGTCGCGTGACACAAAATTGTCGATCTCCTCATCGCGCCGTACCACCAGCCCCAGCACCGGCGTCTGCACTCGACCGACCGACAGCACGCCTTCGTAACCGGCGTTTCGTCCCAGCAGGGTATAAGCCCGGGTCATGTTGATACCGTACAGCCAGTCGGCGCGCGAGCGGGCCAGCGCGGAGACGCACAGCGGAACGAATTCCCGGTTTTCACGCAGGCGCGACACTGCCCGCTCCACCGCCTGTGGATTCAGGTCGTTGATCAGACAACGGCCCACCTGCTGGCGTTTTTCTTCCGGCAGCGACAGATACTCCAGCACTTCGTCCACCAGTAACTGTCCTTCACGATCCGGGTCGCCGGCATGAATGATTTCATCCGCCTGAGTCAGCAGCTTTTTTATAACATTCAGCTGTTTACTGACAGAGGGCCGCGGTTGCAGCAGCCATTTCTGCGGCACAATCGGCAGGTCCGCCAGTGACCAGCGCGCGTAACGGGCGTCGTACACATCCGGTTGCGCCTGCTCCAGCAGGTGCCCCACGCACCAGGTCACGACATCCTGCTCGCCACAGGCAATAAAGCCATCGCTGCGCCGATGCGGTTTAGGCAGCACATCGGCAATGGCTCTGGCAAGACTGGGTTTTTCCGCAATAAACAGTCGCATGTCACACCGCAAGGCAGAACGGAGATTGCCTGATTCGCCCCCCGTCAGGCGCGCAAATCAGGGGAAACATCGTCAATACAGAAATTAGAAATAGCTGACAAACTTCGCGCTATCAACGGGCGTGATCGCGGCGGAGGCTTTAAGCTGAGGCGTCCCTAAATAAAGGAAACCGACGATTTCATCCTGCGCGCGGCAGCCAAACGCATCGCGCACCAGCGGATGATGAGTCCAGGCGCCGCTGCGCCAGATACCGTTGAACCCCTGTGCCAGCGCCGCCATTTGCATGGCCTGTACCGCGCAGCCGGCGGACACCACTTGTTCCCAGTGCGGCACCTTCTGATTTTCTTCGCAATGCGCCACCACGGTAATGATCATCGGGGCGCGGAACGGCACCTGACGCGCTTTTTCGACGCCAGCCTCGTCCAGATTATCCTGCAATGCCGCCTTAACCAACAGATCGCTGAAGCGAGATAACCCCTCATCCTGAATAATAGAGAAACGCCACGGCTGCAGTGCGCCATGGTCCGGAGCCCGCAGGCCCGCGCGCAGAATATTCTCCAGCACGTCGCCCGCCGGCGCAGGTGCCGCCAGACGAGACGCCGAACGGCGATTCAGTAGCAATTCCAGAGCATCCATCACATCTCTCCTGTCATGAAAATCTGCTGTCGGTGAATAAGATCCGGTTGCGCGCCACGGTAGCACAGGTAGAAGATTTGTTACAAGTTAGCGCCTTGCCGCTGCCCCCGCGGCAAGATAAATAGCTGACTTTTATCCTATCGCTCATTAGGATACCGCCAGTGCCCCGCGTGCGGGTGCAATGGCGCTGATGCATTTCGGCAGCGTCATCGCCCGGCGAATCAGGGGTGCTGCTTAAACCCAGTTTTCTTTTGACGGAGTGGACATGCGCACAATGTGGCGAATTTTCAGTGGAATATTCAGGTGGGGATGGCGCCTGCTGAATTTTATCCGCGAATTTATCCTCAACCTCTTTCTGGTGTTTTTGATCCTGGTCGGCATCGGGGTCTATAGCCAGTTCAAAACTCCGCAGGCAGAGCCGGTGCGAGGAGCGTTACTGCTGGATCTGACGGGCGTAGTAGTGGATAAGCCGTCCGTTAACAACAAACTGCGTCAGTTCGGACGGGAGTTCTTCGGCGTGTCTGGCAGCCGTCATCAGGAAAACGCGCTGTTTGATATCGTCGACAGCATCCGTCAGGCCAAAGACGACAGCAACATTACCGGCATGGTGATGGATCTGTCCGACTTTGTCAGCGCGGATCAGCCTTCGCTGCAATACATCGGCAAGGCGCTGCGTGAATTCCGCGATGCCGGCAAGCCGATTTTCGCCGTCGGCGACAACTTCAACCAGACGCAATATTATCTGGCCAGCTTTGCCAACAAAATCTATCTGACCCCGCAGGGAAATATCGACCTGCACGGCTTCGCCACCAATAACCTTTACTACAAGACGCTGCTGGACAAACTGAAGGTCACCACGCACATCTTCCGCGTCGGCACTTACAAGTCAGCGGTCGAGCCGTTCATCCGCGACGACATGTCGCCAGCTGCGCGTGAAGCCGATAGCCGCTGGATTTCCACCCTGTGGCAGCATTATCTCGATACGGTGGCGGCCAACCGTCAGATCACGCCGCAACAGTTGTTCCCCGGCGCTGAAAACCTGCTCGCCGGCCTGCGCGCGCTCAACGGCGACACCGCTCGTTATGCGCTGGAAAACAAGCTGGTAGACGAGGTCGCCTCCCGTTCGGTGATTGAGCAATCGTTCATCAAAGCCTTCGGGTGGGACGCCAAGAACAAAAACTTTAATTTCACCAGCATCTATGATTACGCGCCAACCCCACCGGCCGCCAATGCCAACGAAATCGCCGTGGTGTTTGCCAGCGGCACCATCGTCGACGGCAAGGAAACCCCGGGGTACGTCGGCGGTGACACCACGGCTGCGCAGATCCGCAACGCTCGTCTGGACCCGAAAGTCAAAGCCATCGTTCTGCGGGTGAACAGCCCCGGCGGTAGCGTCACCGCATCGGAGCTGATTCGTTCAGAACTGGCGGCGGCGCGGCAGGCGGGCAAACCGGTGGTGGTTTCCATGGGCGGCATGGCGGCTTCCGGCGGTTACTGGATTTCCACGCCGGCCAACGCCATCATCGCCAGCCCCAGTACCCTGACCGGCTCGATCGGGATTTTCGGCGTTGTCACCACCTTCGAAAATTCGCTGGATAGCATCGGCGTACATACCGACGGCGTCGCTACTTCTCCGCTGGCCGCGCTGTCCCAGACCAAAGCCTTGCCGACGGAAGCCAGCCAACTGATGCAACTCAATATCGAGCGCGGTTATCAGAACTTTATTTCACTGGTGGCGGAGTCACGCAAGAAAACGCCGCAGGAAGTAGATGAGATCGCGCAGGGGCATGTTTGGGTCGGCAGCGACGCCAAAACCAACGGACTGGTGGATCAACTGGGCGACTTTGACGACGCCGTGAAAAAAGCGGCGGAACTGGCCAAGCTGGAACAGTATCAATTGAGCTGGTATTCCGGCGAGCCGGACTTGCTTGATGCGATGTTCAATCAGGTCAGAAGCTCGGTCTACGCCATGCTGCCTTCAGCGTTACAGGCCATGGTGCCGGCGCCGGTGGCCCAACTGGCGCAGACGGTTCGCGCGCAAACGTCGGTGCTGGAGGCGCTGAACGATCCGCAAAACCGTTACGCACTGTGCCTGAATTGCGGCGACGTGCGTTAACGTTTCTTTGATTTGAACAGCCCGGCTTGACCGGGCTGTTTTTAGCGCCGAAACCTTTTTATAATCCCGGCCTTTCACGGCTAACCGTTTCTCTAACCAACAGTGTCCCGACCCAGACTATCCATGCAAAAGAAATCCATTTATGTCGCCTACACCGGCGGCACCATCGGTATGCAGCGCTCCGCCCACGGTTACATCCCGGTTTCCGGCCACCTGCAACAACAGTTGGCGCAGATGCCGGAATTTCACCGTCCGGAGATGCCCTCGTTCACGATTCACGAATATACGCCGCTGATCGACTCATCCGATATGACTCCGTCTGACTGGCAATCGATTGCGGATGACATCCAGCAACACTATGACCAGTACGATGGTTTCGTGATTCTGCATGGCACCGACACCATGGCATTCACCGCTTCCGCCTTGTCTTTCATGCTGGAGAATCTGTCCAAACCGGTTATCGTGACAGGGTCACAAATTCCGCTGGCGGAACTGCGCTCCGACGGGCAAACCAACCTACTCAATGCGTTGTACGTGGCGGCCAATCACCCGGTCAACGAAGTCAGCTTGTTCTTCAATAACAAACTACTGCGCGGCAACCGCACCACCAAAGCACACGCCGACGGCTTTGACGCCTTTGCCTCACCGAACTTTCCGCCGCTGCTGGAAGCCGGTATCCACATCCGCCGCCTGACGCCGGCCAACCCCGACCCGATTAGCGGGCCGCTGATCGTGCATGCCATCACGCCGCAGCCGATCGGCGTGGTGACAATCTATCCCGGCATCTCCGCCGATGTGGTGAGCAATTTTCTGCTTCAGCCGGTAAAAGCACTGATTCTGCGTTCGTATGGTGTCGGCAACGCGCCCCAAAGCTCGGGCCTGCTTGATGAGCTGCGCCGCGCTTCCGAACGCGGCATCGTGGTGGTTAACCTGACGCAATGCATTTCCGGGCGGGTCAACATGGACGGTTACGCCACCGGCAATGCGCTGGCGCAGGCCGGCGTTATCAGCGGGTTTGATATGACGGTTGAAGCGGCTCTGACGAAGCTGCATTATCTGTTAAGCAGGAACGACCTTTCTCCCGACCAGATTCGTCAGCTAATGCAGCAAAACCTGCGCGGAGAACTGAGCGACAAGGATTAAAGCGCCTGCAACCACAACACACGGCATCCAGGTCATAAAAATAGTAAGAAGAACACCATATGAACAGAGCACTCTTACTGGTGGATATCCAGAACGATTTCTGTGCGGGCGGCGCGCTGGCCGTCTCGGACGGCGATAGCGTGGTCGCGGTGGCAAATCAGGCTATCGCCGCTTGCCAGCAGGCCGGAGTAACGATCATTGCCTGCCAGGACTGGCACCCGGCGGATCACCGCAGTTTTGCCGTTAATTCCGGCACCCAAGTGGGTGATGTGGGCGAATTGGACGGTTTACCGCAAATCTGGTGGCCGGTGCATTGCGTACAGGGTTCGCCCGGCGCCGACTTACATCCCGGGCTGAATCAGCAGGCGATAAATTGGGTAGTACGCAAAGGAACGCATCCCTTTATCGACAGCTATAGCGCATTTTTCGACAACGGCCGCCGCACCCGCACCGAGCTGTATGACTGGTTGAAAGCCAGAGACATTACCCGGTTGACCATCATGGGGCTGGCAACCGATTACTGCGTCAAATATACCGTGCTGGATGCGCTGGCGTTGGGTTATCAGACCGAGGTGCTGACGGACGGCTGCCGCGGCGTTAACCTGCACCCGAAAGACAGTCAGCAAGCGCTGGAGGTGATGGCGAAACACGGCGCCACGCTGCTCGAACTGCCAGCGTTTATCGCCTCGCTCAGCCAGTAGTTCCTGCACGCATCACGCCAGTCGCCGATGCTGGCGTGAGCGGGTTTAGTCCTGCGGTTTCAGGGTGGTAATAGGTTCCAGGGTGGTAATAGATTCCAAAGCGGCAGCAGGCTTTAGGGCAGTAACGGTATCGCCGGCAAAACGCTGCTTTAGCTCTTGCTTACTTTTCATTTCGATTTCACCGCGGGTGTTGATCGTCATGTGGTCCGCCTCGGCGTTATTACGCGCCTGCCACAACATGACCATCTGCAAGGCATTTTCCTTTTGCTCCGCCGTCAGGGGTACCCCATCCGGCCATTTTCCCAACTCCACCGCCGTCACCAGACGCTGGTAGATTTCCGGGGTCATACTGTTTATTAAATCATCCAGTTGCATGTTTTTCTGCCTGAAGCCAGATTTTAGCTGAAACGTTTCAAGTCAAAGTATTGTATTAGCGATGTTAACCATCCGTCTGTTGCCCGTTTTCCGTATCGATAAAGCTGAGCGACGCGGAGTTCACGCAATAACGTTCGCCGGTGGTGTCCTGCGGGCCATCGGGGAACACATGCCCCAGATGCGCATCGCAATGGCCACAGCGGATTTCGATACGCTGCATATGGTGGGAATTGTCTTCCAGATAGCGAATAGCGTCCTCCGCCACCGGGCGATCGAAGCTAGGCCAGCCGCAGCCGGAGTCATATTTGTGGTCGGAATAAAACAGCGGCTGATGACAGCACAGGCAGTGGTAAACCCCGGTACGCTTGTTATGCAGCAGTTTGCCGGTGTAAGGACTTTCCGTCCCCCGCAGCTGCGTAACGTGCCGCTGCAGATCGGTTAACTCGTCCAGATTACGTGGTGAAGCAGTTATCTTGGTCATCAGGTTCTCACTGAAACACGGTTTTTCGCCAGCGCGATGATGCATAATTCTAACAAAAAGTTAACACCGCCACAGCCTATTTTGACCTACACTCATCCCTATGCGGCAAAGGCACTTTTAATTGTGATCTCAATCACAATTACACCTATGGCAGGTGTTTTAATGCCTGTGCATTCCTCATATGATTAGGTTATGCACTTTAATTAGGCTGATAGCTGTTGATCGCGCAACTGTTGAACGGACTTTTGACTTACCGCAACGATTGACACGATTCCGCTTGACGCTCAGTAAGGTTTTTGTAATTTTACAACCAACCTTTTATTCACAAACCAATAGCTGGTGGAATATATGACTATCAAAGTAGGTATCAACGGGTTTGGCCGCATTGGCCGTATCGTTTTCCGCGCTGCCCAGGAACGTTCTGACATCGAAATCGTTGCCATCAACGATTTGCTGGATGCGGATTACATGGCGTACATGCTGAAGTATGACTCCACCCACGGCCGTTTCAACGGCACCGTTGAAGTGAAAGACGGTCACCTGGTTGTCAACGGCAAAACCATCCGTGTTACCGCAGAGAAAGATCCGGCTAACCTGAAGTGGAACGAAATCGGTGTTGACGTTGTTGCTGAAGCAACCGGTATCTTCCTGACCGACGAAACTGCACGCAAACACATTCAGGCTGGCGCCAAGAAAGTGGTTCTGACCGGTCCGTCCAAAGACGACACCCCGATGTTCGTTATGGGCGTTAACCACGCCGCTTACGCTGGTCAGGACATCGTTTCCAACGCGTCTTGCACCACTAACTGCCTGGCGCCGCTGGCTAAAGTCATCAACGACAAATTCGGTATCGTTGAAGCGCTGATGACCACCGTTCACGCCACTACCGCTACGCAGAAAACCGTTGACGGCCCGTCTCACAAAGACTGGCGCGGCGGCCGCGGCGCGTCTCAGAACATCATCCCGTCCTCTACCGGCGCTGCTAAAGCTGTAGGTAAAGTGATCCCGGCTCTGAACGGCAAACTGACCGGTATGGCGTTCCGCGTACCGACTCCGAACGTATCCGTGGTTGACCTGACTGCCCGTCTGGAAAAACCGGCTACTTACAAAGAAATTTGTGCCGCTATCAAAGCCGCTTCTGAAGGCGAGCTGAAAGGCGTTCTGGGTTACACCGAAGATGACGTGGTTTCCACCGATTTCAACGGCGAAAAACTGACCTCCGTGTTCGATGCCAAAGCAGGTATCGCACTGAGCGACACCTTCGTGAAACTGGTTTCCTGGTATGACAACGAAACCGGCTATTCCAACAAGGTTCTGGACCTGATCGCCCACATCTCCAAATAATGTGGCGATGAACAGATGATGAAAGGGCGACATAAGTCGCCCTTTTTTATTGGGTATATACCCGTCAGACTTCAGGTTGCAGGTGCGTTGGCTGCCCTCACTCACCCCAATCACTTACTTATGTAAGTTCCTGGGGATTCATTCGGTTGCCGCGTTACAAGGCGCTTAACGAGCCTTGCCCTGTCGGGCCAACGCACTGCGTTGTTCAACACGCGAGCGTGTTGTCCTACAACTCGGATTATTTTGGGTATACAACAAGACCATCAAGGCAAAACCAATACCATGAACGATAAAATTTATTCACTTCCCATCAATAACGCGATCACCACACACCTGAGCCAGCGCCAGCTGGACCAACTGCCGATTATCGTGGTGGATCATCCGCAGGTTCGTGCCGCTGTCGCACTACAGGGCGCGCATCTGATTAGCTGGCAGCCCAAAGGTGAACAACCGGTGCTGTGGCTGAGCGACAATACGCCATTCGAGCACGGCGTGGCGATTCGTGGCGGCGTGCCCATCTGCTTCCCCTGGTTTGGTCCGGCCGCACAGCCCAACCACGGTTTTGGCCGACTGCTGGCGTGGGAATTCACCTCGCACAGCGAAGACGCCAACGGCGTTACTCTCACCTTCACGCTGCGTGATTCCGAACAAACACGCGCCGCCTGGCCGCACGCGTTTACCGTACTGGCGCGCTTCCATTTAAGCGCGCAGGAATGCCGCATGGAACTCGAATGCCACGGCGACTACAGTATCACCAGCGCGCTGCACACTTATTTCCAGATTGGGGAGATCGGCAAAATCCGCATTAGCGGTCTGGGCAACACCTTTATCGACAAGGTTAACGATGGCAAAACCGACACCCAGCAGGGTGACCTGACCTTTGCGACCCGTACCGACCGCATTTATACCCAGCCAGCGTCACTCAGCCTGATTGAAGACCCGGTGTTGCAACGCACTATTGAAGTGCATCACGTTCACCACAGCGACGTGGTGGCCTGGAACCCGGGCGCAGAACTGTCTCGCACCATCAGCGACATGACCGATGACGGCTACCAGACTTTTGTGTGTGTTGAAACCGCGCGCGTTACCCAGCCGCTCGTGGCAACCACGCAAGCACCGGCACGTCTTACCTCCACCATTCGTCTGCGTAAATAATCTCTTTTCTGCTCTGCTCATGGCTGGCGAAAGCCAGCCATGCTTCGATTACACCACATCCAGCGGCAGCTTGCGGCGTGGGGCGGGATAAGCCTCATCCAGTATGGCAAGATCCTCAGGTGACAACGTCACTTGAAGCGCAGCGGCATTTTCTTTGACATGCGCCAGCGTACCGGCTTTGGGGATGGCGATGACGCCAGGCTGGCGCGTCACCCAGGCCAGCAACACCTGTGCGGGCGTCAGCGCATGTTGCTGCGCCACACGCACCACCGCCGGATGAGCAAACAGGTTATGGCGCAGCTCACCGGCCTGCGCCAGCGGACAATAGGCCATGACGGGAAGCCGCCGTTGCTGACACCAGGGCAGCAGGTCATACTCAATGCCCCGAGACGCCAGATGATACAGCACCTGATTGGTCTGACACTGTTCTCCGCCCCGGTATGACCACAGTTCTTCCATGTCATCGGTATCCAGATTAGAGACGCCCCAGCGTCCAATCTTGCCCGCCTGCTGCAACTTTTCCATCGCGGCGATGGTATCCACCAGCGGAATGCCGCCGCGCCAGTGCAGCAAATACAGATCGATATGATCGGTTTGCAGGCGTTTCAGGCTACGTTCACAGGCGGCAATCGCCCGCTCGCCGCCCGCATTATGCGGATACACTTTGGAGACCAGGTAGACACGGTCGCGGCGGCCGCGAATCGCCTCTCCCACGACTTCTTCCGCCCCACCTTCGGCGTACATTTCCGCCGTATCGATCAACGTCATACCCAGATCGATGCCGGCCTGTAGCGCGCTGACTTCGCTGCTCCGCCGTTGGGCGCTTTCGCCCATGAACCAGGTTCCCTGACCAACCGCGGGAACGGCGTTTCCATCCGGAAATGTTACCTGTTTCGTCATGTTATTCCTCCTCTGTGCTCAGGGTAACAAACCCCGGCCGCTCCATTAATGTGCAAATGGGGTGAATCCACCCCATTTTTGTGCAGCCGATGCACAATCACCACGCAATTCGCTTCAGAAGGTATAACTGACACCGCCTCCCAGCATCAGGTTATAGCTTTTATCGACCATCGGGCTGCTTTTGATCTCATCCGACAGCCGGATATAGCGCCCGCTGACCCAGGTACTCCAACTGGTATTGATTTTGTAGCCGGCGTTAAGTTCGACATATGGCGACCAGCCATCATCCGGCTGATAATCGCGCAATCCGGAGCGGGCCGATTCGTCGCCGGTGACGCCATAATAGTAGCGATTCTGGTTTTCGCTCGACCAGGTAATCCCCACGCCCGGCGTCAGGCTCCAGTCGCCGTCGTTGAAGCGGTAAAGGTAGGCGGAGTCCCACACCAGGCCGTTGCTGTAATCCAGCGTGTCGCCGGCCAGCAAGGTGCGCAAGGTACCCCATTGCGCATCGTAACGATAGGATAACCCCGCCATCAGCGTACCGCGCCGACGCTCAAGCTGCTTCATCTGGCTATCATCGCTATCGCCCGGCTTGAAGCCGAATGGGTTGTAATACGCCGTCAGCGACAGCTTGTTCTGCGCGTCATTCCACAGATAATACCCGCCCTGCAGGCCGCGCAGATAAAAGCTCTCGCTTTCATAAGTCACCATCGGAAAAGCATAAACATGACCGCTATCGCCACGGTATAGCGGGGTTTCGCCGACCGCGCCCAGCCCCAGAGCGAACTCGTCCGCAAAGGCTGCCGGAGCCGCCGCCGTTCCGGCCAGCGCTGCCGTTAAGAAAGTTAATACGCAATTTTTCACGATTGTCGGTTCCCATTCAGTGTTACGTATTTGATCACTTCCAGCAGGATAGCAGCGCCGGAGTCCTACATACATCACATTAATGTGAAAGATACATAAGTTATAACGATTTCGTCTGCCTGCTGGCACCCCGCATCAGGGCTGCATTGGCAGATAAAAAAGCCGGTTGCGAGCCGCCGCGCCGAAGTGAGTCATTGAAATATCTTAAAAATGCGACGAAAGAATAGAGGAAATTTTATGGATGCAAACTACGCTTTAAACAAGGAGGAGGATTTCCGCTGAGTGTAGCCGGGCGCCGGTTGTCCACCCTTTCCCGCCAGCCAAAGTTGGCATAAGGGTTGCTGTATCTCAGTAAGCGGTCTTCTTCCGGGAGAGCCATCCATTAAACAGGCTGTAACATATCATTCGCTCTCTTACTCTGTGTTAATCGACGAAGGACGGGCAACGCTATGAACATATTTGATCATTATCGCCAGCGTTACGACGCTGCCAAAGACGAAGAGTTCACTCTGCAAGAGTTCCTTACCATCTGCCAGCAGGATCGCAGTGCGTATGTGAACGCCGCTGAGCGATTGTTAATGGCTATCGGTGAACCTGTTATGGTCGACACCGCTTTGGAACCGCGTCTGTCTCGTTTATTTTCCAACCGGGTAATTGCCCGCTACCCTGCGTTCGAAGAGTTCTATGGTATGGAAGAAGCCATCGAACAAATCGTCTCCTACCTGAAACACGCCGCACAAGGGCTTGAAGAGAAAAAACAAATTCTCTATCTGCTGGGGCCGGTGGGTGGCGGTAAATCTTCGCTGGCTGAACGGTTGAAATCGCTGATGCAACGCGTTCCTATCTACATTCTGAGCGCTAACGGCGAGCGCAGCCCGGTCAACGACCATCCGCTCAGCCTGTTTAACCCGCTGGAAGATGCCTCGATTCTGGATAAAGAATATGGTATCCCGCGCCGCTATCTGGGCACCATCATGTCGCCCTGGGCGGCCAAACGGCTGCAGGAATTCGGCGGCGACATCACCAAATTCCGCGTCGTCAAGGTATGGCCGTCCATTCTGGCCCAGTTGGCTATCGCCAAAACCGAACCGGGCGATGAAAACAATCAGGACATTTCCGCGCTGGTCGGGAAGGTGGACATTCGTAAGCTGGAGCATTTCGCCCAGAATGACCCGGACGCCTATGGTTACTCCGGCGCGCTGTGCCGGGCCAACCAGGGCGTGATGGAATTTGTGGAAATGTTCAAAGCGCCGATCAAGGTGCTCCACCCGTTACTGACCGCGACGCAGGAAGGTAACTATAACGGCACCGAAGGTATCGCCGCCCTGCCGTTCAACGGCATTATTCTTGCCCACTCCAACGAATCGGAATGGGTGCAGTTCCGCAACAACAAAAATAACGAGGCGTTCCTTGACCGTGTCTACATCGTCAAAGTGCCTTACTGCCTGCGCGTTTCCGAAGAGGTCAGAATTTACGACAAACTGTTGGTAAACAGTGAGCTGAGCCGCGCGCCCTGCGCCCCCGGCACGCTGGAAACGCTGGCGCGCTTTTCGATTCTGTCGCGGCTGAAAGATCCGGAAAATTCCAGTATCTACTCCAAAATGCGGGTATACGATGGCGAAAGCCTGAAGGATACCGACCCGAAGGCCAAGTCGTATCAAGAGTACCGTGATTACGCCGGCGTCGACGAAGGTATGAAAGGGCTTTCCACCCGTTTCGCCTTCAAGATCCTCTCCCGTGTGTTCAACTTTGATCACAGCGAAGTGGCGGCCAACCCGGTTCACCTGTTTTACGTGCTGGAACAGCAGATTGAGCGGGAACAATTCCCGCAGGACGTGGCGGAAAAATACCTGGAGCACCTGAAAGGCTACCTGATTCCGAAATACGCTGAGTTTATCGGTAAGGAAATCCAGACCGCCTACCTTGAATCCTACTCGGAATACGGTCAGAACATTTTTGATCGCTACGTGACCTATGCCGACTTCTGGATTCAGGATCAGGAATACCGTGATCCGGACACCGGCCAGCTGTTTGACCGCGAGTCTCTGAACGCCGAACTGGAGAAAATCGAAAAACCGGCGGGTATCAGCAACCCGAAAGACTTCCGCAACGAGATCGTCAACTTCGTGTTGCGCGCCCGCGCCAGCAACAGCGGCCGCAATCCGAACTGGACCAGCTATGAAAAGCTGCGTACGGTCATTGAGAAAAAGATGTTCTCCAATACCGAAGAGCTGCTGCCGGTGATTTCGTTCAACACCAAAACGTCGACGGAAGAGCAGAAAAAACACGACGACTTTGTCGATCGCATGATGGAAAAAGGCTACACCCGCAAACAGGTGCGTTTGCTGTGCGAATGGTACCTGCGTGTGAGGAAGTCATCCTGATGCCGTACATCGACAGGCATGTCGTTTGGGGGAAACATGGCCTATTTCATTGATCGGCGTTTGAACGGCAAAAACAAAAGCGCGGTTAACCGCCAGCGTTTTTTGCGCCGCTACAAGTCGCAAATAAAACAGTCGATTGCCGGGGCCATCAACAAGCGTTCGGTTACCGACGTGGAAAACGGAGAGTCTATCTCGATCTCCAATTCAGATATCAGTGAACCGATGTTCCATCAGGGCCGCGGAGGGATTCGTCACCGGGTACACCCCGGTAACGACCACTTTGTGCAGAACGACAAGATCGAGCGGCCGCAGGGTGGCGGAGGCGGCGGATCCGGCCAGGGCGACGCCAGCCAGGATGGCGAAGGTCAGGATGAATTCGTGTTCCAGATATCCAAAGACGAGTATCTTGACCTGCTGTTCGAGGATCTGGCGCTGCCCAACCTGAAAAAAACCGAACACCGGCAACTCAACGAATACAAAACCCACCGTGCGGGGTACACCGCCAATGGCGTCCCCGCCAACATCAGCGTGGTGCGTTCGCTGCAGAACTCGCTGGCGCGCCGCATGGCGATGACCGCCGGTAAACGGCGCGAACTTCACCAGCGGGAAGAAGATCTGGCGTTACTGGAAAACACCGAGCCGGTACAGTTGCTGGAGGAGGAGCGACTGCGGCAGGAAATCGCCGAGCTGCGCCAGCGCATCGCCAGCGTACCGTTTATCGATACCTTCGATCTGCGTTACAAGAACTACGAGCGCCGGCCGGAACCGTCAAGCCAGGCGGTGATGTTCTGCTTGATGGACGTGTCCGGTTCGATGGATCAGGCCACCAAGGACATCGCCAAACGTTTCTACATCCTGCTGTATCTGTTCCTGAGCCGTACCTACAAAAACGTAGAAGTGGTGTATATCCGCCACCATACGCAGGCTAAGGAAGTGGATGAGCAGGAGTTCTTCTACTCTCAGGAAACCGGCGGCACGATTGTCTCCAGCGCCCTGAAACTGATGGAGGACGTGGTCAAAGAACGCTACGATCCTGCGCAATGGAACATTTACGCCGCGCAGGCTTCCGATGGCGACAACTGGGCGGACGACTCGCCGCTTTGCCGTGAATTGCTCGCCACTCACCTGCTGCCGGCGGTGCGTTACTACAGCTACATCGAAATTACCCGTCGCTCACACCAGACGCTGTGGCGGGAATATGAGATGTTGCAGAACAGCTTTGACAATTTCGCCATGCAACATATTCGCGATCAGGACGATATCTACCCTGTCTTCCGAGAAATCTTCCACAAACAAACCGTCGACAACTAACCTGCCGCAGCCAGCTGTTCACGCGCTGGCTGTTTTCCCTTCTGTGTGGTGTCTTCCCTGTTTACCGGTGTCTGTATTACCGGCGGCTATGTCGCCATGAGTTCCACCGTTAAACCGCGCCTTTCCGCCGAAGACCGGGGCGCTATCCGGCACGGAAACACCGCAGCCAGCCTCACTGACGACGATGACGCTTTCCGTCAGGATACCAACCGTGTTCTGCGTCAGGTATCCGCGCGCATGCAACAAGAAGATCGCCACTTTATATCCGCGCATCTATCCGCGCATCGCCGCTGCCTGACCGCCTCTTACGCCCCGCTGCGCCAGCCGTGGATGGCATCAGGAATACCGCTTCCCACACCTTTCCCCTCTTTAATAAGGGTTTTTATTTGAAATGTTATGTTATAACATAAACATCACTGCAATAAATTTTCACATTTTCGGAGCGCCGTGTGCTGGATGTCAGGCAGTTAACACTTTCTATCAATGGGAGCCGCAAGATTCATGACGTCAGTTTCTCCCTCGCGCCCGGTGAGCGCGTTTGCCTGCTGGGCGGCTCCGGTTCCGGCAAATCCCTGACGGCGCGTTGCCTGCTGGGCGCGTTGCCTATCGGTAGTCAACTCAGCGGCAGCATTCGTCTTCAGGGCCACGACGTGGCGGGATTGCCGTTGTCGCGGCGTCCGCCAGATGAACGCCCGGCGGCCATTTTTCAGGATTCGGCCACATCGCTAAACCCGTTATTTACTATTGAAGCGCAACTGCGCATGGCGCTAAAACGCCAGTCGACGCATCGATCGCTGCCGGATTTACTGCGATCGGTCGGCTTTGCCGATCCGCACGCCGTGCTCGCGCGCTACCCCGGCGAGCTATCCGGCGGTCAGCGTCAGCGCCTGTGTATTGCGCTGGCATTACTGTGTGAACGTCCACTATTGATCGCCGATGAACCCACTACGGCGCTGGACGTGGTCACTCAGGCGCAGGTACTGCACACCCTGTTGGCCAGGCTGCACCAATCTCCGCACACCAGCCTGCTGTTCATCACCCACGACATCACGGTGGCGGCCATGATCTGCCAGCGCGCGCTGGTAATGGAAAACGGCCGGTTGGTCGAGCAAGGCGAAATGCGCCGGTTGCTGACGCATCCTCGCCATTCTTATACCCGTGCGCTGGTATCGGCGGCGCGTCAGGCATCCGCCGGCGCTGCCTTTTCCCGCCAGAGCCGCACGCCGTTCGCACCATGCGCACAGGCCAGTTAATGTTATGCGCCACACCTCTAGCATGCTGAGTGAAGCCCCTTTTTTACAGCTCAATCAGGTCAGCCACCATTATCGAACGGCGGGTGTGTTTACGCGTCGGGCAACGGCTACCCCGTCTCTACAACACGTCAGTCTCGACCTTCATGCGGGAGAACGCGTGGCGCTGGTGGGCGCATCCGGCTGCGGCAAATCCACTCTGCTGAAAATTCTACTGGCGCTGGAGTCGCCGGATCAGGGCACGGTGCATTATCAGGGGCGCGAGGTACGCCCGGATCGCGTATCCCGGTTGCGCTGGTATCGACGGCTGGTGCAGTACATCCCGCAGGATCCAGCGGGATCGCTGGCGCCGCACGCCTCGGTATGCGCGCTGATCGCCGAACCACTGCGGCAACTGGGGATGACGGAAAACCTGAAACAGACGGTCTGTGACGTGCTGGAGCAAGTCGACCTGCCGTTAACCCTGCTGCATCAGCGGGCCGAGTCGCTATCCGGCGGTCAGGCCCAGCGTGTCGCTATTGCCAGAGCCATTGCGCTACGCCCGGCGTTTCTGCTGGCGGACGAACCGGTGAG
Organism: Dickeya dadantii NCPPB 898; assembly: GCF_000406145.1. Taxonomy (NCBI): domain Bacteria; kingdom Pseudomonadati; phylum Pseudomonadota; class Gammaproteobacteria; order Enterobacterales; family Pectobacteriaceae; genus Dickeya; species Dickeya dadantii. The sequence continues at coordinate 2,268,023 of NZ_CM001976.1, read as the reverse complement.
TGGGCTCGACCTGCCGCTGCGCCAGCAAATCACCACGCTGCTCGATACGCTGTCGCGCCGTCACGGCATGGGATTATTGCTGGTTTCCCATGACCTGTCGGTCGTGGCGGCACTCTGCCAGCGGGTATTGGTGATGTACAACGGCAGTCTGGTGGAAGACCGTCCGCTGCCCGAACTGCTCGCTGAGCCATTCCATTTTCATACTCAGGCATTGCTGGCGGCCGTACCGACGTTGCCGGCTTTTGATTGATCTTTTCAATACCATAAGGAATGCGTATGTTTCGCTCCCCTTCTCTGAAGGTGGCTGCCACGCTGGCATCCACCCTGTTGCTCACCGCTTGTTTTGACAAACCGGAGCCCACCGCCACCGGTGCGGACTCGTCGCGTATTCGTCTGGCGATGCTGCTGCCGCCGCGTTCAGCGCTGTCGCCATTCAGCGATGATGCGTTCAAGCTGTCGCGCTGGCGCGCCGGCGAAACGCTGGTAGTGCTTGATGCCAACGGCGATGCGCAACCCGCACTGGCAACCCACTGGCAACAGCTCGACGAGCTAACCTGGCGCTTTACCCTGCGCGACGGCGTCAAATTTCACGACGGCAGCGACTTCAACGCCAGCGCCGTGGTCAACGCCCTGACCGCCGCCACCCGCGCCACGCCGAAACCACGTATCCTTGACGGCGTGACGCTGAGTATAACGGCGGAAGACGCGCGCACCGTGCAAATTAAAACCGCCACCCGCGACCCGTTGTTGCCACAGCGTTTGTCCAGCCCTCAGTTAACCCTACTCTCACCCGCCGCCTACGGCGCCAACGGCGTGGTCAGCCCGGTCAAAACCGGTACCGGTCCGTTCGTTCTGACGCAGGTTAACGGCACCAGCAGCGCCCGGTTGGAACGTTTTGACGGTTACTGGGGCAGCAAAGCCACGGCGCCGGGTATTGATGTCGATTTCGTCCCGGACAGCGCCGCCCGTACCGCCGCATTACGCACCGGCACGGCCGATTTGGTGGAAGCGATACCGGTTTCGCAAGCGCCGCTGCTGGACCCAGCGCTGGTGCATGAGGTGCCGATGCCGCGTACCAACACGCTGTACCTCAACACCCGGCGCGGCGTTTTCAGCGATCCGGGCCTGCGGGCCGCGGCGCGTGATGCCATCCGCCGCGACATTCTGGTCAAAAACGTGTATGAAAACCGGGCCGACGTGGCGGTCGGGCTGCTTGGCCCGGCGGTACAATGGGCCGCCGCACTGCGTCAGCCGGTGGCGGCGCCCACCGCAGCCCGTTCCCCGAATGGCGCGACGATCACGCTGGCAACCTTCAGCGACCGGGCAGAACTACCGGAAGTGGCGGTTTATCTGGCCCAACAGTTAACCGCCGCCGGCTTCACGGTTAAGCAGGAGGTCCGCGAATATTCGCAGATAGAGGCGGATGCGCTGGCCGGCCACTTCGATGCCTTTATTTTATCTCGCGCCACCGTGCTGGATTCCGGCGATCCGGTGGCTTACCTGTATAGCGATTTTTCCTGCAAAGGCTCATTCAATATTTCGCAACTGTGTGATCCAGAAGTGGACGACGCGCTGAAACAGGCTGCCGCCACCCCTGCCGGAGAGGCGCGACGCCAGGCGATCATGGCCGCCGAACATCTGATTCTGGCGACTAACGCTGCCATTCCGCTGCTGCACGAACGGGTGATTCAGGGTGAATCCGCCCGCTTGCGGCAGGCTATCCGGGACCCGCGTGAACGCACCCTGATCGACGTACAGACCCACATCGATGGAGCGCCGGCCAAGCCATGAGCAATTCGCGGTTTCAGTTGCCTGCAACACTGCGACCCTCGCTGCTGGTCATGGCATCACGCCTGCTGACCGCCCTGACCCTGATCGTGTTGATCGGGCTGCTGCCCTGGTTGTCTGACGCCGACCCGGCGCTCAGTCTGCTGCGCGCCCGTTCCAGCGAGCAGGAGGCAACAGTGGAAGCGCTGGATGCCATTCGTCAGCATCTGGGGCTGGCGCAGGGGCCGTGGGCGTTCTTGAAGAACTGGTTAAGCGGTTTATTGCACGGCGATGCCGGCCTGTCCTGGGTATCCGGCAAACCGGTGTTGCCCGGTATGTTGGAGGCCGCAGGCGTGTCGCTCACACTGATGCTGGCGGCATTGGCGGTGGCGTTCCTGCTGGCTATGCTACTGAGTTGGCCCACTCTGCAACGCGGGCTGAGCGGCGATAACCGGCGCAGCAGCGGTGCACTCGCCACCGCGTTCATCGCCATGCCGGAGTTTCTGCTGGCGTCGTTCCTGCTGATCGTCGGCGCGGTCTGGCTGAAACTGTTGCCGCCTTATGGCTGGCAATCATGGCAACACCTGATTCTGCCCGCGCTGGCGCTGGGCATTCCGGCAGGCGGCCTGCTGGGTAAACTGTTCAGCGATGCGTTGACCGCCACATTCAGCGAGCCCTGGCTGCTGACCTGGCATATGGCCGGCATTTCCCGCCGTGACTGCCTGCTGGGCGTCGTTCGTCGCGCTCTGCCCGCTATTCTGCCGCAGGTCAGTCTGGTGCTGGTCGGGCTAACCGGAGGCGCGGTCGCGGTAGAAAAGGTGTTCGCCATTCCCGGTCTGGGACGGGCAACGTTAGGAGCGGCGGCGGCTCAGGATCTGCCGGCATTGCAATGTGGCGTGCTGATTCTGCTGGCTATCGCGGCGATCGCGGGGATGGGTTCGGCGCTGCTGCGCCGCTGTCTGCTTGGTCATGCGCTGAAAAACGGCTTCCTCTCTACGCCCGCCGGCGCCATTCAGGTGACGCGCCGTCATTATCGCTTGCCGTTGCTCATCACGCTGTTGCTGGCGGCGATAGTACTTACCGGCCTGTCGCGCGATCCCTTCGCTTCCGACTTTGCCCGTCTGCAGCCGCCTGATTGGTCATTGCCGTTCGGCGCCGACGCCACGGGCCGCGACATGCTGGCCAGGGTCGCGCACGGCGCGTTATCCACCCTGTTCACCGCGCTGGCGGTGACGCTCTGCTGCCTGTTGCTCGGCCTGCTTCTCGGGTTGTGTCCTCACCTGCTCAGCGGCCCGGCCGAGGTGGCCAACGCCATGCCGCCGGTGATCGCCGGCATGGTGGTCGCTGCATTGTACGGCCCCTCAACATCAGGCGCGGCACTTGCCGTTGTGCTGGTTGCCTGGGCGCCGCTGGCGGCGCATACCGCGTCACTGGTGACCGAAATCACCGCCCAACCCTATATTCGCATCACGCCGCTGTTTGGCATGAGCCGTTTTAGCTGTCTGATACGCTATGTTATTCCGGCGCTGATTGGGCCGGTCACCCGCCACGCGATGCTACGCCTGCCCGGCATCGCGCTAGCGCTGGCATCGCTGGGCTTTCTGGGATTAGGCGAACAACCGCCGACGCTGGAATGGGGACGCGTACTGGCGGAAGGCATGCCCTATGTCGAACGCGCCTTCTGGACGGTATTGCCGCCGGTTTTCGCATTGATTCTGCTGTCGGTACTGGCTGTTTCGCTCAGCCAATGGTCACGACGCTAAAGGCAACATCAGGTTGTGCATACCGCACAACCTGATGTTATTGGATAGCGCCTGGCCCGGTCAGGGCGGGCAAAAGCGCGGTCATGGAAAGAGACTGTCGGGCGTCACCTCAGTCACGCACTTTACGATAAACCCATAACACCACAATGGCGCCGACTACCGCCACTGCAAAGCTGCCGATATTAAAGCCATCGACTTTGCCAAAACCAAAGAACGTGCTGATCCAGCCGCCGACCACCGCACCGACCACGCCCAGTAATACGGTCATGAAAAAACCACCGCCATCTCTGCCCGGCATGATCCACTTTGCCAAAATACCGGCAATGAGACCGAAAATAACCCATGAAACAATTCCCATTGTGTCCTCTCTGTCAGTCGCGCATTAGGCGGTGTTCCACAATAATGATGTGTAACCGCGAAGGTCTATACCTATAAAAGCGTAGCATAAGATACCTCGCTTACTTTGCCGCGACGTCTTACGCCACCTCTGGCGCTCATGACTCAACACCGCAGCTCGGTAAAATAAATAATATCAAGAGGGGGTGACAGCAACTTGACAGTCGAGCCAAACAGCAGAATAACCACGCTCTTTTACCGGAAATAAAAAAGCGCCCGAACAATCATTCAGAGCACCTCTGTTATCCGTATCGGCACGGATGGCGGCAATATTTATCTACCTGTAATAGGTAAGAGAAGATTATTTATCGGCAACAAAATAATCATGATCATCGGTCATCGGAATATAGACCCTGACCCACTCATCGCCTTCCATCAGTTCCCAGCTATGTCCTTCACCGTTGATATCCTCAGCCAGCAGAACCGTTCCCGGCGACAGGATAAATGTAGAACCGTCACTAACTTTGAATTTCAGCTTACCTTTCAACGTAATGACATATTGCTTTCTCGGCGCCGGATGCGTGTTTTTTTCCCACTCTTCAACCGAATTATTAACCCAGAATTTTTGTGAGGGTATTTTCTCCAGCGCAGGAATGCTGCCTTTCAGATAAGCCGAATGGTTATCCGGTGTAGTAATGAGCTTAATTGCCGGGATACGAGAAAGCGTGGTTGACGTTTCCGCGATGCCTTTCAACGACATCAACGATACTATTGCCATGAATAGAAATATTTTAAATTTACGCATTACCGCCTCAACATCCTGTTTAATTTAACGTCCCAATGACCACTAGTCATCTCTTTAAAAATTTCGCCGTGAATTATACGAGAATTATTTGTCAGGTAAACAAATACACATTTTGAATATATCTATTTGTTCAATAGACAATAACGATGAAGATATACCCAAAATAATTCGCGCCGCAGGACAAAACGCTCACGTTTTGAACAATGTAACGCGTTGGCCGACTCGACTTCATCAGACCCGGCCGTTATGATCGCTCTTGCGGGCCTGCGACTCGTCGTCTCTTCGTGACGTGTATCGCCTCGCCCGACGGTAGACCTGAGGTCATCTCCCGCCAGGGAGCTTTACATGGAATATCACAATGAAAAAAGTAGTGCTGTCGCTTATTGTCGCTGTGCTGTCGGTTCAGGCGTTGGCCGCGCCACAACTGGCGAACCTGAGCAAGCTGGAATATGGCCCGCGCTGGGCATTCAACCGCGAAGAAGTTCAGTTGATCTGTCGGCCTGGCCATACAATGTACGTGATCAATCCCAGTACGCTGGTGCAATACCCGCTCAATGACGTGGCGCGTGAGCAGGTCAACACCGGCAAGGTGAACGCTCGTCCGCTGGAGACCCTTCTTCTGGATGACCCGCAGAATCCGGGACAAAAAATGAGTCTGCAACCCTTTATCGACCGGGCCAAAGACCTCTGTCAGTAGCGCATATAGCACTCCGGAAGAGAGAGTGGATCACGAATACGCGGGTTTGCGCTGGTTGTCACAAAGTGTACAGATTGTTTCAGTATTGGCTGTCAAAAACCGGGCCAGACTGGAAAACGAAAGTGAGTCGTCTACGCTTAAAGTGCGGGCTGCGATGCAGCCTGCAACAAATGCCAACTTTTAGCGCACGGCTCTCTCCCAAGAGCCATTTCCCTAGACCGGGCACAGGAATCGTGTTCGGTCTTTTTTTATATCATTGATTTTAAAAAATATTGTTCAGCCCCAAAATACCCGAAATTGACCCGACATTCCGTACCCGATGTAAATATAACCTGCAATTCCTTGATGCTAATGGCTTTTCAATAACAAGGATGTAACAAAAAAATTCAAGCCAAATGACGCGAATAACCTATCCCCAATCAGCACCTCAATCAGTGCCCGCAATGCAGATAACGCAGCGCTCGCCGACCTGACGGGATAAACGTCGTCAGCCTCTCTCAGTAGCCACCGCGTGTTCAGCGTTGATCACGTGTACCGGTTGAGTACTGTTTAGAGAACATTACCATTCGCTATTTTCGTGACGGTGGATAAATGCGTGGGATTAGCGACGGGCCGGAGCGCCTGACTATTCGCGTGGGTGCCCCGTCTGGTCGCATGGGGGGCTCTCTCCTGGCTGGCTGCGCTGAGCTTTTTTACCGCCAGCGTACATCCGCAGGATGACGACAGCTGGCAGCCCTGTGGGTACTTATAGATAAGATAAAATTCTGCATATTTGCTATTTGCACCACCGCCACCTAACCTCTCTGGAGAGGGATAACCGACAGAAGGATACTGACAGAGGGTAACTGAAGAATGCAGGAGCGCAGGCGAAGGTTTCTGCTTAGCATCGGGAGAACTCGCCATGAATGTCCAACCCAAATATGCCAGTAGCGAATCGCCGGATCCGGTCCAGGCTGTCGCCGAATTTGCCAACCAGATTGGTCATGAAGGCATCGATACCGTCATTTTCTTCTGCTCCCCAGACTACGACCTGGAGGTTCTGGGCCGGGAGTTGAAGAACACCTTCTCCTGTCCCTGTATAGGTTGTACGTCCTCTGGTCAGATTGGCACCGAAGGCTTCCAGCACTCCGGACTGTTGGGTCTAGGATTAGGCGGCGGCTTTCGCATCCACTCCTTTATGATTCAACCTTTGGTTAACTATACCGCGGTCGTGGCCGATATCGCCGAAGCCATTCGCCGCGATAGCGAGGCCAGACCGAACCTGCATCGCTTTGGTCTGCTGCTGGTCGACGGCCTCTCTATGGTCGAAGAACGTCTGGTAGCGAACCTCTACCAGCAGATCGGCAACGTTCCTATAATCGGCGGCTCCGCTGGCGATGACCTGCGTTTCGAAAAGACGCATGTCTATGATGGAAATGGGCGGTTTATTTCCGACGCCGCCGTATTCGCCGTTATCGAGACGCATTCCCCCGTCACCACCTTTAAGGTCCAACACTTCGAACCCAGCGAGATAGAGCTAGTCATCACCGAGGCCGATCCGGAGAAGCGGCTCATCCTGGAGATAAACGGCGAACCTGCCGCTCAGGTTTACGCTGAAGCTCTGGGTCTTACGGTGAACGAATTGACGCCGACCGTATTTTCCCGTAATCCGCTGATGCTCTCCTTCGGCGATGAACCCTACGTCCGTTCCATACAGAAGTGGAACGACGATCTTTCTCTCACTTGCTACTGCGCCATCGAGGAGGGACTGATCGTCGCCATCGGCAAAGCGGAGGACCCGGTCCAAACCCTCAGACAGGCCTTTGACAAAGTCCGCGAGACGATCCCTGAACCGGCGGTAATCATCGGCTGTGATTGCATCCTGCGCCGACTCCAGTTCGAACAGGAAGGGCTTGAACAGCAGATCGGCAGCGTAATGGCGCAGAACCGGGTAATCGGTTTTTCCACCTACGGCGAGCAATATAACGGGTTGCACGTGAACCAAACTTTCACAGGTATCGCCATTGGAGGACCGAACGTTGACTGAAGGAACATTTTCCGAAGCGTCCGCCAGCGGTTTGTCCACCGCCGAATACCAGCGCAAGCTCACCGCCCGGGACAAGACCATCGAAGTCCTCAAGCGCCGCATCGCACAAGAAGCCAGACACAGCCACGCTACGCCTTTTGCCATCCTGGAGCAAAACGTGGGTCTGGAGAAGGTGGTCGCCCGCAAGACCCTGGAGTTAGAGAACGAGCGCCAGGAGTTAGAAAAAACGCTGACCGAGTTGCGCTTCACCCAGGCTCAGTTACTACAGGCTCAGAAGATGGAATCCATCGGCCAGCTCGCCGCCGGTATCGCCCACGAGATCAACACGCCAACCCAGTACGTTTCCGACAATGTGGGTTTCGTTAAAACGGCCACCGTTTCCCTGCTAAGCCTGTTGGACTCCGCGCTGGCGTTGGCCGATGCCGCACGCGGGAAAATGGCTGATGAGCCCGTGATGGCGGAGTTCGACGCCGTTCTCAAGCGCACTAAACTGGATTTTCTGCGCCGCCAGATCCCAAACGCCTTAGACGAATCGCTGGAAGGACTTGGTCATATCGCCAAGATCGTGGCCGCCATGAAGGAATTCTCCCACCCCTCTCACAGCGAGAAGGAATTGGTGGATGTGCGCGAGGTCATCAACACCACGGTGACCGTCGCCCGCAACGAATGGAAATACGTAGCGGAACTTGAAACCAGCTTCGAGGACGACTTGCCGCAACTGCCGTGTCTGCGCGACATGATCGGCCAGGCCATTATCAATCTGGTGGTGAACGCCGCCCATGCCATCGCTGATACCATCCAGGAAGGCATCCGGGAGAAAGGGCGCATCATCATATCCGCGGCGCGGGACGGCGAGTATATGGAGATCCGAGTCAAAGACGACGGAGGCGGCATTCCTGCGGGGATCCGCGACCGCATTTTCGATCCCTTCTTCACGACCAAGGCAGTAGGCAAAGGCACGGGTCAGGGGCTCGCGATTGTCTATTCGACCGTGGTGGACAAACATGACGGGCTGATCCGTTGCGAGTCTGAAGACGGCGTGGGGACGACATTCATCCTGCAACTGCCCCTTCACTGCCACAAAGAGGATTGCCCCGCATGCAAGTGATGTTCGTCGATGACGAAAGTCGGGTGCTCTCCGGTATTGAGCGGGCCCTCATGATGCAAGACACCGAATGGGAATGCCGCTTCGCCAATAGCGGCCAGGAGGCACTTGCGATGCTGGAGGAAAAGCCGGCCGACGTGGTGGTATCCGACATGCGAATGCCCTTCATGGATGGCGCTGAATTACTTACTCAAGTACGCGACCGCTGGCCCGGCACCATACGCATCATCCTGTCCGGCTATTCTGAACCCGATGCCACCGTGCGTATGGTGGACGTCGCCCACCGGTTTGTATCCAAACCCTGTGACAGCACGGTGCTGCTGGAGATGGTAGGAAGCGCTCTGGCCCTGCGCGACATGTTCCAGGACCCAGCGGTGGTCGAGATAGTAGGCCGCACCAGCCGGCTGCCGGCGTCCCCCAAAGTGTTCATCGAAGTATGCCGTCTCATTGCCAACCCCGGCAGCGATATCCGACACATCGCCGAACTGCTGGGCAGTGACCCTGCGCTGAGCGCCAAGATTATGCAGCTTGCTAATTCGGCCTATTTCGCCAGAGGCGGTCGCATTAATGACATCGGAAACGCCATCACCCATCTGGGTCTGGATCAGGTGCAACTGCTTGTTCTGGCGTCTCAGGTCTTTGCGGACGCGAAGCTCGACCCTTATGTGGATCGGCTGCAACAACGCGCGCTGCTCGCCTCAACCCTGGCCGCCAGCATCTCCGGCCATCAGGGACTGGAGCCGACCGCGGCCCTACTCGCTAACATTGCGCTGCTTATCCCCGAGCTGAGGGAGTCTGACAACGAGGCAACCACGACTCGCGACAACACCCCAATACACGCCGCAGTAGGCGCGTATCTGCTGGCGCTGTGGGGTTTACCTATGGACATCGTGGAAGTTGTCGCCTGTCAAACACATCCCTCCCGTTCCGCGGATAAAACCTTTGGTGCGATTGGTGCGGTGCATGTAGCGGTCGCTCTGGCCAATAACAGCGCCCCGGACCTGAACTATCTTGAACAAACCGGCGTGCTGAACAAACTGCCACAGTGGCAGGATATGCTCGCCCACACTCAGGAAACTCTCGATGACTGAAACTGCCTTACCCCGGGTATTGTGCGTAGACGACGAACCCAATGTACTCGCTGCGATGGAACGAAACCTCTTTGGCGAATTCGACGTCGTGGTGGCTCACAGCGGTGAAGCCGGCCTGGACGCCGTTCGCTGGGGCAAGCGTTTTGCCGTGATCATGTCCGACATGCGCATGCCTGGCATGGACGGCGCCACCTTCCTCGCCAAAGCGCGAGAAATCTCCCCCGGCAGCGTGCGTATCCTCCTCACCGGGCAGGCCGATGTGGAATCCTCCATCGCAGCCATCAACAAAGGGGCCATCTTTCGCTACCTCTGCAAACCGTGCCCCAAAGAGGAACTGGTTGCGGCGCTTAACGACGCCGTTGGTCAGTACCGTCTCATCTGTGCGGAAAAGGAATTACTGGAAACCACCCTCACCGCCTCGGTCAAGACACTGACTGAAGTACTCGCCATGGTTGCTCCATGGGCTTTTCAGCGGGCGGCCTTCGCCCAGTCTTGTGTTCGCCACGCGCTGACCAAGCTGGAGTGGCCCGATGGATGGATATACACCATCGCCGCCTCATTGAGCCAAATCGGCTGTGTGGGTATTCCCGCCGATATCGTCCAGGCCGATGCAGCCCAGCGCGACCTCTCGGAGGACGAGAAAAAACTCCTTCAGGAGCACCCGGAGGTCGCCGGTCGCCTGGTGGAGAATATCCCCCGCCTCGAACGGGTAGCCGAGATCATCCGCCATCAGGCCGGGGCTGCCCCGTCCAACGCCCCAACAGAAGTTATCCGCGGCGCTCACCTCTTGCGCGCCGCTCTGGAACTGGAACGCCATGCGGCCCGGGGGTTAAGTCTGGAACATCCCAGGGAAATCCTGCGCGTGGCGCGGCCTGCTATCCCTGAATACATCATCAAAGCGTTGGTTGATTTCCGCTCCAACGTGGCTGGCACCCGCACGGTGCGCATTTGCGAATTAAAACCCGGCTGGGTGGTGGATGAAGACATCCGCACCACCAACGATTTGATGGTTCTCACCAAGGGCCATGAACTCACCGACACCGCCATCTCCGCCCTTCAACACCTCCTCGCCGCAAACGCCGTTAAGGAGCCAATCAGGGTGCGTGGAATTCCGGATACCGCAACGTCTTCGTGACGTCATGGGGGATACAGCCATAATGTGCCAAACCCGAAATAGCGGAAACTGGCGACAATGAATAGCCTAATGCCCGGTGAACAGGCGCCGAACAAGAAGTACGGTGTCATTTGAAGTAAACCGCCGGGTCTGGCATCACAATCAATGAAAATGAATAATAATATTATTATTGGCCGTTCGGTAATCGACCGGTTGATATTCGCTAAAAACCCACTGATTGCTCAGTGGGCCGTTTCCCTGGCGTTCAAATTAGCGTTTAGCGTTGACATCATGGCATCAGAAGCGGTTATTTTATAGACGTTTTTACAGATCAATTTTTTAGAATTGATCGCTGTTACCGATCGGTTTCACCATCACCTCCGTATAAATTAGCGATGCTTGTCGGAGTCCTCACCGCCATTCAGGGCTGTTTCATTTATTCGCCGGGTTGGAAATGGGTCTATGGAATACCGCGTGGAAAAGTCACTGATCGACAGGCTGGTGACAACACCGGTGGTGTTATCGCCCACAAAAACCTGTTGGACTGACTGGCTAATAATGGCTTTATAAATCAGGGTCGGTACCGATACCCCGTTGCCGATTCTCTTGCTGCCGAATACGGCGCCCGTCACCACCCATATTTCGCCATCCTGCAACGCCAGTTTGCGAACCGATGCTTCGATTTTACGCCAGGATATCCGGTTCAGTTTCGGCAACTGCGGCGTCATATTCGACATGGAAAAAGACTCATGCTGCGCCAGAGAATTTGGCATATCTCCCGCCGGCGTCATATGCCCCTGATCGTACCCTGAGGACTCGTAATCGTCAGTCGCCGAACGCACAGCCCGAGGGATCAATGGCTCAACATGGAATGAGTCACGCCTGGAAATAGTCTCCGCGGCTCTGACCCGTTCGGCGGTTAAACGCTGCGCGGAAATTAATGGCGCTTTATTCGCATAACTATAAAGCACGACAAATTCAGTGAAACAAATCTCTTCGTCATAATGAATATTGGGTGTTTCGTCATTGAGGAATTTACCAGGGCATAACGACTGGCCTGCCATTACCGGGAAACACGCCATCATCAGCATTAATGACAATAAATAGCGCGTCATTTTTTTCCATGCCATCGGTTTGCTCTCTCATGCGGAAATACGGTGAATGCGTTTAATCCTGTCGGATATCGGCTTGTCGTACCGATTGCTAATCGGCGACTCCCAGACTGGACCAACGGGAAACACTGTGATTATTCCGCCGGCTGTCGAAATAATCGCGTGTATCCGGCTCGTTCCGCTTTCACCAAACCACAATGTCCGCAGCGATGGCGCATGAGCATATGGTTAACGGCTACCTCACCATGCCTGAGTAATATTCAGGTGAAGAAAAAATGATTACAAGCTGACGGAGGGCAAGGTTTATACACAGAAACTCATACCTGGGGGCAGAACAAGTATTGGCGTATTTTTATAAAATGACCGTGTTGTTATAAAATGACGGTATTGTTATAAAATGACGGTATTATTATGAAATGGCGTTGAAATTGTGGGCACATAGAATGACGGTGAAAATTACCGGGAATATACCGTATGCGGTGCGATATCGATAATATCTATATTCGAGAGAAACAGGCGGAAAATAACAATAAACCGGGCAGCCAGATAATCCAGCCGCCCAGCAATGATCAGGCAGACGGTGTGGCGGATGCCGCCATTTTCTTCAGATCCTGATCAATAAAGAACAGTCCGCCTTCCTGAGCATTCACCATGCCCATCTTGTCGAGAATAGACTTGAACAGTTTTTCTTCTTCATGCTGTTCCGCTACGTACCATTGCAGGAAGTTGAAGGTAGAGTAATCCTGCAGCGTCATGGCTGCATGAGCCAGCTCATTGATTTTACTGGTGATCAATTGCTCATGTTCATAGGTCAGCTTGAACACATCCTGCAACGAGCTGAAATCAACCGGCGGCGCGGCGATTGCGCCCAGCACAGGCATGCTGCCGGTATCGTCCAGATAATCGAACAGGCGCTGCATGTGCTCCATTTCTTCACGAGAATGCGATTTCAGGAAAGTCGACGCCCCTTCAAAACCTTTGTCGCCGCACCAGGCGCTCATCTGCAGGTATAAATTGGCGGAGTAAAATTCAAGATTAAGCTGCTCATTCAGCTTCTGAATCATTTCTTTTTTTAACATGACCATTCCTTATTTTTACTGGCAGGTGACTGATGGATTCGCATTATGCCTGCAAACAATAAAATTTAAAACATTCCATTAACCATTAAATGAATAATTTTGTTATAAATTCAAAGTATTATCATTTAGTCATGATAATGATTTTCATTATGGGAAAATGTTCGAAATTAAGATTTGATAATTATTTTCATTACCAATGTTTGTTATTAGAGAATATACCTGGTGCATTTATCCCACTCGTGCAACACGAATACAGACGATATTTCCCGCTCACGCTCTCGCACAATTCAAACCGGCGACAGCGTGGCAAAAAAGCTGACCAGCGCGATGATCAGAACGGCTAACACCAGTTCCACTGCGGTGAGTCGCAGAAAATAACCATACGCAGCGCCATTTGCCCGCTGAAAACGCGGCACCACCCAATACCGATTGAATAACGCCAGCAGCGCCATCACGGCCACCAGCAGAACTTTCACTGCCAGCAGAACGCCATAAAGCCCTGTACCCGCAAGCGGCCAGCCGAGAATCAGCCTAGTATTCACCAGCCCGGTCAGGATCGCCAATGCAACGGCCAGGTGACCATAACGGGAAAAACGCATCATCGTCAGGATAGCGTCCGTTCGCGTCTGCGTCAGACGCGCATCCTGCAACACAAACAGCAGTGGAGGCAGCCCTCCGACCCAAAACGTCACCGACAGCAAATGCACGACCTGATTGATGCCATGCCGTACGCCAGGCCATCCTTCCAGCATCGCCGCGTGCCCCACCCATCCCATGCCGCATAGTTGCACTATGCCCAGCATCAGCACGCCTGCTTGCCGGTAATGGCCACGCCAGAAAAACACCGCGCAGGCCATCAGCGCCAGTACGGGTTGCCAAAGCCACATTTCCCCGAAGCGAGTGCCCAGCACGGCGCGCCAGATGCCGGCATCACCGATATTACGCCAGTCGCCACTCATCAATCCGGTTTGCGCCGCCAGTATGGCTACGGCGGTCAATAACGCCGCCACACAGCTGATTGCCATCAGACCATGCAGTTGCGACGCTAGTCGCACCCGGTACGCTCGGGGAGCCAGCAACGTGCTGTAACAAGCTGAACCGACCAGCAACATAAGGCTGGAGAAATGTCCGAGGCGCAATAACGTGTAAAGCCATTCCAGCGTCATCGCTTACTTAACGCCGAAGCGATAGCTTCCTTCAGTCTTGTGACCATCAACGGACAACACGTGCCAGCTAACCTGATAACTGCCGCTGACCAACGGCTTCTCCAGCGGTACCAACAGAACGTTGCGATGACCGATTTCCACGGTCGCCTTTCTCACGGGTACGTTCTGCCCCGCCAACGTCAATTCAACGCCGCTAAAAGCCGGCTCGATCTCTTCGGAGAACGACAGCATCAGAGAAGCAGGCGCGTTTTGCACCGGAATATCCTTATCCGCCGCTGGCGTCTGGCTTTTGAGGTGCGCATGCGCCAGCGCCGCATGGGAAATAACCAGGCTCCCCACCAACACCGCTGCATTCAGGGCCGGAAAAATTTTACGTTTCAACATGATGTTATCCTTTCTGACGATCCTGATTGCGTTCAGGAGACCAAGAATCAGCGGCAAGGATACGAGCCACCTGCCGCCTTGTCGAGGGACAGGACAGTAACAGAATTTGCCAATTGCACACTTCTGCTTTAAGTTTGTGGCGCAACAGAGAGGAGGCAATCATGGGATACAATCTGGCCGAACTTCCTTATGAAGAAATGGAAAAGGTCAATGTGGATCTGGCGGCATCCGGCGTGGCGTTTCGCGAACGCTACAACATGCCGGTGATCCCGGATGAAATCGAACAGCAGCAGCCCGCGCACCTGCGCACCTATTTCCGGGAAAGGGTCAGCTATTACCGGGAGATGTCCCGCCAGTTCTCCACCCTGCCTTACGACCCCAACAGTAAATAACAATTTTGTTTTCCGACATGGCTTCGGAGAGGCGTTATCCGGTACGGCCGGGTAGCGCCTGTTTACCGCCTGATTCCGGTTTCATACGGCCTTACCTGAACCGGATGCATAACTCGACGACCGCCCGCCAAAAAAACGTTTTTTTTCTTGCATCCCTGCGCAAACAGGAGGTTAATAAACAGGCAAACCAACCTTTTACCAAGCGAGGCTCAACATGAGTAAAGGACTGGACAGCAAGAAAAACGCCAAGAAAAAACCGCTGAAAACCGCCGCGCAGAAACGGGCGGAAAAGCGGGCTAAACGGGCTCAACCACAGTCTGAAACCAACTGAGTTGCCGCCGTTCTTCTGCTCCGCTGAACGGTTTGTCATCAAGGCAACATTTCTGCGATCACCCTCTGCCTCCCGACACCCGGTGATCGCAGTTTCAAACGCTGACCGACCTCTCTTGTTCCCCTATTCCGGCACTGCATCCATTCTGAGAATGCTTGCGAAGGTTACACGCCTGGTATCAGGGCGCTATTTCAACACCGGCTGGTGATTCAGCACCATCAGCAGGAAGGTGAACTCCTGTGCGATATCTTCAAACTGTGCCAGCCGGCCGGATTTCCCGCCATGCCCTGACCCCATATCGGTGTGCAACAGCAACAAATGGTCATCGGTTTTCAGTTCGCGTAGTTTCGCTACCCATTTGGCCGGTTCCCAGTACTGCACCTGAGAATCATGCAAGCCAGTGGTCACCAGCAGGTGCGGATACGCCTGCGCCGACACGCTGTCATAAGGGCTGTATTGTTTGATGTACTGGTAATCCCGCGCATGGTTCGGATTACCCCATTCGTCGTATTCACCGGTGGTGAGCGGAATGGACTCGTCCAGCATGGTGGTGAGCACGTCGACAAACGGTACCTGCGCCACCACGCCGCTAAACAGCGACGGCGCCATATTAATCACGGCCCCCATCAGCAACCCGCCCGCGCTGCCGCCCATCGCGAAGGTTTTGGTCGAATCGCCATAGCCGCGCGCCAGCAAGGCCTGCGTGACGTCAATGAAATCCGTAAAGGTATTCATCTTGTTGGACAGACGCCCCTGGTCATGCCATTGCTGCCCCAGTTCGCCGCCGCCGCGAATATGCGCCAGCGCATACACGAAGCCGCGATCCAGCAGGCTAAGACGACTGCTGCTGAATTCCGGATCCATACTGCTGCCATAAGCGCCGTAGCCATAGACCAGCAGCGGGCTTTGGGCCAGTTCGCAGTCTTTGTGATACACCAGCGAAACCGGCACCGACTCGCCATCGCGCGCCGTTACCCACAACCGCTCGCTCCGGTAATTTCCGGCATCAAAGTTTTTCACCTCTGATTGTTTGAGCGCCACCTGAACACCGGTTGCCATATCCAACTCATAGATAGTCATCGGCGTGGTCATAGAGGAATAGCCGTAACGCAATTGCGTACTCTCCGGCGTCGGGTTATAGCTCAGCCAGGTCACGTAGGCCGGGTCGCTAAAGGCAATCTGGCGGGACGCCTCCGTCTGCCAGTGAATATAACGGATGTGGGTCAACCCGCGTTCGCGTTCTTCGACCACGTACCAGTCGTCAAACAGCGAAAACCCTTCCAGCACCCGTTCCTGACGCGGGGCGATCAACGCGTCCCATGTCGACTCGCTGGCGTCGTGGGCACGATAAAAACCAAAGGTTTTGCCGTCTTTGTTGGACCGGACATAGAATGCGTCACGGAAATGATCGACCACATACTCGTGATCCGGCCGTCGCGGCACAAACAGCTGTGGTTTGGCTTGCGGATCGGCAGCGTCCAGCAACAGAATTTCCGTGCTGGTGGTGCTGTCGAGATAAATCAGGATATAACGCTCGGACGTGGTTTTATCCAGACTAAGGTAGAACGCGTCATCCGTTTCTTCGTACACCAGTTCGTCCTGCTGCGGATCTTCCCCCAGACGGTGGCGATAGACCTGATAAGGCAGCAAGGTCTGCGGATTTTTACGCACATAATAGAGAGTCCGGGAGTCCGCCGCCCACTCACTGCCGGCCGAGACATTTTCCAGCCGATCCGCCAGCCACTCGCCGGTGTCGAGGTCGCGAAACGTCACCACATACTGCCGACGGGACAGCAAATCTTCCGCCACGCTCATCAGTCGATTATCAGGGCTGACGCCCAGCGCGCCCAAACTGTAAAACTCGCTGCCGTCCGCCCGCTGATTGCCATCCAGCAATACCTGCCAGGCGTCGCTTCCCGTCTCCTGCTCCGGCTGACGCTGATAGATGGCGTAATCTTTGCCGGGCTCATAGCGGCTCTGGTAACGATAACCGCGTTTCACATAGGGTACGGAGACGTCTTCACCGGGGATCCGCGCCACCATTTCCTCATACAAGCTCTGACGCAGTGCGGCATGGGGCGCCATGACCCGATCGCAATAGCGATTCTCTTCCTGCAGCCAGGCCAGCACATCCGGGTTGTTGCGTTCGTCATCTCGCAGCCAATAATAATTATCGATGCGGGTATCGCCATGCATCGTGATTGCATGCGGGCGTTTTTCGGCTTGCGGCGCTTTCATCCACGTCACTCCTTTCCATTCATTGATCAGGCTCTGCCTCTCATCCGTACCACACTGGCGAGCCAACGGTGGTGAGACGGCGAATGCCCAAAGCCTGTCATGAATCATCGGGGGAATCCAGCTTGTGCCGAGATCTGCATGAATTTTCACTCGATTTTGCGTACCGGTACGCGAGTAATGCCAAACGCAAACGTTTTCGTTTATACTGCGGCCACGTTCGGGCCCCCGGTCTGCCCGTTTTTACTACAAGCTTTTTACAACACCATCAGGTATCAGGTTATGTTAACAATGGGAACAGCCCTGCGTCCCGGAGCCACTCGCGTTATGCTGCTAGGCTCCGGCGAGCTGGGAAAAGAAGTGGCGATTGAGTGTCAGCGTCTGGGTATTGAGGTTATCGCGGTCGATCGCTACGCCGATGCGCCGGCCATGCAAGTCGCCCACCGTAGCCACGTCATCAATATGCTGGATGGCGAAGCGCTGAAACAACTGGTGGCGCAGGAACGTCCGGATTACATCGTGCCTGAAATCGAAGCTATCGCCACGGATATGCTGGTCGCGCTGGAACAACAAGGGCAGCGCGTAGTGCCGTGCGCCGAAGCCACCCGTCTGACCATGAACCGCGAGGGCATCCGTCGGCTGGCGGCGGAAACGCTGGGCCTGCCGACGTCCAGTTACCGTTTTGCCGCTGACGAAGCCGCGTTCCGTCAGGCGGCCCATGAGTTGGGTTTTCCCTGTATCGTCAAACCGGTGATGAGCTCATCGGGGAAGGGCCAGAGCCTAATCCGATCGCCGGAACAACTGGACCACGCCTGGCGCTATGCGCAGGAAGGCGGCCGGGCCGGCGGCGGAAAAGTGATTGTGGAAGGGTTGGTAAAATTCGATTTCGAAATCACGCTACTGACCATCCATGCGGTTGACGGACTGCACTTCTGCGAGCCGATCGGCCATCGTCAGGAAGATGGCGACTACCGCGAATCCTGGCAGCCGCAGCAGATGAGCGAGCTGGCGCTGACGCGAGCTAAAGAGATCGCCGGTAACGTGGTGAAAGCGTTGGGCGGTTTCGGCCTGTTTGGCGTAGAACTGTTTATTTGCGGCGACGAGGTCATCTTCAGTGAAGTTTCGCCACGCCCGCACGATACCGGCATGGTGACGCTCATTTCGCAGGATCTGTCTGAGTTTGCGCTGCATGTGCGCGCGTTTCTCGGTCTACCGATCGGCGCGATTCGCCAGTACGGCCCGTCAGCCTCCGCGGTGATCCTGCCGGAATTGACCAGCAGCGATGTGCGCTATCAGGGGCTGGAGCAGGCATTGCGGCCGTATACCCAGATTCGCCTGTTCGGCAAGCCGGACATCGGCGGGCGTCGCCGTATGGGCGTCGCACTGGCGACCGCCGATAATACGGACGCCGCCGTACAACTGGCGAAGACCACCGCGTCAGCCGTCAAGGTGAGCGGCTGAGGTCCTATCAGGCTCATGCGCCGGCATGAGCCTGAATTCTCTCCCGATAACGCCAGAATCGTACGCCAGACAATGGTTTCCAGACAATGGTTTCCAAACAACGGTTTCCAGACAGCGGTTTGTTGTGACGACCGATGTCGCTTAAACAGGCTCAACGCGGTTTGTCGGCTCGCCTACCGAGCACAAAAAAGCCCGCGAAAGCGGGCTTGGGAAAGAATAAGGGAAAACATCGATCAGGCTGTCGCGCCGGCAACAGCTTCACGCGCCAACGCCGTGATGCGATCGTAATCGCCGCTTTCCAGCGCATCGGCCGGCACCAGCCAGGAGCCACCGACGCACAGCACGCTCTTCAGCGCCAGGTAGCCGCGGTAATTCTTCAGTGAGATCCCACCGGTCGGGCAGAAACGAATCTTGCCGAACGGACCGGCAATCGCCTGCAGCGCTTTTACCCCGCCGTTAGCTTCCGCCGGGAAAAATTTAAACTCGCGCAAACCGTAATCCATCCCCAGCATCAGTTCGGATACGGTGCTGATCCCTGGGATCAATGGAATAGTGCCTTCCGTTGCGGCTTTCAGCAGCGGCTCGGTCAGGCCGGGGCTGATGGCAAACTGCGCACCGGCTGCGGTCACTTCCGCCAGCTGTTGCGGGTTGGTGACCGTACCGGCGCCGACGATAGCATCCGGCACTTCCTGCGCGATCAGGCGAATCGCCTCTACCGCACACTCGGTACGCAGCGTCAGCTCCAGCACACGCACGCCACCCGCTACCAGGGCTTTCGCCATCGGTACCGCGTGTTCCAGTTTGTTAATCACAATCACAGGAACAACCGGACCGGCTGTCAGAATCTGTTCCGCACTGGTTTTCCAGTTTTTCATCGAGGGTAATCTCCAGTCATGCCCAACGGGCATCGATTAATGATCTGGCGCGCCCCTGCCACAGGGATCCGCGGTTACCCACGGACGTCCGACCGCACCGTCAGCTAAAAAACGCTAACGGCTTCGCCCCGCCTGCCGACGGGGCAAAACCGCTTATTCCACTTCGTTCCAGGAACGCCCATCTCGGGTAATCATGGCGACGGACGCGACCGGCCCCCAGGTCCCGGCCTGATAAGGTTTGGGGGAATCATTGTCCATTGCCCAGGCATCCATAATGGAATCCACCCATTTCCAGGCTTCTTCCACTTCGTCGCGGCGCACGAACAGCGCCTGAATACCACGCATGGTTTCCAGCAACAGGCGCTCATAGGCGTCCGCCAGATGTTGCTGGTTAAAGGTTTCCGAGAAGCTCAGGTCGAGCTTGGTGGTCTGCAACCGATGTTTGTGGTCCAGCCCCGGAATCTTGTTCAGAATCTGAATTTCTACCCCTTCGTCCGGCTGCAGGCGGATGATCAGCTTATTCTGCGGCAACTGCTGATAGGAATCATGGAACAGGTTAAGCGCCGGGTTTTTAAAGTAGACCACCACTTCCGAACATTTTGACGGCAGACGCTTGCCGGTGCGCAGATAAAACGGCACGCCGGACCAGCGCCAGTCGTCGATATCGACGCGAATGGCCACGAAGGTTTCGGTATTACTGGTCTTGTTGGCCCCTTCTTCTTCCAGGTAGCCCGGCACTTTTTTGCCCTGCACAAAACCGCTGGTGTACTGCCCGCGGACCGTCACTTCATGCACATTGGAACGATCGATACGGCGCAGCGAACGCAGGACTTTCACCTTTTCATCACGAATGCGATCGGTGCTCAGATCCGCCGGCGGCGACATGGCAATCATGGTCAGAATCTGCAACAGGTGGTTCTGGATCATGTCGCGCATTTGCCCGGCCTGATCGAAATACCCCCAGCGCCCTTCAATACCCACCTCTTCCGCCACGGTAATCTGCACGTGATCGATAGTGCGGTTATCCCAGTTGTTGGCGAACAGGGAGTTGGCGAAACGCAGTGCCAGCAGGTTCAGCACGGTTTCCTTGCCGAGATAGTGGTCGATGCGGTAGACCTGACATTCGTTGAAAAACTCCGCTACCTGATTGTTGATCACCCGTGACGACGCCAGATTGGTGCCCAGCGGTTTTTCCATCACCACGCGTGCCGGCTCCTTGTTCAGGCCGGCCTGCCCCAGACCGCGGCAGATAGCGCCGAAGGTGCTCGGCGGCATGGCGAAATAATTGATGGTGGTGCGATTTTGCTGATCGAGCATCGTACCCAACCGTTTGAATCCCTCGGTGTCTTCCACATCAAGGTTGCAAAAGTCGAGCCGATTGCTCAGGGTTGTCCACAATGCCGGGTCGAGCGGCTCCTTGAGAAAGGTTTCCAGCGCTTCGCGCACCACTTTGATATAGGCGTCTCGGTCCCACTCCGCCCGTCCCACGCCGATAATGCGGGTTTCCGGATGAATATGGCCTGCTTTTTCCAGTTGATACAGTGAAGGCAGCAATTTGCGGCGCGCAAGGTCGCCCTTTGCACCGAAAATAACCAGGTCACACGCCTGGGCTGTTGACGTTACCGCCATTTTCAATCTCCTCATTGCAGGACGCTGTAATTTTATTACATTAATAATGTACTCTTTTTGACACAAACCAGTAAACCCGTAATAAAACCACATTATCGGCTGATTCCGATACTACAAGGCCTCAGAACCTATTGTGCCGATGAAGAAAACGGGTCTGGCATCTGCCTAAAAGAGAAATTTCCCATCGTTTCTGACAGCCAGTTACTATTTTGAAAGTTAGACACACGTCATATTCTGACAAAAAAAGCTGATGACTTGTTGTGTCGACCTCTGCCAACCGTTACGGGCTCGTAGTATATTTCACAAAATCCGCATCGATTTCACCTTTGGCTGAAATCCAAAATACCATAGATGGTCGTTGTCATATGAATATGCTGGAAAAAATCCAGGGTCATCTGGAACTGCTGAGCAAATCGGAACGAAAAGTGGCGGAAGTCATTCTCGCGTCGCCTCAGACAGCCATCCACTCCAGTATCGCCACCCTCGCCGGCATGGCCGAGGTCAGCGAACCCACGGTTAACCGCTTCTGCCGCCGGCTGGATACCAAAGGCTTTCCCGATTTTAAACTGCATCTGGCGCAGAGTCTGGCCAACGGCACGCCTTATGTGAATCGCAACGTGGAAGAAGACGATTCGGTGGAGTCTTACACCAGCAAAATCTTCGAATCCACCATGGCCGGGCTGGAACATGTGAAATCCTGCCTGGATATTCAGGCTATCAACCGCGCGGTGGATTTGCTCACCCAGGCGCGCAAGATTTCCTTCTTCGGCTTCGGCGCCTCGGCGGCGGTGGCCCACGATGCGATGAACAAATTTTTTCGCTTCAATATTCCGGTGGTTTACTTTGATGACCTGGTCATGCAGCGCATGAGTTGCATGAATTCCGGCGAAGGCGACGTCGTAGTGCTGATTTCGCACACCGGGCGCACCAAAAGTCTGGTGGATATGGCGCGGCTGGCGCGGGAAAACGACGCCACCGTTATCGCTATTACGTCGGACGGCTCCCCCCTTTCGCGGGAAGCCTCGCTTACGCTGCGGGTCGAGGTGCCGGAAGATACCGATGTTTATATGCCGATGGTGTCGCGTATCGCCCAGCTAACGCTGATTGATGTGTTAGCCACCGGTTTTACCCTGCGGCGCGGCGCAAAATTCCGCGATAACTTGAAGCGGGTCAAGGAAGCATTGCGCGAATCGAGATTTGATAAGGAAGAACGATTCAGCAACCCGTTTAACTAATTATGTTATAACATCGGGTGGCAAGGGGTGATGCCCACGGGAAGAAATCCTGTCACTCAATCATAATTACAGGCACGGCATCCGGCAGTGCAGAGCGGCAGAAACGGTTCCTATGCGATGTCCTCTCCTGACGGCGTTACCACATTACAACAAGTTTCACCAGTCAACGGAGTTATACATGTCCAGACGGCTCAGAAGAACCAAAATCGTTACCACGCTGGGGCCGGCTACAGACCGCGACAATAATCTGGAAAAGATCATTGCCGCAGGCGCAAACGTAGTCCGCCTGAACTTTTCTCACGGCTCGCCGGAAGATCATCTTCTGCGTGCCAACAAAGTTCGCGAAATTGCGGCTAAACTTGGCCGTCACGTTGCTATTCTGGGCGACCTCCAGGGCCCCAAAATCCGTGTTTCCACCTTCAAAGAAGGGAAAATTTTCCTCAACGTGGGCGACAAGTTTCTGCTGGACGCCAGCCTTGGTAAAGGTGAAGGCGACAAGGAAAAAGTCGGTATCGACTACAAAGGACTGCCCCGCGATGTGGTTCCCGGCGACATCCTGCTGCTGGATGATGGCCGTGTGCAGTTGAAAGTCCTGGCCGTGGACGACATGAAAGTGTTCACCGAAGTCACCGTCGGCGGTCCGCTGTCCAACAACAAAGGCATCAACAAACTGGGCGGTGGCCTGTCTGCCGAAGCACTGACCGAAAAAGACAAGGCCGACATCATTACCGCGGCCAAAATCGGCGTGGACTTTCTGGCGGTGTCATTCCCGCGTACCGGCGAAGACCTGCACTATGCCCGCCGTCTGGCGCGCGAAGCCGGCAGCAACGCCAAAATCGTCTCCAAAGTGGAGCGTGCGGAAGCGGTGTCAACCGATGAAGCCATGGACGACATCATTCTTGCCTCCGATATCGTGATGGTCGCTCGCGGCGATCTGGGCGTGGAAATCGGCGACCCGGAACTGGTTGGTATCCAGAAAAAACTGATTCGACGCGCTCGCCAGCTGAACCGTGCGGTAATTACCGCGACCCAGATGATGGAGTCGATGATCACCAACCCGATGCCGACCCGTGCCGAAGTGATGGACGTCGCCAATGCCGTGCTGGACGGCACCGATGCGGTGATGCTCTCGGCGGAAACCGCGGCCGGCCAGTACCCGGCGGAAACCGTCGCGGCCATGGCGAAAGTCTGCCTGGGTGCGGAAAAGATCCCCAGCATCAACGTATCCAAACACCGCCTTGACGTGCAGTTCGACAACGTGGAAGAGTCGATCGCCATGTCCGCCATGTATGCGGCTAACCACCTCAACGGCGTTACTGCGATTATCGCCATGACTGAATCCGGCCGCACCGCGCTGATGATGTCCCGTATCAGTTCCGGCCTGCCGATTTTCGCCATGTCTCGTCACGAGCATACGCTGAATCTGACCGCGCTGTATCGCGGCGTCACGCCGGTGCAGTTCACCAGCTACACTGACGGCGTAGCCGCAGCTAACGACGCGGTGATCCTGCTGCGCGACAAGGGCTTCCTGGTGTCTGGCGACCTGGTTATCGTGACCCAGGGTGACGTAATGGGCACGGTCGGCACCACCAATACGGTGCGTGTGCTGCGGGTGGAATAATCACGTAGCAAATAGCAATATCACAACGTTCGTCGAACGTTCATTCAGTTAAAAAGCGGGGCGCAGTTATCGCGCCCCGCTTTTTTTTGTTATCGCCTATCTTGTTCTGCGGCGTAGCCCCCTACTTCACTCGCCTGAGCCGCCTATTGACTATCCAGCCCGCCAGACAGATTAGCCCGGCTGGAACTGGATTTGCCGTTGCTATAATCAACGTCATAACCGCCGGAGAGGTTGGCACGGCTGGAGCTCGTTTTACCGTCGCTATAACGGGTATCCAACCCGCCTGACAGGTTCGAGCGGCTGGTGCTGTAGGTGCCGTCACTAAAGTGGGTGTCATAACCGCCGGACAGATTAGCCCGGCTGGTGCTGGTCCGCCCATCGCTGTAGCGGGTATCGAACCCGCCCGATAAATTGGTACGGCTGGTGGATGTCGAGCCATCGTTATAACGGCAGTCCTGACCACCGGATAAATTGGCCCGACAGCTGTCAGCCTGAGAAAAAGGGATGTGTGCAGTCAGTAATGCAAGACATAAAAGTGATCGATTCATAAAACCCAACCTTTCTCCAAAAGGAATATGCCGTCGTATTTCCCGGTCAGAAATAACGCTTTGGTTATTTTTCAATAATCCATTCGTTATTCCCGACCGGGTTAATTATTGCCATCTACGCGAATACTACTATTCCTTTTATTATCGCGCGATGTTCATCTTATTGTACGCTGACTGGCAGACGAGTTTTCTGGGTACCGCTATTGCTGACTTGTCGTATCGTCCTTTTTTTCCCCGGTGCTGGTTTTAGTCTTTTCCTTTGTACTGGTGCTGGCAGCATGATGTTTTTTCACCATTTTTTTCGCCGGTTTTTCTTCACCTTTCACAGGAGTTTCCGCGGCGACTTTTTCGGTCTTCGCCACATTCTCTACGTCAACATTCGCTTTCACCGCTGAAACGTCACGTTCAGCCTTGGTTGCCGCATCAGTATTCGTTTTATCCACCGCCTTGCCCAGCGCAGATTCGGCGGATGCCGGTACCGCACTGGTTGCCGTGGCGTCAGTTGCGCTTTTTTCCACCGTGGTGGTCGCTGCGTTGGCAGTTGCATAGGTTGTTGCCAGTAAAACGCCTAAAAACAGTGGTTTCAGATTCATGATAAAAATCCTTTAGCAGAGATTCTTTTATTAGCCTGAACTAAATAGGCGGATAAATTATTCCGCAGTATTTACGGTGGCTAACGGTTGAAGTCATACATGCAGTGACCTCGGGGGCTATTAAATCAAAAGCAATGACAAAAAGAATATGGAATATTCCGAGAAAGAATTATCGCTAAACAACACTATTTTTAAAGATTCTTATAAGTTCCGAAAGATATAAAATGAAATAAGGTTTAACTGTTACAGATTATGTATTCTTGCCAGCAGTTCATCATGTTTGAATAAATAATGGATTGATTATTCAATCACATAAAAGCCGTGCAGGCCATGAATAGCGTTTATGCCGATACCACGCCGGAGGCAGGCAAAAAAAAGCGGAGCTCCAGCTCCGCCTTCGTTTTTTTACTGATGTGGCCGCCTTACGGTTCCCTATTTCTTGCGCGGATACAGGTCTTTACGCAGATAGGGTTCGGTTTCCCCCGGCTTACGGGTTTTCAACAGTTTCAAAATCCAGGTGTACTGTTCCGGGTTAGGCGTTACCAAAAGTTCAACTTCTTCGTTCATGCGGCGGGCAATCGTGTGATCATCAGCGCCATTAATATCGCTCATCGGCGGACGAATATAGACATCCAACTGGGAGGTTTTGCCGTCATATACCGGAAATAGCGGCACGATTTCAGCGCGACATACCTTCATCAGTCGGCCGACAGCGGGCAACGTGGCTTTGTAGGTCGCAAAAAAATCGACGAACTCGCTGTGCTCTGCTCCATGATCCTGATCCGGCAAATAGTAGCCCCAGTAACCTTCACGCACTGAGCCGATAAAAGGCTTAATGCCATCGTTACGGGTATGCAGACGTCCGCCAAAACGGCGGCGCAGGGTATTCCACAGATAATCCTGCAGCGGGTTTTTCTGATTGTGTATCATGGCGGCCATTTTCTGCCCGCGCAGGCTCATCAGCATAGCGGGCACGTCTACCGCCCAACCGTGCGGCACCATGAAAATAACGTTACGCTGCTGTTCACGCAGCGCATCGACAATCTCCATGCCATGCCAGCGGACGCGACGCTCAGCCCGGCTGGCGGGTAATATCGCCAGCTCCACCATCATCAGCATCGCCTGCGGCGCCGTCGCAAACATCTGGTCGATGATATGCTCGCGTTCGTTTTCCGATAGTTGCGGCATACACAACAGCAAATTGATGCGGGCACGCCGTCTCGCGCCTTTGGAAAACCGCCCAACCAGTCGGCCTAACGCGCCCAGTACCGGGTCACGCAAGCGGGCCGGAATACAGGCAATCAACGCCGTCACACACACAACCAGCCACAGCGCCCAATAGCGCGGATGAAAGAAGGCCGGCGTAAATTGCGGGATAAACTCAGCGTTGGTTTTCTTCTCTTTTTTCTCTTGTTCCATGCAACCACTCTTCATCACAAAATCGGGTTAATGATAATCGCTGCCCGACGTTTTGCAATTGAACACGCACCGGTCCGATATCGCCCGTGCGACATAAATAAAAAAACAGCCGGCAGCGCAAACTGCCGGCTGTCACTTACCCGCAACGGTGCTCAGTCCAGTTGCAATTGAGGCAAGACTTCTCGCACATGCGCCAGATAATCGCGGCGCTCTTTGCCCATCAGCCCTTCGGAGCGCGGCAGTTTCGCCGTTAGCGGATTGACGGCTTGTTGGTTGACCCACAGTTCATAATGCAGGTGCGGACCGGTGGAACGCCCGGTATTGCCGGACAGGCCGATACGATCGCCACGCTTGATCTTCTGCCCCGGTTTAACCAGCAAACGGTTCATGTGCATGTAACGGGTGGTGTATTGCCGCCCGTGGCGCACAGCGACAAAGTTACCGGCTTCACTGTCCCGCTCAGCCACCACAACCTCGCCATCACCGACGGCCAGTACCGGCGTCCCCACCGGCATGGAGAAATCAACGCCACGGTGCGGTGCGATACGGCCGGTTACCGGATTAAGGCGACGTGGGTTGAAGTTGGAGGATACCTTGAACTGCTTCATGGTCGGGAATCGCAGGAAACCTCGGGTCAGGCCGGAAGCTTCGCGGTCATAGAATTTGCCGTCTTCAGCGCGGAACGCGTAGTAGTTTTTCCCGCCGGTACGCAACCGAACGCCCTGCAGCTCGCTTTGTTCGCTACGGCCATCCAGTATTTCACGGGAAATCAGCACGGCAAAACTGTCATCTTTACGCAGTTTGCGGAAATCCAACTGCCATTGCAGCGCACGAATCACTTCCCGCACTTCGCTGCTGGTCAATCCGGCAGCCTGCGCGCTACTGGCGAAGCTGCCGTCCAGACGACCGATCAGCACCTTGTTCTGCCAGTCCCCTTCCACGTTCTCGATTTCTTCACGGAAGGCATCGCCGTTTCGGGTATAGGTACGGGTTTCCCGGCGCGACACCTGCCAGGTCAGAGTTTGCAGCGCGCCATCGCTATCCAGCGTCCAGGTCAGCTGCTGGCCGATCTTCAGATTCCGCAGCGCCGCATTACGATCCGCCAGAGCGGCAATATCCGACATATCAATACCGTATTGCGTCAGAATACTGCTCAGCGTATCGCCGGTAGACACCACATACTCATGCGTGTCGTCAGCGTCTTTGTCGTCCAGCTCGTCTTTAATGATGCCATTGGTGGTGGATGGCTGATCCAACGGTTCGCTGTTGGCTTCGGTCACATCCGCCGTCGGTGCCGATCCGGCGTTCTGCGACGCCGCTACCGGCGGCAATGGGTTGCTATCCAGGGGTTCACTGGCTGGAGGGTTCAGAGCCTGGCTCTGAGTTTGATTTTTTTCGCTTTCCGCGTCTTTTACGATAACAGGTGCGTCATTGACCGGGGGATATGTCATCGGCCGCCAGACCGCAGCGGCCAGTGTGACGACGGTCAGTGACCCCAGCATCACGCGGTGAGGCCGGGGAAGGCTGTTATACGCCAGAGCGATAGTTCGGACTATCTGCTGCACTTGTTCCTATCCTCATTATTTTTCCTTCAGGCAGCTCAAATACTGTTCGGACAGTTGCAACAGGAGCCGCGCATAGCTGTCCTTATCCAGTGCAATGTCACTTCCCAACGGGTCCAGCACGCCGATGCGCACGTCAGTTCCCCTGGCGACAGCATTGATGACCGCTGGCCTGAATTGTGGCTCAGCAAAAACGCAAACCGCTTTATGCTCAACCAACTGTGTTCGTATCTGGTTTAAACGCTGTGCGCCGGGCGCAATAGCCGGGTTGATAGTAAAATGCCCCAGTGGGGTCAACCCATAATGCTGTTCGAAGTAGCCGTAGGCATCGTGAAACACGAAGTAACCCTTGCCACGCACAGGCGTCAGCATATTAACAACATTTTTATCTGTCTGCGCAAGTTTCTCAGTGAATTTACGCAGGTTTGCATCCAGTTTGTCTTTATTCTGCGGCATGAGTTCCAACAATTTTGCATGAATAGCGACGGCAGAAGCCTGCGCCATCTCCGGCGATAGCCAGATATGCATATTGAACTCACCGTGATGATGCCCGTCATCATCGCTATCCTGATGATTTTCAGGCTCATTGGCGTGATCATGCCCGTTGTCGGCATGGTTATCATGATCGGAGTCATGCTGCGCACCGTTTTCCACCGCGCCATGTTCAGGATGTGACTCCCGTAACAATAGCGATTTGACGGCCGGTTGCAGGCTCAAGGCGATTTGACGTTCCGCCGGCAGCGGTTGCAACGCCTTGGGCAGAAACGCTTCCATTTCCGGCCCAACCCAAATCACCAGTTCTGCCGATTTAAGACGCTGTACATCGGACGGGCGTAGTGCATAATCATGCGGCGACGCGCCATCCGGCAACAGCACTTCCGTGGGCGTAACGCCATCAGCGATCGCCGCGGCGATAAACGCCAGCGGGCGAATCGAGGTAACCACGGCGGCAGAGGCAACCGACGTGGCAGACAACGACGCCAGTAATGTACCGGCAGCAAGTACGGTGTTCAGCCATTTGGTGTTTAGCCATTTATAGTGAGTAACTAGCAACATACCCAATCATCCGTCGATTTATCAATAAAAACGCGTTATATTATAACGTCACACACCCTCTGCAAACAGAATTCTATGTCAACGCTGGTTTCACTGGAAAATATTGGCGTGCAGTTTGGCAACAAACCGGTACTCAATGATATTTCTCTCACATTGCAGGCTGGTCGTATTCTGACGCTGCTCGGACCTAACGGCGCGGGGAAATCCACGCTGGTCCGGGTTGTTCTGGGATTACAGACCCCAACCCGCGGCACGCTGACTCGGGCTGCGAATATCCGCATCGGCTACGTGCCGCAAAAATTGCACCTGGACCCAACCCTGCCTCTGACCGTCAAACGTTTTATGCAGTTGCGCCCCGGAGTCAATAAGCAGGACATCATGCCGGTATTGAAACGCGTGCAGGCGGGTCATTTGCTTGAACAACCGATGCAAAAGCTTTCCGGCGGCGAAACCCAGCGTGTTCTACTGGCACGAGCTATTCTCGCCCGCCCGCAGTTGCTGGTGCTGGATGAGCCTACCCAAGGGGTGGACGTCAACGGTCAGCTAGCACTTTACGAGTTGATTAACCAGTTACGGCAGGAGTATCAGTGCGGCGTGCTGATGGTCTCCCACGACCTGCATCTGGTAATGGCAAAAACCGATGAAGTCCTGTGTCTCAATCAGCACATCTGCTGCTCCGGTACCCCGGAAGTGGTGTCGCTGCACCCGGAATTTCTGGCTATGTTCGGCCACCGAGGCGCCGGACAACTGGCGATTTACCGCCACCATCACAATCACCGTCACGATCTGAACGGAAAAATCATTTTAAAGCGACAGGATGGTAATCACGCATGATTGAGTTGTTGTTGCCCGGCTGGCTGGCAGGGGTGTGTCTGGCGGTGGCGGCGGGGCCGCTCGGTTCTTTCGTCGTGTGGCGCCGTATGTCCTATTTTGGCGATACCCTCGCTCATGCCTCATTACTTGGCGTTGCGCTGGGACTGTTGCTGGACATCAACCTGTTCTATGCGGTGATTGCGATAACCCTACTATTGGCCGTGGGGTTGGTCTGGCTGGAACGCCGCCCCGGACTGGCGATCGATACCCTACTCGGCATCATGGCGCACAGTGCGCTGTCGCTGGGTCTGGTAGTAGTCAGCCTGATGAACAATGTTCGCGTCGATTTGATGGCTTACCTGTTTGGCGACCTGCTCGCGGTCACCAGTGAAGACTTATTGCTGATCGGCCCCGGCGTGGTGCTGGTGCTCGGCGTATTGGGGTGGCAATGGCGCGCCCTACTTTCCATGACCGTCAGCCCGGAGCTGGCGCACGTCGACGGCATCGCCATCGCCCGCACTAAACTGTTGCTAATGCTGATCACCGCCCTGACCATCGGTCTGGCGATGAAGTTTGTCGGCGCGCTGATCATCACCTCGCTGCTGATTATTCCTGCCGCCACCGCACGTCGGTTTGCCCGCACGCCGGAGCAAATGGCCGTTTACGCGATGGGCGTCGGCATTATGGCCGTCACCGGCGGACTGGCTTTCTCAGCCGGCGCCAATACGCCCGCCGGCCCTTCCGTTGTGCTATGCGCATCGCTGCTGTTTATGTTTAGTCTGCTGAAAAACAAGCTGCCTGACGCAGCCGTATTTAGGCTGTTATATGCTGTTATATAGAGAAGAGGCCACTCAGCCTGTCGGTTTTTTTACCTGCCACCTGCCTGCAAATGTATTTTAACCTTGCAGGACTTATCGCCAGCCGACCGGCTGGCGATAACGAGGGATAACGATGAAGACGGCCTGCGACTCCGCTTTTCTATTCTTCGCGGGTCAGACCGAAATGGCGATAGGCGTGCTGTGTAGCGATGCGGCCACGCGGCGTGCGTTGCAAGAATCCCTGCTGAATCAGATAAGGTTCCAGCACATCTTCAATGGTTTCACGCTCTTCGCCGATCGCCGCCGCCAGATTGTCCAACCCCACCGGGCCGCCCATGAATTTGTCGATGACCGCCAGCAGTAACTTGCGGTCCATGTAATCAAACCCTTCGGAGTCAACCGCCAGCATATCCAATGCCTGAATCGCTACCGTGGCTGAAATCGCACCGTCTGATTTCACTTCGGAGAAATCCCGAACCCGGCGTAACAACCGGTTGGCGATACGCGGCGTACCGCGCGAACGGCGAGCCACTTCCAGCGCGCCGTCATCGGTCATATCCAGCCCCAGGCACTGGGCGCTACGCTTTACGATATGCTGCAAATCAGCGACCTGATAGAATTCGAGCCGCTGCACGATGCCGAAACGGTCGCGCAGCGGCGAGGTCAGCGAACCGGCGCGTGTTGTCGCCCCCACCAGAGTAAACGGCGGCAAATCCAGCTTGATGGAGCGCGCCGCCGGCCCTTCGCCGATCATGATATCCAACTGGTAATCTTCCATCGCCGGGTAGAGCACTTCCTCCACCACTGGCGACAGCCGATGAATCTCGTCGATGAACAGCACGTCGTGCGGTTCAAGGTTGGTAAGCAGCGCCGCCAGATCGCCCGCCTTCTCCAGCACCGGCCCAGAGGTCGTGCGCAGATTCACGCCCATTTCGTTGGCGACAATATTAGCCAGCGTGGTTTTACCTAACCCCGGAGGACCAAAAATCAGCAGATGATCGAGCGCATCGCCGCGCTTACGGGCTGCCTCGATAAAGATCTCCATCTGCTCACGCACCACCGGCTGCCCGACGTACTCTGACAACAGCTTCGGCCGGATCGCGCGATCCTGCAATTCTTCGTCGGCAACGACGCCGGGTGAAATTAGACGATCGGCTTCAATCATACATACCTCACAGCGCAGCGCGCAGCGCTTCCCTGATCAGGGTTTCGCAGTCGGCCCCCTGCCGCGCCACTTTGCTCACCATCCGGCCGGCCTCCTGCGGTTTATACCCGAGGGCGACCAGCGCCGCTTCGGCTTCAGCCTGCGGATCCGCCTCCGGTTCCGTCTTGCCAGCCGCTTCCGGCAAGGCAATATCGCTGGCGGCGTTGAACAGATCGCCGTTCAACCCTTTAAAGCGGTCTTTCATTTCTACGACCAAACGCTCCGCCGTTTTCTTGCCCACGCCCGGTAATTTTACCAGCGCGTTGATTTCCTGACGCTCCACCGCGCTGACGAACTGCTGGGCCGACATGCCGGACAAAATCGCCAACGCCAGTTTCGGCCCCACGCCGTTCACTTTGATCAGTTCACGGAACAGCGAACGCTCTTGTTTGTTGTTGAAGCCAAACAGTAATTGAGCATCTTCACGCACTACAAAGTGGGTAAAAATCACCGCTTCCTGGCCGAGATCCGGCAACTCGTAAAAGCAGGTCATCGGCATATGAACTTCATATCCGACGCCGCTGGCTTCAATCAGAACCAGTGGCGGCTGTTTTTCCAGTACGATGCCTCTGAGACGACCTATCACGTGATGTTTTCCTTAATCTGGCTGACGTAAACGTGGCGTATAGCTTATAACACAAAAAAAGAAGGCGGATACAGAAAAGCTGGATGCATATCCAGATATAAGGCAGAGCGGGAATCCCTCTCCGGCGCCGGCATGAAAGCCGTGAAACGCCGGAGAAAAAATGCCGGCCGTCTCCCGGCTCATCAGAGAAACCGGCCGGGAAATGCGGCTACGCTATCGGGCTATTCAACGCATCGTAATTTTTCCAGCGATAGTTACACAATGAGATCACCCAGCAGGCGACAAACAGCGTCACGACATAAAATCCGGCATTGCCGAGTTGCTCGTTGAACGCGCCAACCATACCCCACCATCCGGTATGCAGATCCAGTTTATCCGCCAGCAATCCGAGCGCCTCCATACCACCGATGAACACCGCCACCACTACCGACGTCGCGGTAATAGTCAGGTTGTAGTAGAGCTTGCGCTGAGGTTTACGAAACGCCCAGCCGTAGGCCCCGACCATCAGCACATTATCCAGTGTGTCCACCAATGCCATACCACAGGTGAACAGCGCCGGAAAAATCATGATCGACCACATCGACATGCCCTGCGAAGCGCCCGCGGCGGAGATGCCTAATACGCCGATTTCAGTGGCGGTATCAAACCCCAGACCAAACAGCAGGCCAACCAGATACATATGCCAGCTTTTGTTCACCAGCCGAAACGTGGCGCGAAATATCCACCCCATCACACCAGCGGCCGGCACAGCATCAGTCTGTCTGAGCGCTTCCAGCCTTCCCTGCTTGAACTGTTGGAAACGAACCCAGACACCACGCAGAATCACCAGATTCACCAGCGCCATCAGCAACAGAAACCCAGCGGAAACCGATGTGCCGATAACGCCGCCGACTTCATGAAACCACGCCATATCATCCTGCAATGCGGCAGCCGTTGCGGCCAGCGCCAGCGACGCTAAAATCACAATGGAAGAATGCCCTAGCGAAAACCAGGCACCCACCCCCAATGGCGTCTTTCCCTCCTGCATCATTTTGCGGGTGACATTGTCGATAGCGGCGATATGATCCGCATCCACCGCATGGCGCAGGCCGTAACACCAGGCCAGCAGACTGGTGGCCATCAGAGCGGCATGTCCATGGAATAATCCCCATGCCAGCAGCCACACCAATATATTAAACATGACCAAACAGCCCACTATCGCCACCGCACGTGGATTGTTCCTGAATAAAATCGACAACATGCAATACCTCTGTATCAGTCCGGCGGACTATCACCGTCGGGTAAATTGCGAGTATGAGATTTTATGAATTGTTCATACGGCGCTGCGTTATCCCAGATCAAAACAGGAAACGGTTGCACAGCTGAGAGGCCTAAATCTCCCACAGCACCAGAATCAGAATTAGCAAACAATGCACATCAGAAAAGGAGTAGCTCAGGAAAAGCGAGAGGATGAATCGGGCGGCGATCTGACGACAGGTTTTGGTCAAGCCGCCCGGAATTAAACGATCACGTCATGCAACGGATATCAAGCAGTCAGCGAATACGCCCGCGCGCCAGCGTCAGTTTGTCATCGCTGATACGCGAGAAATTCTGGCTGAAATGGCAGTGCGTAATGGCAATCGCCAGTGCGTCGGCGGCGTCGGCCTGCGGGCTGGCGGGCAGTTTGAGCAGTGTTTTCACCATGTGTTGCACCTGGCTTTTTTCTGCTGCGCCGGTGCCGACCACCGTTTGTTTCACCTGCCGTGCGGCGTATTCAAACACCGGCAACGACTGGTTTACCGCCGCGACTATCGCTGCGCCGCGCGCCTGCCCCAGCTTCAACGCCGAGTCGGCATTGCGAGCCATAAAAACCTGCTCGATAGCGAAATAGTCGGGTTGAAACTGGGTAATGATTTCACTGACGCCGGCATAAATCAGCTTGAGACGCGTAGGCAGATCATCCACCGCGGTGCGGATACACCCGCTGCCCAAATAGCTGATCTGCCGGCCTTGCTGACGGACGATGCCGTAACCGGTGACGCGGGAACCGGGGTCGATGCCGAGAATAATACTCATCGTTTCCCCCCGGTTTCCTGCTGAGCAAGGAAAACAGCCATTACAACAGTGCCGCTACCTCGTCGGAGATCTCACCGTTATGGTAAACCTCCTGCACGTCGTCGCAGTCTTCCAACATGTCGATAAGACGCATCAGCTTCGGTGCGGTGTCCGCGTCCATGTCCGCTTTGGTGGACGGAATCATCGACACTTCGGCCGACTCGGCCACCAGACCAGCGGCGTCCAGTGCGTCTTTTACCTGACCGAAGCTTTCCCACGGCGTGAATACGTCGATCGCGCCATCGTCATAAGACACCACGTCGTCTGCGCCGGCTTCCAGCGCCGCATCCATCACCGTATCTTCATCCAGACCCGGCGCATAGGAAATCACGCCTTTTTTAGTGAACAGGTAGGATACGGAACCGTCGGTTCCCAGGTTGCCGCCGCATTTGGTAAAGGCATGACGAACTTCGGACACGGTGCGGTTACGGTTGTCGCTCAGACACTCCACCATCACTGCGGTGCCGCCCGGGCCGTAACCTTCATAAATGATGGTTTCCATATTGGCGTCGTCATCGCCGCCCACGCCGCGCGCAATCGCCCGGTTCAGGGTATCGCGCGTCATGTTGTTGGACAGCGCTTTATCGATGGCAGCACGCAGGCGGGGGTTGGAGCCGGGATCGCCGCCGCCCAAACGGGCCGCGGTAACCAGTTCGCGGATAATCTTGGTAAAAATCTTGCCGCGTTTGGCGTCCTGTGCTGCTTTGCGATGCTTAGTGTTGGCCCACTTACTATGACCTGCCATAAAAATCTCCGAAAAAAGCCTGTTCAGGCCGGATCAATAACAAATTCTTCAATCGCCTGCCGGTTGCTCCAGGATTTGGTCAACCGCGCCGCGTCGGGCGCACCCAGCCACTGATAAGCCAGATGTTCACTGATCTCCACCGGGCGCTCATCAGGTAACGCCAGGCAGAACCAGTGTTCCAGGTTATGCGTGACGCCAGGGGCATAGCGACGTCTCAAATGAGCAAAAAGCTCGAATTCCACACTGCGTTGACAGTCAACCAGCGTCAGCGCCTCGGCAGCGATGTCGATGTTAACTTCTTCCTTCACTTCACGCTGTGCGGCACATCGCGCGCTTTCATCCTCCTCCAGGCTGCCGGTAACCGACTGCCAGAAATCCGGATCATCGCGCCGCTGAAGCATCAGCACCCGTCCGGTATTCCGGGCATAAATCACCACCAGCACCGAAACGGGTCGCTTATAGTTCATCTTACTGATTCTCTGCGTCCTGCGCGGCTTTGCCCTTACCGACCACGGCGATGGAGAGTTCCTCCAGTGCCGACGGGTTGGCGAAGCTCGGCGCTTCGGTCATCAGGCAGGCGGCTGCTGTGGTTTTCGGGAACGCGATCACGTCGCGGATATTGTCGGTGCCGGTCAGCAGCATCACCAGACGGTCAAGGCCGAAAGCCAGACCGGCGTGCGGCGGGGTGCCGAATTTCAGGGCGTCCAGCAGGAAACCGAATTTTTCGCGCTGCTGCTGCTCGTCAATGCCGAGAATACGGAATACCGTTTGTTGCATCTCGCCACGGTGGATACGCACCGAACCGCCGCCGACTTCGTAGCCGTTCAGCACCATGTCGTAAGCGTTGGCGATAGCGGCCGTCGGGTTGGCTTCCAACTCTGTCGGCGACATATCGCGCGGCGCGGTGAACGGGTGGTGCATCGCGGCCAGGCCGCCTTCGCCGTCCTCTTCGAACATCGGGAAGTCGATGACCCACAGCGGCTGCCAGCTGTTTTCATTGGTGATTTTCAGGTCGCGCCCCAGTTTCAGGCGCAGCGCGCCCAGCGCGTCCGTCACCACTTTGGCGCTGTCGGCGCCGAAGAACAGGATGTCGCCGTCTTCCGCCGCGGTACGCGCCAGCAATGCCGCCAGAATACCGTCGTTCAGGAACTTGGCGACTGGGCTCTGGATACCGTCCAGACCGTTGGCCTTCTCATTAACCTTGATGTAAGCCAACCCTTTGGCGCCGTAGATTTCGATAAATTTAGCGTATTCGTCAATCTGTTTACGGCTCAGCTGTGCGCCGCCCGGTACGCGAATGGCGGCAACGCGGCCTTTCGGATCGTTGGCCGGGCCGGAGAAGACCTTGAAGTCCACATCTTTGAGCAGGTCGGCCACGTCCACCAGTTCCAGCGGGTTACGCAGGTCCGGTTTGTCGGAACCAAAACGACGCATAGCTTCGGCAAACGTCATGATCGGGAAGTCGCCCAGATCCACACCGTGGATTTCCAGCCACAGCTCGCGCACCAGTTTTTCCATCACTTCACGCACCTGCGGCGCGGTCATGAAGGAGGTTTCCACGTCGATCTGGGTAAATTCCGGTTGACGGTCGGCACGCAGGTCTTCGTCGCGGAAGCATTTGACGATCTGATAATAACGGTCAAAACCGGACATCATCAGCAACTGCTTGAACAACTGCGGCGACTGCGGCAGCGCGTAAAATTTGCCTTTGTGCACACGGCTCGGCACCAGATAGTCGCGGGCGCCTTCCGGCGTGGCTTTGGTCAGCATCGGGGTTTCGATATCAAGGAAGCCGTGGCTGTCCATGAAACGGCGCACAAAGCTGGTGATGCGGGCGCGGGTTTTCAGGCGCTGAGCCATCTCAGGACGGCGCAGGTCAAGGTAACGGTACTTAAGGCGCGCTTCTTCGCTGTTGGTTTGGTTGGCATCCAGCGGCAGCGGTTCGGCCCGATTGATGATGGTCAGCGCGGTCGCCAGCACTTCCACTGCGCCGGTCGCCATCTCTTTGTTGACCTGATTGTCCGGACGGGCGCGCACTACCCCGGTCAGTTGGATGCAGAACTCGTTGCGCAATTCGGAAGCCAGAGTGAAGGCATCCTGACGATCCGGGTCGAAGAACACCTGCACCAGACCTTCGCGGTCACGCATATCAATAAAAATCAACCCACCCAGATCGCGGCGGCGATTAACCCAGCCGCACAACGTTACTTCCTGGCCCACATGGGACGAATTCAACAGCCCGCAATATTCAGTACGCATTACGATGTCCTTTTACACCGCCGCCGGTGCCCTGTTTCACGCGCCAGTTGGCGGCGACACGGGGTCTGCGAACCGGTCGGCATGGTTTTTCTGGATTACAGTCCAATGAAAAAAGGGGAGCATTATAAAGGAATTTCCCCATAACGATAAGTACGATGGTAGCGGTCTGCGGGCCGCCCCGCATACTCTTTTTTGCTTTTTGCCGCGCTTTTGCCTGTCGGTTACACAATTGCGGGGTATTATGCTAAAACCCTGTTACATCAGCCGTCATGGCGGCCTGCTGTTTCAGGATGTTCACTCGCAGAGAAACCTATCGGGACAAGGATTTATGTATATCGGTTTACCGCAGTGGCAACACCCCGGTTGGAACCGGCTGGGCCTGCGCGATCTGGCGGACTATGCCCGCTACTTCAACTGCGTGGAGGGAAACACCACCTTTTATGCGTTGCCGTCGGCAGAGTCCGTGCTGCGCTGGCGGGATATGACCCACGATGATTTCCGTTTCTGCTTCAAATTTCCCTCGGTCATCAGCCATCAGGCCGGTTTGCGCCATTGCCAGCAGCCGGTGACGGAGTTCTTTCGCTGTCTGGAACCAATCCAGCATCGGCTCGGCCAGCTGTGGTTACAGTTACCTTCCGCCTTTGGTCCAGACCGGCTGGACGACCTGTGGCAATTTATGTCCTCGCTGCCCGACGGGTTCTGTTACGGCGTAGAAGTTCGCCACCCACTGTTTTTCGCCAAAGGCGATGAAGAACGCCAGTTTAATCAAGGGTTGCATCAACGCGGACTCAACCGGGTGATCATGGATAGCCGGCCGGTGCATCATGCCGCCCCCACTAGCGAAGCGTTGCGGGATGCCCAGCGCAAAAAGCCGAAAGTGCCGCTGCATGTGGTGCGCACCGCCGAAGAGCCGCTGATCCGGTTTATCGGCAGTGAAGACCCGGACGACAATCTGCGCTGGTTCATGCCCTGGCTCGCCAAACTGGCGGAGTGGCAAGCGCATTCCCCCTATCTGTTTATCCACACCGCCGGTACGGCCAGCGCGCCGGAGCTGGCGCAACGGTTATGGCCGCATCTGAGCACGGTGATTTCCGGCCTGCCGCCCTGTCCGGACTGGCCACAGCAGTCATCGCTGTTTTAAGACGTCATGTCTGAAAACCCGTGGGCAAAAATCGCCGTCGGCTCTTATCACAATTTCTTATTAATAGCGTTTGATATCCGCCAATTTCACCTACAATATCTCCGCGTTATACAGGCGACAGACAGGCTATATAGCCTCCGCCGCTTTTGGTCAGGCAATGGAGTGAAAAATGGTAAGCGCGCTTTATGTGGTGCTCAGCGCATTGTTGTTAGTCAAATTGTCGGTTGATGTGGTGAAACTGCGAATGCAGTACCGGGTGGCCTATGGCGACGGTGGTTTTTATGAATTGCAGACCGCCATTCGCGTCCATGGCAACGCGGTGGAGTACATCCCTATCGGCGGCCTCTTGTTGGTGCTGATGGAGATGAATGGGGCGATGAATGCGATGATTCATCTGTGTGGAATTATGTTGTTGCTCGGACGGTTATGTCACTTCTACGGCCTGCGGCATCGTGAGCTTAACTGGCGGCGCTCCGGTATGACTGCCACCTATGTTTCATTGCTGCTAATGATTCTGTTCAACCTCTACTACCTGCCCTGGGATCTGGTATTTACCCTGCGTTAATCCTGCCCGGTATCCACGGTAAGGCCTGCGGACTGCACCTTACCGTCTTTCTCTCATACATCTTTGCCCCATCTTTCTGCTAGAATGCGCCCTTGTTTTTCCCTGTATGCATTTTCCCTGCTATGTCAAACCGCGATATGCTTTTTTCCGCGCCCATCGCCAATCTGGGCGACTGGACGTTTGATGAACGCGTTGCTGAAGTGTTTCCGGACATGATTCAGCGATCCGTTCCCGGCTATTCGAATATTATTTCCATGATCGGCATGCTGGCGGAGCGCTTTGTTCAGGCGGACACCCAGGTCTACGATCTCGGTTGTTCGCTGGGCGCCGCCACCCTGTCGATGCGCCGCAATATCCGCGTACCTGGCTGCCGAATCATCGCCATCGATAATTCGTCGGCCATGGTGGACCGCTGCCGCCGCCATATCGAGGCGTTTCGCGCCGATACCCCCGTCGAGGTTCGTGAAGCGGACATTCTGGATACCGATATTGAAAACGCCTCGCTGGTGGTGCTCAATTTCACGCTGCAGTTTGTACCGCCGGCCAGCCGACTGGCTTTGCTAAAGCGAATCTGGCAGGGGTTGCGACCCGGTGGCGCGCTGGTGCTGTCGGAAAAATTCAGTTTTACCGACGCCTCGATCGGCGAATTGCTGTTCAACATGCATTTGGATTTCAAACGTGCCAACGGCTACAGCGAACTGGAAATCAGCCAGAAACGCAGCATGCTGGAAAATGTCATGCTCACCGACTCGGTGGAAACACACAAGGCTCGCTTGCGTGAAGCCGGCTTCAGCCACAGTGACGTGTGGTTTCAGTGTTTTAACTTCGGTTCCCTGGTGGCGTTGAAAGCGGAGCACGGTTCATGATCGATTTCGGCAATTTCTATCAGTTGATCGCCAAAGGCCCGCTCAGTCACTGGCTCAATACGCTTCCGGCCCAGATCAGTCAATGGCAGCAGGAATCGCTGCACGGCGAATTCAAACACTGGGTTAATACCGTAGAGCACCTGCCGACGCTGACGCCAGAGCAGCTTGATCTCGCCCACGGCGTCACCGCCCAACTGAATACGCCGTTGTCGGTCCGCCAGCAGGCGGGCATTGAGAGCCTGCTGCGCAACCTGATGCCCTGGCGCAAGGGGCCGTTTTCGCTCTATGGCGTCGACATCGATACCGAATGGCGTTCCGACTGGAAATGGGATCGGGTGTTCCCGCATCTCAGTCCGTTGCAGGATCGGTTGATTCTGGATGTCGGCTGCGGCAGTGGTTACCACCTGTGGCGCATGATTGGCGCCGGTGCTCGTCTGGCGGTCGGCATCGACCCGATGCAACTGTTCCTGTGCCAGTTCGAATCGGTGCGCAAGCTGCTGGGCAACGATCAGCGCGCTCACCTGCTGCCGCTGGGTATTGAGCAACTCCCGGCACTGGCCGCGTTTGATACCGTGTTTTCAATGGGCGTGTTGTACCACCGGCGCTCTCCGCTCGACCATCTGTGGCAACTCAAGAATCAACTGGTTTCCGGTGGGGAACTGGTGCTGGAAACGCTGGTGGTGGAGGGCGACGAGCACTGCGTTCTACTGCCGGGCGAGCGTTATGCCCAGATGCGCAACGTCTATTTTCTGCCGTCGTCCGCCGCGCTCGCGCGCTGGCT
The DNA here is from genome assembly GCF_000406145.1 of Dickeya dadantii NCPPB 898. NCBI lineage: Bacteria > Pseudomonadati > Pseudomonadota > Gammaproteobacteria > Enterobacterales > Pectobacteriaceae > Dickeya > Dickeya dadantii. The sequence continues at coordinate 2,226,749 of NZ_CM001976.1, read as the reverse complement.
GGAAAAATGCGGTTTTGTCGATATTCGTGTGGTAGACCAGTGCGTCACCACGCTGGAGGAGCAACGTCGCACTAGCTGGATGCGCACGGCTTCGCTGGCGGATTTTCTCGACCCGGACGACCGCAGCAAAACCCTTGAAGGCTATCCGGCACCGTTACGGGCAGTGCTGGTCGCACGCAAACCCTGATCGGTAACCGTCAAAGTCACGGCGGCGCCGCACGTTAGTCAAAATACCAGACCGACGCGACGCCGCCGCCCAATAATGCCAATAATCAGTTCCGATTTTTGACGATCAGCTCAATGGCCGCATCCTCGGTCATATCGGTATTCTGGATCTCGACGTTAATATCCTGACTGCTGGTTTCATTAAAAAGCGTCGTATTGCCGACGGTCTGGAAATCGCCGGTTATCGCATCTCCCCTTTCCACTTCATAAATGTCCAGCAACTTAGCGACGATAAACCCATCTTCCGGATCGCGGATAACGATGAAACCAATGCGATGCTCATGATGCACAACGATTCCACGCATAACAGGATTCCTTTTGGCTGTTGGGATAACCGGCAGCATACCACCGGCTCAGAGCGATAAAAGATAAGCGCATAACAATTCAACACATTTTCTGGGCGCGATCACATTCAATCCGGTAATAACCGTGACGTACAACAACTGGCGCACAATAACTATAGCTTACAGCGAATAATCAAGCGGTCGGTCGACGCACCGTTACATAGCAGAAAATACATGGCAGAAAAAAAGCCCCGACAAGGCGTCGGGGCCTGGTACTCGCAAGCAGACCGATAAGGGGAATGCTGCGCGGCAAAGGGCATCGGGTGGGTGCCAGACGGTGCCAACGCCCCATGCAGGCACGGTCTAGGAGGCGGATGTCGCAGAGGGAGCCGTTTCCGGGCTCAAGGCATTTTTCATGGCCGCCACAACATCACCATCAACACAGTAGTGCTGGAATTCATCCATTTCAGTTTCGGAACAGAGCGTAACGCCCAATTTGCGATAACGCATCGGCGACGGCAACCATTGGCCTGCCGAGGTGTGCAACTCCTGAATACCACAGGCGCGGAATTTATGCAGGTTAGTCAGTCGTACGCCTGCCCCTGCCATAATGATAGGACCACAACCGGCCGCATTAAGTTCCCGTAACAACGTTAACCCATTTTCGGCGCTTTGCTGCTGGCCGGACGTCAGCACGCGGGCGACGCCCAAATCAGCCAGTTGATTCAGCGCCAGACGCGGGTTCAGGCACATGTCGAACGCACGATGGAATGTGACCGCCAGCCCTTCGCACCGCGCCATAATCTGCCGCATACGCGCCATGTCAATGTGTCCTTCCTCATCCAGAATCCCCACCACCAACCCCGGAAACCCCATCGACCTGATCTGATCGATGTCATACAGCATCGCCGTAAACTCATGATGACTGTAACAAAAGTCACCGCCACGCGGCCGCACCATCGGGTGCACCGGAATAGTCAGCGTTTCCCGCGCCTGCCGCAATACGCCATAGCCAGGCGTCAGACCGCCCTCACGTTGCGCAGCGCAGAGTTCTACCCGATCCGCCCCCGCCTGCTGCGCCGTCAATGCGCAATCCAGGCTATAACAGCAGACCTCCAGCATTGTCATACCTCCCTCCCTTGCCCAAAAATAACGAAACCGGAAAAACAACGCATTTCCGAAATAATTGCCCGCGCATCACGATATGCCGGCGCAATACAGGCCTAATACTGGCATCCCCTCGCCAGCGACGGAGAGAGGCGTGTCACACTGGCGACAGGATTTGAGCGAGGAATATGACACGCCACACAATTTACAAGCAGCGAGTAACTTACTGACCGGCCGACTGTTCGCTGGCCACGATCTCCTGAATGCGATAGGGATGAAATTTCAGCGTGACCCGCCCGTTAGTCACCGCCAGCGTCGGATTGGGCAGGCGTTCATGCTCACCCTGCGGATGGTTGAATTTCAGTTTAATACCGGGTGCGGTCAGGGCCGCGTCCGGCAGGCAGGCCAGCGCACGGGGATGCAAGGTAGTCGGATCACCGGGCAAAACCAGTTCCACGTGTTCCCACCCTTCATGCGGATAATGTTTACTACCCGGCCACGGCAGTTCCACACAGTCAATCCGCCACGGCCCCACCGTTAACGGTTGATGAAGAGTAAATAGACAGATAGGCCGGCCGTTGATCATGTTTTCCGACAGCAAAGAACCACAGGTCAGCAGCGCCGTACGCCATTGCTCCGCCGTACTGTTCTGATGGCAGCGCAGAGAAATGTGGTCGGCTTCAAATGCGGCAAGGTCAAGTTCGAGCTGCCGCGCGAGTTGCTGAAGTTCAGTTTCAAAACGGGAAAGGTCATTCATTAAGGAGGGGGGAAGCGTCGACGGTAACAAAGCGGTCATTATTTCCTCATTAACCCGAATAAATAGTTTATCCACTCTAATTTAACATAGGCAGAAATAACCTCCATCTTTTTGCGACTTTGGTATCATACCATGCTGTCATTAGCCCGACTTTCTTGTCTTTTCATGCCATTATTTGCAACAATAGACAAACTTCATTTCAATCAAAGAATAATATCAACAATTACTATTAACAAAATGACAGAGATATAATAAAAATTACAATTCCTTGATTTTTAATGAATTTAAAAACCCGATGAGAGTATTCTTAAATATTCTCTGTAACATTGAGAAATAAACAAAAAACGGATAACTTCGAAACTACCCAACCTCCAGTAAATCACCAAAGGGCATTTACCATGATGATAATAACCTTCTCTATGCTAGTTGTCATTGCCGGTTATTCACTGTTCCGTCATTTTAAAACGATGCAGAGCACGCGACTGGGCACAGACCGTCGACACAAACGACGTTAAATTTTTTATTAATACCCCCCTTCCGCTATTCAGGCTTGCCGGAAAGCCGCGCCTTTCACCTTAAATTTTATTATCGATAATGACAGCAGCTATCTCGCCGCATTATCGGATTTATTGTTTTATTTTTATTGACGCCCCGCCCGGGGCGCTTGTCATGGTGCTCTGCTGACTACACAACCCAAATATGGTATAAAGAAAGGCTTGATTCGTCATTTAGGGTAAACCGGTGAATATTCAGGCTCTTCTTTCAGAAAAAGTCCATCAGGCAATGATTGCGGCGGGCGCGCCCGCTGACAGCGAGGCAATGGTTCGCCAGTCAGCAAAAGCGCAATTTGGTGATTATCAGGCAAATGGCATCATGGCGGCCGCCAAGAAACTGGGTATGGCCCCGCGCCAGCTTGCCGAGAAAGTATTACAAACGCTGCAGTTGGATGGCATTGCAGCCAAAACGGAAATTGCCGGTCCCGGTTTCATCAATATTTTTCTCGACCCCCAATGGCTATCCGGCCAGTTGGAACACGCGCTGACCGCCCCGAAACTGGGCGTCTCTGCGGTTGAGCCGCAAACTATCGTCGTTGACTACTCAGCTCCCAACGTGGCTAAAGAGATGCACGTCGGCAACCTGCGCTCGACCATCATTGGCGATGCATCCGTACGTACCCTGGAATTCCTCGGCCATAACGTTATCCGCGCCAACCACGTTGGCGACTGGGGTACCCAGTTCGGTATGTTGATCGCTCATCTGGAAGATGTGCAAAACGGCAACACCAGCGATCTGGAACTGGCGGATCTGGAAGCGTTCTACCGTGAAGCGAAAAAACACTACGATGACGACGCCGTCTTCGCCGAACGCGCCCGCGGCTACGTCGTGAAATTGCAAAGCGGCGATGAGTATTGCCGTTCAATGTGGCGCAAGCTGGTGGATATCACCATGGTCCAGAACCAGCGCAGCTATGACCGCCTGAACGTGTCGCTGACGCCAAATGACGTCATGGGTGAAAGCCTCTACAACGCCATGCTGCCGGAAATCGTGGCGGACCTGAAAGCCAAAGGGCTGGCGGTGGAAAGCGAAGGCGCCATCGTGGTCTATCTGGACGAGTACAAAAACAAAGAAGGCGAAGCGATGGGCGTCATCATCCAGAAAAAGGATGGCGGCTACCTTTATACCACCACCGATATCGCCTGCGCCAAGTACCGTTACGAGAAACTGGGCGCCAGCCGTGTGCTGTACTATATCGACTCCCGTCAGCATCAACACCTGATGCAGGCCTGGAGCATCGTGCGCAAAGCCGGTTACGTGCCGGAATCCGTCAGCCTGGAACACCACATGTTCGGCATGATGTTGGGTAAAGACGGCAAGCCGTTTAAAACCCGCGCCGGCGGCACCATCAAGCTGTCTGAACTACTGGACGAAGCCTACGAACGCGCGCTGACGCTGATTGCCGGCAAAAATCCGGAGATGGAGCGCGGCGAACTGGAACAGCTGGCGCAGGTGGTGTCGGTGGGCGCGGTCAAATACGCCGACCTGTCGAAAAACCGCACCACCGACTATATCTTCGACTGGGATAACATGCTGGCGTTTGAAGGCAACACCGCACCCTATATGCAGTATGCCTACACCCGCGTTTCATCGATATTTAAACGTGCCGGGGTGGAAGAAGCCAGCCTGACCCAGCCGATTACGCTGACCGCCGAGCATGAACAAGCGCTGGCGACCCGTCTGCTGCAGTTCGAAGAAACCGTTACCACCGTGGCTCGCGACGGCACGCCGCATGTGATGTGCGCTTACCTGTACGATCTGGCCGGGCTGTTCTCCGGTTTTTACGAAAACTGCCCGATCCTCAACGCCGACAGCGACGGCACACGTCAAAGCCGCCTCAAACTGGCGCTGCTGACCGCCAAAACGCTGAAAACCGGCCTGAATACGCTCGGCATCCAGACCGTCGAGAAGATGTAATCCGCATCGTCTTCATCGCAATAAAAAAGCCAGTCAGTTAACTGACTGGCTTTTTTCTGCCGCAATACCCTGTCAAACCCATCCATTCAGGCGCAATCAAGGTGCCTGAATGGATAGCATCAGATACTCCGGCGGGAAAAATCCTTCGGGCGGAAGCCCAGCAAGGCCAGCATGGCGAAGTAACTGCCGGCGCCGGCGACAACCACCGCCAACAGGCGCAACAGACGCATGGTCATGTTGCCCTGCTCCCAGGGCGGCATCCACAGGCATAACGCGATCAGAACCAAAGACATGACTATAACCGCAATGACCAGTTTGGTCAGAAACGCCGTCCAGCCCTGCTGGGGTTCAAAGATGCGCTGACGACGCAACTGCCAGAACAGCAGCCCGGCATTGATACAGGACGCCAGACCAATCGACAGCGACAGCCCGGCATGTTGCAGCGGGCCGATAAATATCAGGTTCATCAACTGTGTCATCGCCAGCGTCGCCATACCAATTTTCACCGGCGTTTTAATATCCTGCCGGGCGTAAAAACCCGGCACCAGTACTTTTACCAGAATCAACCCCATCAGCCCGACAGAGTAAGCGACCAACGCACGCTGGGTCATCAGGGCGTCAAACGCGCTGAATTTACCGTACTGGAACAATGCCACGGTTAGCGGCTTAGCCAGCAGCCCCAGCGCCACCGTAGCCGGCAACGCCAGCAGGAAACAGAGGCGCAGCCCCCAGTCCAGCAGCCGGGAATACTCCTGATGATTACCGCTGGCGACGCTTTTAGACAGCGACGGCAGCAGAATCGTCCCCAGCGCCACGCCCAACACGCCGGACGGAAACTCCATCAGCCGATCGGCGTAGTACATCCAGGACACCGCCCCCTGGCTGAGGAACGACGCAAAAATAGTGTTGATGATCAGTGAAATCTGGCTGACCGACACGCCGAGAATCGCCGGCGCCATCAGCTTCATCACCCGGCTGACGCTGGGGTCGCGGAACTTGATGCGCGGCAGCACCAGCATGCCGATTTTCTTCAGATGCGGCAGTTGGTAGCCCAGTTGCAACACCCCGCCGGCGACCACCGCCCAGCCCAGCGCCATCACCGGCGGGTTAAACCAGCGAGCGCCCAGCAACGCAAAACCAATCATGCTGATGTTCAGTAACGTAGGCGCAAACGCCGGCACCGAAAAGCGGTTCCAGGTATTCAGCACCGACCCCGCCATCGACGTCAGCGAAATCAGCAAAATATAGGGAAAGGTAATCCGCAGCAGCGCCGAGGTCAGCTCAAAGCGTTCCGGCGTCGAGGCAAACCCCGGCGCGGTCACCATGATCACCCAGGGCGCGGCCAGCATCCCGGCTACCGTCACCAGCGCCAGTATCAGCGTCAGCATCCCGGATACATAGGCCAGAAAGGTGCGCGTCGCCTCCTCGCCCTGCTGGCTCTTGTATTCCGCCAGGATCGGCACAAACGCCTGAGAAAACGCGCCTTCGGCAAAAATGCGCCGCAACAGATTCGGCAGCTTGAACGCCACAAAAAACGCGTCGGTCGCCATACCGGCGCCGAACACGCGGGCGACGATCGCGTCACGCACGAACCCCAGCACACGGGAAAGCAGGGTCATGGAACTGACCGCAGCCAGTGATTTCAGTAGATTCATTCAGTTGTTCTGACTATCAGTTATTCTGACTATGGGAAAGAGAGGGATGGCGGGAAAAACCGGCTCGCCCGCCATATCCACGACGGTCAAACCGCCCGTGACGGCCCGTATCGGCAGCAGAAGTTCTGACTCCTGACCATGCCGCCGCACCGACTATCGCGGCACACAGCCTAGTCGATTGCACCGCCAATAGCCACACGGATGCCCGATGGTCGCCGTTTTTTTCAGCGTTCTCTCAACAACATCTCGATCACCCGCTGCGCACGCAACGCCTGATCGCCGGAGGTTAACGGCGACGTGTGTGCAACCACCGCGTCGATAAAGTGCCGGACCGCGCCCACAAAGCCGCGCTGCTCCAGCGTGCTCTGCCAGGACGGCGTCGGATGCAGCGATACCGTGCCGTCGTGCTCTTCACGCCACTCGCGCAGGTTATCCACCTGATACCAGCCGCCGTCATTGACCAGCTGTACGCTTTCACGCTGGCTGCCGGCCTGACGGTGCATGCTGGTGGTGATCATCCCCTGCGCGCTCTGGAACTGGTGCTCGGCGTAAATCAACTGCCCCTGCGGGTTGCAGCGTAGCAGGCCGCCGCACAGCGTGGCCGGCGCGTCCGGCGTTTCCGCCAGCCACAGGGCGGTGTCCACCACGTGCAGATAGTCATCCAGCAGGGTAAACGCCAGCGGATGCGGCCCGATATTATCGACGCGGTGTTTTTCCATGCGCAGGCTGTCCGGGGCCGGCCGCAGTTGCCTGAGCCGTTGATAAAGCGGCGCAAAACGGCGGTTGAACCCCACCATCAGCAACAAATTGCGGCTGGCCGCCAGCGCCACCAGTTCTTCCGCCTGCGCCAGCGTTTCCGCCAGCGGCTTATCCACATAGACGTGTTTGCCCGCCAGCAGCAGCGTTTTAACCACCTCATAGTGGCTGGCGGTGCTGCTGTGCACAAACACCGCATCACACTGGCTGCTCAGCGCCGCCAGCGAGGAAAAACAAGCGATACGGTATTGCTGGCACAGTTGCCGGGCTCGTTCCTGCCCCGGCGACCAGGCGCCCGCCAGTTGCCAGTGCTCAGCCTGTGATAAGATCGGCAAATAGGCCTTGCGGGCGATATCGCCCAATCCAGCCACCCCGATGCGTAATGATTTCATGCTATCGCTCCCGGTAACGTGCCGCATTCAGATCGCCGTCAGGCAAGGCGCGCCTGCAACGCGGCCAGTTGCGCCCGCAACTCGGCGACGTCGTTTTCCAGTACGGAAACCCGCGCGGCCAGCCCGCCTTCGGCCGGTTCATCGACTGACTCAGCGGGCGCGACATCCGCCGCCTCGCCGCTGAACAGATGCATGAACCGACTTTCACGCTTGCCCGGCTCCCGCGCCAGCCGCGCCACAAATGGCCCGTCTTCGCGCTGTTGCAGGTGCTGCAACACGTTTTCCAGCTCGTCCATATCGGCAAACTCGTATAAGCGGGCCGCCCGGGTACGCAATTCGCCCGGCGTTTGCGCGCCGCGCAGCAGTAAGGTGGTCACCAGCGCCACTTCGGCCGGTGAGAACTTCAGATCGCCGAATTCGGAATTGCAGAAGCGGTGTTCATATTTCATCACCCGGTTGCCGAAGCCGCTGACGGTACGCAGAAAATGCCGTTTAACCAGCAGATCAAGCGTTTGCTGCACCTCGTTTTCGGTTAGGTCCATCACCGGTTCGCGGTTGGTTTTCTGATTACAGGCGGCGGTCAGGCCATTCAGGGACATCGGGTACTGCTCTGGGGTAGTGACCTGTTTTTCCAGCAGGCAGCCGATTACCCGCGCTTCGCGGGGCGTCAGTTGATATTTCATGGCACATCCTCATTGACCCGCATGCTCAGCGCATCGGCGTCCATTCATTATTGGTCAGGGCGGTCAGCACATGGTCCTGCCACTTGCCGTCAATCAACAGGTAGTTTTTGGCGTAGCCTTCCTTTTCGAAGCCAAGCCGGGCCAGCAGGTTGCCGCTGCGCTGATTGTGCGGCATATAGTTAGCCATAATACGGTGCATATGTTGCTGACGCTGCATGTAACGCAGAGCCGACTGCAACGCCTCGTACATCATCCCTTGCCCCTGCCATTTTTGCCCCAGCGAATAGCCGAGGTAGCAGGCGTGAAAAGAACCGCGCAGCACATTGCTGAAGTTGGCGACGCCGCGCACCTCGTTTTCATCCGGGTCCAGCAGCAAAAAGTAGTAGGCGCTACCCTGTTTGTGCATATCGCAGATCACACTCAGCCGCGCCTGCCAGCCGGAAGGATAACAGTGGCTGGCATCGCGCACCGGCTCCCAGGGTTTCAAAAAATCACGGTTTTCCGCGTAATACTCAGCCAGACGCCAGGCATCGCGTTCATGCGCCAGACGGACCACCAGCCGATCCGTGGTCAGACGGACCCTGGGTGTCGTTGAGCGATAGCCAAACATGCCTTCCCCCTCAGGTGACGGATTGTCGATGAAGAAATTTTATTGATGCGATCAACGCCGACGCGGCGGACGCCATAAAAGGATAAATCACCAATAGCGCTTACTATAACCACATAAATTCCATAGCGTAAAACCATGACCGCCGAGTTATTGCACAATCGATACGCCATACTGATTTTTTTTCGTAAACTGCGCGTCAGACAACGGTTGAACGATAAAAAAATTTATTAGCCGGGTACTCTATCGCAACGGCGCAATCGGCGAGAGAATAGCCAGGCTGCATTCTTTTCTTCTTTCCTTGTGGTGAAACATGTCATTGATGACGCAGGCCCGCAGCCTGGGTAAATATTTTCTGCTGTTGGATAACATGCTGGTGGTATTAGGTTTCTTCGTGGTATTCCCGTTGATTTCCATTCGCTTTGTCGACCAGATGGGCTGGGCGGCGCTGACCGTCGGGATCGCGCTCGGCCTGCGACAATTCACCCAGCAGGGGCTTGGCATTTTCGGCGGCGCTATCGCCGACCGTTTCGGTGCCAAACCGATGATCGTCACCGGCATGTTGCTGCGCGCCTCCGGTTTTGTGTTCATGGCGTTGGCCACCACGCCACTGATGCTGATCCTCTCCTGCGTGCTGTCGGCGCTGGGCGGTACGTTGTTCGAGCCGCCGCGCAACGCCATGGTCATCAAGCTGACCCGTCCGCACGAGCGTAGCCGCTTCTTCTCGCTGTTAATGATGCAGGACAACGCCGGCGCGGTGATCGGCGCGCTGATCGGCAGTTGGCTGATGCAGTACAACTTTTCCGTAGTGTGCTGGGCCGGCGCGGCGGTATTCGTGCTGGCGGCCGCGCTAAATGCCCTGCTGCTGCCCGCCTACCGCATTTCCACCATCCGCACCCCCATTCGTGAAGGAATGATGCGGGTAATGCGCGACCGTCGCTTCGTCGTCTACGTGCTGACGCTGACCGGTTACTTCATGCTGGGCGTACAGGTGCTATTGATGATGCCGATCATGGTCAACGAACTGGCGGGCACGCCGTCCGCGGTGAAATGGATGTACGCCATTGAAGCCGCGCTGTCGCTGACGCTGCTTTACCCCATCGCCCGCTGGAGTGAAAAACGTTTCCGTCTGGAACAACGACTGATGTTCGGGCTGTTCATCATGACCCTGAGCCTAATTCCGATGGGCATGATCACCAGTTTGCAATGGCTGCTGGGCATGATCGGGCTGTTTTACATTGGCTCCATCATCGCCGAACCGGCGCGGGAAACGCTGGGGGCATCGCTGGCCGACGCCCGCGCCCGCGGCAGCTATATGGGGTTCAGCCGTATGGGGCTGGCGCTCGGCGGCGCGCTCGGCTACAGCGGCGGCGGCTGGCTGTTTGATACCGGAAAGGCGCTCGGCCAACCGGCCTTGCCCTGGTGCATGCTGGGCATCATCGGGATGTTGACCCTGGCCGCGCTGTACTGGCAGTTCCACCTGAAGCGCATCGAACCCGCCATGCTGAACGAGCACTGAATCAACCGCGTTAAACCCCACCATCGCACGGGGCGCTATCATCGCCCCGCTTTTATCTTCAATTTCCAGCTGTTGCGGCGCACAGGTGTTTCTAAGGACATTTGTTACTACGGACATTGCACATGGACGAGCCGACGCTGACGATAGATAATCCCGCACGACATCATGATCACGGCAGCGCCCGATACGGCGCCGCTCAACCCAAGGAGTTCCGGTATGAAACTGTTTGTCTATGAACATTGTCCTTTCTGCGTGAAGGCGCGCATGATTTTCGGCCTGAAACAGTTGCCGGTGGACGTATGCGTGTTGTCCAACGAGGATGAAGCCACGCCGATTTCGATGGTCGGTCAGAAAATGGTGCCGATTCTGCAAAAACAGGACGGCAGCTACATGCCGGAAAGTCTGGATATCGTGAAATACATCGACGAGCTGGACGACAAACCGGTGTTGACCGGCCCGACCAACCCGGCTATCGACGCCTGGATTCGCCGCGTGTATGAATACGCGCCGCGCCTGCTGATTCCGCGTTTCTCTCGCGCCGATTTCGAAGAGTTCGCCACCGACGCCGGCCGCAACTACTTTATTCACAAGAAAGAGGGGCAAATCGGCAGCTTCGATACCCACTTCAGCCAGTCGGCCGCGCTGATCGGCCAACTGGAAGGCGACCTGCAAGCGCTGGCGCCGCTGATTGTGTCACCGCAGGCTTGCAACGGCACGCTGTCGCTGGATGACATCAATCTGTTCGCCCTGCTGCGCTCGCTGACTATCGTCGCCGACGTCAATGTCCCGGCAGCTATCGCCGCCTACTGCGACACCCTGTCTCAACACGCCGACATCGATCTGCTGATCGAACAGGCGCAATAACCCTTGTTGCCGCCGTCACTACCGGCTGACGGTGGTGTTTAGGCCTATTCCGATTGGCGATATCAGCGGAATAACGCACCCTGCCGGCATCCTTCGCCCGACGAGGGAATCATGGAAAACAAGAGGTTATAACAATGAAAAAATCGGGACTGGCCGCTCTGGCGCTGTTGGGAACGCTGCTGGTAAGCGGTTGCAACCAGTTGGCGCAATACAGCCTGAGCGAGCAGGAAATCAATCAGTATTTACAACAGCATAATGACTACCAGAAGCAACTGGGCGTTCCCGGCGTGGTGGATGCACATATTACGCTGACCGAGCTGACCAGCCAGATTGGCCGCGCGGAACCCGGCAAAGTGACGCTGAGCGGTACCGCCAAGGTCGATATCAGCTCGCTGTTGGGTAAACAGCAGGCAGACATGAAACTGACGCTCAAAGCCCAACCGGTATTCAACAAGGACGAGGGTGCCATCTATCTGAAAGATATGGAGCTGGTGGATTACAGCGTTCAGCCGGAGAAATTACAAACGGTGCTGCAAACGCTGACGCCCTACCTGAATCAGTCGTTGAAAAGTTACTTTGACCAGAAGCCCGCCTACGTGCTGAACCCGGAGCACAGCAACAAAGAAGCACTGGCGAAGAAACTGGCCAAAGGCATCGAAGTGAAACCCGGCCAACTGGTTATCATGTTGACCGATTAAGGAAAAAAGGGTGGCAATAATCGCCACCCTTTTTTCACTCTTCAGGCGCCTCGTCATCCGTCTCGTCGTCTTCCGCTTCCGCCAGTTCATCGCGCATCGCTTCCAGCGCTTCACGGCAAATGATCGCCAGCGTGCGATAAAACGCGGTGGTGGCATGGCTTTCCACCTTACCCAGAAAACGATCGCTCCACGCCAGCAGATAGCGATCGAAAAACTCTGATTGCGCGGCGGTTTCATCTTCCTGCGCCTGATCTTCCAGCCAGGATGCGGCCAGCAGCAAGGCGCCGAAATGGTCTACCGGACCGTCGCCCAGCGGCATGCCGCGCTGTTGCAAAAACGCGCGCACTTCGGCCTCTTGTGCTGCCGGTTCCCAACTGGAACGGTGCGGCGGCACCGACGGCTGCGCGCCGAACAATGCCTCATAATCAGCGCCCATCGCCGGCAAATCAACGCTGCGCTGCCAGCGCGCCATCAGCTCGTCCTGCGCCAGCGGCCATTGCTGTGCCAGCTTGCCTTGCGCAATCAGGTTAAACAACGGCGCCAGCAGCGGATCCTGCGGCGGGCGGTTAAACAGCGTGCCGAGAATGCGGCACACCACGGAAAATTCATTCATCTTATCAACCTGTAAAAGACATGACGTCGCGCTTAGGTGACAATGTCACAAATCCGCAAACTCCGGGATCGCGGGTTTCCCGCGCAGTTCCAGAAAATCCAGCACCCGGCGCGGGCTGACATTCAACACGCGATCCTGCGGAAAATCAACGTCCCGCATAATGCGTTCGCAATGCGGGAACTCACCCAGCGACCAGGCGATATGCGAATCCGACCCCAGCGCCAGATAACCGCCGGCGTCGCGCACCGCTTCAGCCACCGCAAGACAATTCGGCTCGCTGCCCTTACGGGAATGGGTAAAAGACGAGTTATTCAGTTCCAGCGCCACGTTATATTTGGCCGCGGCTTGTGCAACGGCGCGGATATCGATCGGGAATTTCGGGTTGCCGGGATGGCTGATGATATGCACCGAGCCCTGCGCCATCGCGGCAATCATCGCTTCGGTATGGGTATCGCGGTCCGCCGGAGGAAACACCGGTTCGTGGAAACCGGCGATAACCAGATCCATGCAATCCAGCATCGGTCCGGTGCAATCAATATCGCCCGCCAGATTCTTGATGTTGGCTTCAATGCCGCGCAGGATACCGATGCCGTCCACGACGCGCGGCCAGACGCGCATATTGATGAAATGCCAGTAGTGCGGCGCATCCGCCATATCCGGGCCGTGATCGGTAATGGCGAACAGGCGGATCTGTTTGGCTTTGGCTTCGGCTACGTAGTCATGCAGGGTGCTGTAGGCGTGGGTACTGGCGACGGTGTGCATGTGTAAATCGACGGGATACATGGTTTCTCCTGACTCGGCATTGATAAGCCAGCATAGCATTTATCCTGCACCGGCACAGCCGAGGCGTCGGCACGATAACCGCAAATTAACAGAAGTGAAACATACGCCGTCTTGTTGCACACCCGGACTACGAGCCGACAAGACGGACTGGCGAGTAAAGCAGCAGATTGCGCTAAGTTTGGCTAAACGCACGTTTTTATGAAAGAAGTGTGTTGACGCTGCAGCGGATTTTCCCTAGAGTAGCGCCCCGTTGCCCCTGCTGGCGACGAACCGGTGAGGTGTCCGAGTGGCTGAAGGAGCACGCCTGGAAAGTGTGTATACGTGAAAACGTATCGAGGGTTCGAATCCCTCCCTCACCGCCAGATTAAAAACAAAAACCCCAGACTTCCGTCTGGGGTTTTTGTTTTTAAACCGGTGCTGGGGCGGACGAGAACCCACGACAGGGTTCGACAAAACGGCCTGCCGTTTTGGACCGCCGCAGGCGGCCCGCAGGGCGAGCGCCACGCGCGAGTCAATCCCGACCGGGCCGGTTCAACCCTCACCCGCCTTTTCCAGACGCAAGTCTGGGGTTTTTGTTTTTAATCCGATGATAGGGCGGACGAGAACCCACGACAGGGTTCGACAAAACAGCTTGTCTTAAGCCACATCAAGCAGAGATTCGTATGTTTGGAAAAGTTAAATTCCACCCGTGGATAAACCTGACAAAAAGACGGGATATCGCCGGAAAAGATCTTCCCGGCGTATATATGATCGCCAGAAGTGAAACTGAACCTTCTGATTATCGTTCCGACAACACATCCATCATCTATATCGGCGAAACGACAAGTCAAACGCTTGGTAAGCGAATTCATCAATTTGCTATCTCTGCCTTTAACGAGAGGCCCGGTCATTCTGGCGGCAATACTTTTCGCAGAAGCAAAAAAGTATTCGGGGATGTGCCAGAAAGCATGCTTTGGGTATCTGTATGCCCTATCCAAATAGACGATATTTATACATCAGCATACATAAGATATTTAGAGCGCAGGCAAATTCTGAAGTTTGTTTGCGCTCACGGTGCGTTACCCGCGTGCAATAGTAAGTAGTATTTACGGTTAACAAGACTAATCCCCCCTATACCGCACCGCCCTCCGCTCGCGCTCATCCACCGTCAGCGAAAATACATCTGGCCGGGCGTAGTGGCCGACCACATCCAGATCGTAGCGGGCGCCGGCCAGCAGGTCGGTGTCGATTTCCGCCGTCAGTAAACCGGCCTGACCGGTCAGCGGCCCGGCCAGTACGTTGCCCAGCGGATCGACGATCAGGCTGCCGCCGTTGATCAGTGGCCGTTGCGGATCCCAGCCGGGCACCTCAATGCCCAGCTCGGCAGGCGACGGTTGCACCTGGCAGGCGCTAACCACGAAGCAGCGCCCTTCGTGGGCGATATGCCGCATCGAGGCGTGCCAGATGTCGCGCTCGTCCACCGTCGGCGCGCACCACACCTGTACGCCTTTGCCGTACATCGCCATACGCAGTAGCGGCATATGGTTTTCCCAACAGATCGCCGCGCCGATTTTACCCACCGGCGAATCCAGCACCGTCAGGGTGGAGCCATCGCCCTGTCCCCAGATCAACCGCTCGGTGCCAGTGGGCATCAGCTTGCGGTGCTTGCCCGCCAGCCCGGCTTCCGGCGTGAAAAACAACGCCGTGCAGTATAAGGTGTTGCCGTCGCGTTCAATGGCGCCCACCACCAGCGTGGCGCCGGTACGAGCCGACAACGCCGCCAGCGCCGCGCACTCTTCGCCATCCAGATCGACGGCATGATGGTAATACTGTGCAAACGCCTCGCGCCCTTGCGGCAGGCGATAGCCCAGATAGGTGCCGAACGTCTCACCTTTCGGGTATCCGCCCAATAGCGCTTCCGGCATCACCACCAACGTCGCGCCGCTACGCACAATGTCCCCTTCCCATGCCAGAATCGCTTCCAGCGTCGCCGCGTTGCCGGCAGGTGAACTCCCGATTTGCAATGCTGCCACCACCGATGTCGCCATTGTGTGTTCTCCACTCAGTTGAGATGGCCCGACAGGCCAGCGATAGTGGTATGCTGCCTGTCCCGCTGAGTTGAATGAAGCCCATTTCGTTGTTGATTGATATGAATGAAATAAATATCAGCAGTCTGGATTTAAACCTGCTCAAGACCTTTGAAGCGTTATACGAGGAAGGCAGCGCCAGCCGCGCCGGGTTACGCCTCGGCATCACCCAGTCCGCCGTCAGCGCGGCGTTGAAACGGCTGAAGCAGTGGTACGGCGACCCGCTGTTCGTGCGCACCGGCCGGGGATTGATGCCGACGCCGCGAGCGCACGAGCTGCAACCGCTGGTCAGCGATGCGCTCAACAAATGCCGTGAAACGCTGACGCTGTTGCAACCCAACCCGCAGGCGTATGCTGGCCGCACCGTTACTTTGGGGCTGTCGGATGATTTTGAACTGGCGCTGGGGCAGGCGCTGATTGCCCGCCTGCAACAGCGGGCGCCGGGATTGCGGCTGGTGTTTCGGCAGGCCCACAGCCAGATCGCAGCGGACCTGCTGCTGCGCCACGAACTGGATCTGGCGCTGACGGCCGGCGGTTTCAGCTACCGTTCGCTCTCGAAGGTACAGGTCGCCAGCGGTGGTTATGCCTGTCTGGTGGCTCGTGACGTGACCGCGCTGTCGCTGGAGCGGTTTATTCAGACGCCGCACCTGCTGATCTCTCACGGCGGGCATATCGGGCTGGTGGATGAACAGCTGGTGGAACAGGGGCTCAGCCGGCGTATTGCCGTTTCCACCACCCATTTTGCCGCGATTCCCTGGCTGTTGCAGGATGATACCCTGCTGGCTACGCTGCCCGCCCACGCCGCTCAGGCCATCGCGGCCCGCGCGCCGCATCTGCGATGCTTACCGTGCCCATTGTCCATGCCGGATTACGCCATCGAACTGGGATTCCGGCCGACCGTCATCCGTGACAGCGCGATTCGTCTGGTGCGTGAAACGCTCAGCCAACTGGCGAGCGAGTTTCAGTGGTTCGCGCCTGCGCGCCCCTTACCTGAGCAGCGATAGTCGGCGTTTGGACTCGCGCATAATCCGCCTTATGCACGTTTTTGCACGTTATCTCCCGCGTGAACCACGCCAGGAGGAATGACGGCGACACGTCTTATTGCCGAGTCTAATTATTGCCGCGTCTAAGCCCGAATAAGACTTAACCCGGCCTGTGCAAAAGGCGCGGTAATCTCATCAGGGACGGTGGATTCCACAATCAGCGTGCTGGTCATGGCTAATTCGCCAATCGCATAGCGGGAGGCCACATTCAGCTTATCCTGCGTCGCCATGACGACGGTTTCCGCCGCACGTGCCGCCAGCGCCCGCTTGATATACGCCTCTTCCAGATCGCCGGTGCTGAACCCCGCCTGCGGATGCACGCCGGTCACTCCCATGAAAAATACGTCGGCCCGAATCGTCGCCAACGCTTCCACCGCGGCGGCCCCCACCGCCACCAGCGAGTGTTTGTAGAGCCGCCCGCCAATCAACACCACCTCAATGCCGGGATGATTGACCAGCGCCACCGCCACACTGGGGCTATGGGTCACCACCGTGGCGGCAAGCGTAAGCGGCAGACATTTCACCAGCTCGCCGCTGGTGGTGCCGCCGTCAATCATCACTACCTGCCCCGGCAGGATCAGGGAGGCCGCGGCCTGCGCCAGTTGATGCTTGGCGCCTATCGCCATGCGGCTGCGCGCGTCAAAGCTGACCACCGTACCGGAGGCGGGCAGCGCGCCGCCATGTACCCGCTGCAAGCGGCCCTCGCTGGCCAGCTCCCGCAAATCACGCCGGATGGTATCTTCCGATACGCCAAACGCCTCGCTCAATTGTTTCGCCAGCACCTGCCCTTCGGCCGCCAGTTGTTCCAGAATCCGCTGTTTACGCTGCGTGGTCAGCATGGTGTTCTCCAGCTAAGTCATTTATACCCTGTTCTACCTGATAATGCCTGACTTTGCACGTTTTGTTGTTATTTCAGTCTTTTTAGTCGCACCATAATGCACGAATATGCATGATTACACTTGAGGATGCACGAAATATTACGTTAGGATAACCGCTCACACCTTGTTCAGGAGAGTCATGATGCTCACCACCAGAGAGCGGATACGCATTATCGACAGCGTTGTACTGGCTAACGACTGGTACCTGCTGAAAAAAACCACCTTTGACTTTCTACGCCGTGACGGCACCTGGCAGCGGCAGAGCCGGGAAACCTACGATCGCGGCAACGGCGCCGTCATCCTGCTCTATCATCGCCAAAAACAGACGCTGCTGCTGACCCGCCAGTTTCGCTTTCCGGTATTCGTCAACGGCCACGACGGGATGTTGATTGAAGCCGCAGCCGGGCTGCTCGACCACGCAGAACCCGAGGTGCGCATTCGTGCCGAAGCGGAGGAAGAAACCGGCTACCGGGTATTCAATGTCCGCAAGGTGATGGAGTCGTACATGAGCCCCGGTTCGGTTACGGAAAAACTCTATTTCTTTCTGGGCGAGTACGACGACCACTCGCGCATTGGCACGGGCGGCGGCGTGGAAGACGAAGGCGAAGACGTGGAAACGCTGGAAATGAGCCTGCCGCAGGCACTGGCGGCGATTGACGATGGCACGATCATGGACGCTAAAACCATCATGCTGGTGCAATACGTCGCGCTGCATCGCTGCCTGCCGTTCGATGGCACGAAGCGCTAATGCCAATTCATTGAATTTTTATAAATTTTCAGCGAGTGTGATAGTTCGCCGCTCACCGTGACGCGATGGACTGGTTACGTCGGCATCGCTCTGGTCGATCTGAACGCGCTCAACACCTGTATGGCGCGTGTTGCCGAGCGATCGGCGGTAAAAGCGCCGCTGGCGGCGGAACAGCACGACTGATGGTTATTCATGTGCGCACACACCGCGCACATTTTTTCCACACGCTTTTTCCCATAAACTTTTATCCCCTACACTTTTTCCCCTTAACACTGCGACATCAAAAAATAATTAGGCCAGGAATTACTTGTCGAACTTATTTATTTCATCTCGATTATTAAGCGTCTTTCTTTTTTTAGAATCACCACCAACGATAAATCCGACCTGACATTCATAACGCACCAACCCATTTATTTTATAGACTTTTTTAATAAATACTTTTCTGAAAATTGACATTTCGCGTTTTTATCTTCATACACTATTACACCTGCTCTCGATTATCGCGCAGGTTTCCGGCTATTTATTCTCCATTTTCGATCTTAAAAAATAAGGTCAATGGCAAGGGTTTATTGATTATTTATCCGCTGTCCGGCTGCGCCTGTAGCATCCGGATGCGCTCATCAACATAAATTGGGCACGATAATGCGTGCCTGACACACAGAGATATACGACAGGAGAGGGTTATGAAGAAAATTGGTTCGTTGCTGGCCGGATTGATGCTGGCTGTCGGCATCATATCCAGTCCCACCGTTCAGGCTAAAGGTCAGGCAGGCGTATTTGATTACTACCTGCTGACCTTATCCTGGTCGCCCACCTTTTGCCTGACCCACGCCAATAACGAGCAATGCACCAAAGGGTATGGCTTTGTGTTGCACGGGTTATGGCCGCAATATGCCAACGGCGGTTGGCCGCAGGACTGCCCGCCGATTACCGCACTCACCGCGCAGGAGCGCAAATACGGTAATACCCTGTTCCCCACCGATGCCCTGCTCACCCACGAATGGAGCAAGCACGGCACCTGTAGCGGACTGGGAGCGAACGGTTACCTGCAAGCGGCAGATAATGCGTTGACCAAGGTGAAGATTCCGGCCAGTTTCCAGGCACCGACCAAACCGTTACAACTGACGGCGCAGCGGATTCTGACCGCGTTTCATCAGAGCAACCCCACGCTTGCGCAAGGGAGTATCGTCGCGATTTGCAGCGGCCCGGAACTGTCTGAAATCCGCGTCTGTATGGACAAAAACCTGAACGCCCAATCCTGCGGTAAAGCGGTAAAAACCCAGTGTCGCGACGGCAATATTCGCGTCCCTAACGTGCGTTAACCTGCTTTACCGCGCTGATCGCATGCTCAAACGCGCCTTTTAGCCCGCCTTGCCGGTGGGCTTATGTCAATTAACGCCTACACATCGAATAACAATATTTACTTTTGTAAAGATTTCTATTGTATTTATTCTATATGTGAAATATCACTGTCATCCCGGATCGCTAGCATGCCCGGTTGGACATACCCTATTCACCCCAGTGCAGGTATACAGCATGTTTTTGTTTTCACCCCAGGACAGCACCTACACCAGGATGTTGTGTCAGTTTGAATTTCAGGCGCAACAGGAAGGGATTACCCGTCAGACAATGGCTGCCGCAGTAGTATTCCGGGGCGGAATCCTGCTGGTACGCCGCAGCGCCAACGATCCGGTGCAGCCCGGCCACTGGGAGATCCCCGGCGGCAGCCGCGAGCCCGGCGATCACAACCTGCTTGCCACGCTGATGCGAGAATTGCAGCAAGAAACCGGCCTGCGGTTACGTTATATCCGCCACTATCTGGGTTTTTTCGATTATCTGGCGCCGGTTAACGAGAAAGTTCGCCAGTGGAATTTTTTGGTCGACGTGATGCAGGAAGAGGTGTGTCTGAACGACCAAGAGCACGATGCCTGGCAGATCGTCCGTCAGTCTACGGATATTCCGGAAGACTGCTCCATCAGCGAAGAGAGCCGCTTTGTCGTCAACGCCGCGATTCGGATGTTATAGCTCGTAGATGTTTATAACCCATAGATGTTTATAACCTATAGATATTTATAACCGTAAATATTATAACCAACCCATAAACGATGGCCCCGGCACACCGGGGCCTTGTAATGCTTACACCAACTGGCCGAGAGACGCCGGCTCGAACCCTTTGAGGGCTTCCAGTTCCTGCTGACGGACTTTCGCCGCCCAGTTTGGATCGGTCAGCAGCGCACGCCCCACCGCGATCAAATCAAACTCATCACGTGCCATGCGTTCCAGCAGCTTATCGAGACCAGCCGGGTTGGAGCCTTTGCCGGCAAAGGCGCTGAAGAATTCATCCGACAGCCCGACGGAACCCACGCTGATCGTGGCCGCACCGGTCACTTTCTTCGCCCAGCCGGCGAAGTTCAGGCCGTTCTCGCCATCCACATCCGGGAATTCCGGTTCCCAGAAACGACGCTGGGAACAGTGCAGAATATCCACACCGGCGGACACCAGCGGCGCCAGCCAGTCTTCCAGCGCCAGCGGAGTCGGCGCCAGACGGGCGCTGTAATCCTGCTGTTTCCACTGACTGACGCGCAGAATCAGCGGGAAATCCGGCCCCACCGCTTCGCGGACGCTCTTCACCACCTCAGCGGCAAACCGTGCGCGTTGTTTGACCGTCGCGCCGCCGAACGCATCGGCACGCTGGTTGGTTCCTCCCCAGAAGAACTGGTCAATCAGGTAGCCGTGCGCGCCGTGCAGCTCCAGCGTATCAAAGCCCAGACGTTTCGCGTCGGCAGCGGCGCAGCCAAACGCGGAAATGGTATCGGCAATATCTTCATCGGTCATGGCATGACCGCGCTCTACCTCCGGCGAGAACAAACCGGACGGGCTTTCGATGTAATCCGCTTCCCACTCCACACCGGGATACGGTGCCGAACCGACGTGCCATATCTGCGGCCCCATTTTGCCGCCGGCGGCATGAACCTCGTTAATGACTTTCTGCCAGCCGTTCAGCGCGCGTTCGCCGTGGAAGAACGGAATGCCGGGGTGGTTGCGCGAACCGGGACGATCCACCACGGTGCCTTCCGACAGAATCAACCCCACCTCGCCCTCCGCCCGGCGGCGGTAATAGGCGGCAATATCATCGCCCGGAATACCCTCAGGTGCGA
Organism: Dickeya dadantii NCPPB 898; assembly: GCF_000406145.1. NCBI lineage: Bacteria > Pseudomonadati > Pseudomonadota > Gammaproteobacteria > Enterobacterales > Pectobacteriaceae > Dickeya > Dickeya dadantii. The sequence continues at coordinate 2,205,441 of NZ_CM001976.1, read as the reverse complement.
AGCTGCGGGTCATCGGCGCCATCACAATACGGTTTTTTAATTCCAGTGTTTTCAGCGTAAAAGGACGGAACAGAACATCAGTATTGGCCATGTGATTCATCTCCTTGGGCATGAATCCGTGATGGTATACAATGTAAACCGGGTGTCAATCAGGCACATAAATGCTACCAGGTAGCCTACAGGAAACCACCATGCTGAAATCTTGCGCATCCCCTTACTCCCACGCCAACTGCCCCAGCCGTTTTTTGCTGGAACAGATCGCCGATAAATGGTCGGTGCTGGTGCTGGGCGCGCTGTGTGAGAAGCCGCTGCGCTTTAACGAAATCAAGCGCAGCCTGGAAGGCATCACGCAAAAGGCGCTGACGCAGTGTCTGCGAAAGCTGGAACGCAACGGCATTGTGGAACGCCGGGTGTTGGCCTTCTCGCCGATTGCGGTGGAGTACCACATCACGCCGCTCGGGCATACCCTAAAAGAGCCGTTTCGGGCGCTTTACCGCTGGACGGTGGAATACCTGCCGCAGGTAGCGCAGGCGCGGGAAGTCTTTGATCAACGTCAGGAAGAACAGGCCAGAGCGATGTCCGACGCCAGCGCGTAAAGGCCGTTAATGCACGGACATCGCCTTTGTGGCGGTATCAGGATACGGTAAACGACATCATCATGCCGGTGTCTTCATGCTCCAGCAAATGGCAGTGCGCCATAAATGCCCGCTCTTTCGGCGCCGGATGATTGAACTGCACCAGCACCTCGCTGTGCGATCCTTCCACATGCACAATGTCTTTCCAGCCACGCCGGTGTGCGGCGGGCGGTTTGCCATTTTCCGACAGGATGCGAAAACGGGTGCCGTGAATATGAAAGGGATGCAGCATCATGTCGCCTTGCCCGGAAATGTTCCACACCTCAACATCGCCGCGTCGGACGTCAAACATCGGCTGCCCCATCTGGAACGCCACGCCATTGATGCGGTTGCCGGACAGGATATCCAACGGCGCCTGCCCTGTCTGGTGGTTCATACCGCCGTGGTTCATGCCTCCCTGCTTCATGGCGCCATGATTCATGTTCATACCGCCGTGCTGCATTGCGGATGATGACATATTCATCTCGCCGCCATGCGACATCCCTTGCATCGCACCGTGCCCCGTCATATCCATGCCTGCCATGGCCTGCATGCCATAGCGCTGCATCAGCGCCTGCATGCCCAACATGTCGAGCTGCGGATCCATCGCCAGCTGTAGCTGGCGCGTTTTCAGCCCCGAGGTTGACGGCAGCGCCGGCAGTGCCGCCAGCGTTTCCGGCAACGTGCCGGCACCGGGTTGCAGCGTTGGCTGAATACGCAATACCGGCACGGGCTGATCAAACGGCGGCACGCTCATCCCCATCTGCGTAACCGGTAGCGTCACCATATCGAACGCCTTACCGTCACGCGCATCCACCAATACCTCAAAGCGCTCGCCCATCAGCACGCTCAATGCGCTCACTTGCACCGGCTCCGCCAGCAGACCGCCATCGCTGCCAATCACATACAGCGCTCGGCCGTCGCTGGCCGCCAGCGTCAGCGATCGCGCGTTACAACCGTTCAGGATCCGCAAGCGCAGCCACCCGCGCGGCGCGGCATGCTGCGGATAGCGCGCGCCGTTGGTCAGCATCACCTCGCCAAACCAGCCGACCGCTGCCGACATCACATCCAACTGGTAATCAATCTGCCCTTTCGCATCCAGACGTTTGTCCTGCAGGATCAACGGAATATCGTCCACGCCCCACTGCGACGGCAGCGACAACGCCCGGCTGGCGGTGTCCTGAATCAAAATCAGGCCGCCCAGCCCCATCGCTACCTGAAGACCGGTCACCCCGTGGGTATGCGGATGAAACCACGCCGTCGCCGCTGGTTGCGCTACCCGGAACGCCGCGGTCCAGGTTTTGCCCGGCGCGATCTCCGCCTGCGGGCCGCCATCGGCATCGCCTGGAATCTCCAGTCCATGCCAGTGCAGCGTGGTGGTTTCAGGCAGAGTATTGGTGACGTTGAGGGTCACCGCCTGCCCTTGCTCCAGTTGCAACGCCGGCCCCAAAAAACCACCGTTAACGCCCCAGGTGGCGGTATCCATGCCCGGCAGCCAACGCATGCTGCCGGTCTGCAATTTCAGGGTGATATTGCCGCCCGCATCCGGCGCCAGCAATGGCGGCACCGGCAAAGCCGGCCGTTCGGCGGCCCATGCGGAACGGCTCCACCAGGGCAGCAGACTGGATACTCCCAGCATAGCGCTCAATTTGATAAACTCGCGGCGACGCATACGTCTCTCCTCCATGCAGATATCATGCGGGAATAAGGTTGGTGATGACTGGCAGACTGCACCTTCCAGTAACGGGAAGGTCAAGCGTTTTATTCCATTCATCACAAGATACAATGGCGAAGATATTTTTTTATCGAGGATATTCTTTTATTTGTCTTTTTTATCAGCCAACCACTTCAACCTCGCGTTATTTTCGCTCAGACCACTCTGATTTTATTCCGGTGCATTTCATCTCCCACTCCTCGTTGCGATAATAACGCCTAAGACAATGTCATTATCGGAAATACACTGTATAGCGAGATGAAAAATGAATTATCCCTTTGTTTCCGCTTTGCTATCAGAAATAGCCCCCACATTAGGCATTCAGATCGAGTTCGAGCCGGAATTCAACTTCGTCGGTGAAATAATATTTCCTGACGGAAAGACACATCTATTTAAAAACACCAATCTCAACCTTAACCCTTCCGCCTCTTCAGCTATCGCACAGGACAAGTTCTACACCAAATATCTTCTTCAAAAGAAAGGATTTAACGTACCGCGAGGGAAAACATTTTTTTCGAAAGCACTCAATAAAAAACTGGCGCGGGAGAACCGAAGAGGCATTGAAGACGCCGCGCAGTTTGCCGGGTCGCTGGGGCTCCCGGTGTTTGTTAAACCCAACAACCTGAGCCAGGGCGCTGGGGTAACGAAAGTTTATGAGATGCAATCGATGTCGGCCATCTGCCGCCGCCTTTTTTCCCGCACGGATGTGCTGCTGGTGGAGCAGGAATGCCAAGGCCGGGATTACCGGGTGGTGGTGCTGGGTGACACCGTTATTTCGGCGTACGAACGATTTCCGCTGGCGGTCTATGGCGACGGCAACCAGACTGTCCAGCAACTGCTGGTCGCGACGCAGCATACTCTGCCCCTGCACGGGCGCCCCAGTAGCCAGATTGATCCACGCGACCCACGCATTGATATCAAACTGGCCGACCTGGGTCTGAACCGGAAAACCATTCTGCCGGCGGGGCAAAAAACATTTCTGCTGGATAACGCCAATCTCTCCACCGGCGGCACCTCGGTGGATATTACCGACGCCATTCACCACAGTTTTGCCGCGCTGGCGATTGCCGCCACCGAGTCGTTAGGGCTTCGTCTCGCCGGCGTTGATATTATTTGCCATGACTTATCTACAGATGCCGGTGCGCAACTCTGGAATATTATCGAAATCAATTCCGTACCGGGGTTAAACAATTATGCCGCGCTGGGGCCGCACCAGTTGGCGCGAGTTAAAGCGCTTTACCGGGCCATCCTGCTGCAAATACAACAGGACAACGCCATACAAAAGCCTGAATCTGGCTGATAAAAATAACGCCCGGAAAATTCAACCCCAGAGACGCCGTTATGGAGGGAAATATCATTCTGGTTTGATCCGCCGCCATCCGTAGCGGCGTTCTGGCTGATTATTCCTTCCGCCCCAACCAACGTTCTTTCAGAATACTGCCGCGCACGCCCATATCGAGCAACGGACGCGGCGGAATATAGCTGGGTTGACCTAGCGCCTGCATATCGGCAATCAGCGGATTATCGACGCCGGTCGCCAGGTCCGCCAGCGTGCTGCCGGCAATGGTCTGCTTAGAGATGCCGGCGCCGTTGCACCCCACGGCGGCATACAGATTATCACTGTATTTTCCCCAACCCGGCGCACCATTACGAGTGACGCTGATCATGCCGGACCAGGTATGGGCGATCGACACCTCGGCCAGTTGCGGGAAGCGGGACAGGAAGATCGCCTGATGTCGTCGCGTTATCTCCGCGGTGTAGCGTGACGTGACAGTGTAACTCGGCACATAGGTCACATGCTGGCGAATCAGGAAGCGGTGATCGCGGGTATAGCGCAGCGTGGCGCCCGCAATGGCATTGGCCGGCGTCATCCCCCACTCGTCAATCTGGCCGATACGCTGTTGCTGCTCCGCCGTCAGCGGTTCAGTAAGCGTGGCAAACGTCGACAACCCCACCACCTGACGGGAGAACATCGGCAGTTGCCGGGCGCAGCCGTTAGTCGCCACCATCAACTGCCTGGCACGCACCTCGCCGTAAGGCGTGCGCACCCGCACCGTTTTGCCGGGCTGAATCTCCAGCGCCGGCAAGCGCTCATACAGCGTTACGTTGTCGGGCAGGCTATCCACCAGCCCCCGTACCAATGCCGCCGGGTTAAGCAACACGCAATTTGGCGTATGGATCGCCGCATGGTAATAGGACGTACCCAGCTTGCGAGCCAGCGCATCGCCCTGCAATAGCTGGTAGGGTTCTGACAACGCCTGCAATTCGTGGGTGTACTGTTCCAGCAATCCATTCAGTTCAGGACGAACAATACAATGATACTTACCGTGGCGGTTCCAGTCGCAATCAATGCCGTAACGAGCGATGAGCGTTTCCAGTTGCGCTAACCCGGCGTGCAGCAGGCGGCGATAGTTGGCGGCTTTTTCCAGTTCCGCGGTGGAACTGCCGATATTGTGCGGCAGGTCGATGGCGAACCCGGAATTGCGCGCGGACGCGCTGTCATCGACGTCAACGGCATCCAACACCACCACCTGCTCATGCGGGCGGTTTTCCGCTATCCGGCGGGCAAACGCCAGCCCGGCGTAACCTGCGCCAATCACCAGCCAGTCGGCGGTGATCGACTGGCGCAGCGCCGGCTTCGCTACTCGCGGCGGCAACATCGCCGACCAGCCATTGATGTTGGCATCCAGAGGTAATGCATTGATATTCAATTTATTCGTCCTGATACATTTCGCCATAAAAATCGGGCTGTATCACTCAGCCCGAATAGGTTTGTTATCAATATTATACCGCCCCGACGACGGCGTGCGTCACTCAGAAATCAACGATAACGGTCGTTCCCGGATCTGTGCCCACATAGACCCCACCCATATCCTTCAGATCCTGCACGGTTATCTTCGCTTTGGCCTCATAGCTGACCGTACCGCCGGACTCCACCCGTTCCAGACGCAGCTTGCTGGCGACAATATCCTTTAAGGCTCCCCATGAGGAGGTCCAAATCCGAGTGGCGGTATAGTCCGCGTTATTGCCCCCCACATGCGCTTTCAGGGACTGCCCTTCACCGGCACCGAGCCCCATGACATCACACACTTCCACATAAGCCACCGCCTTGCCGCCCAGAATGAACTCCCGTTCGGCTCCTACCTTCGATTTAGCCGTCGTTCCCGGCATCGCCGTGATCACCTGCGGAGACGCATAATCCTTTATGCTGAACCCCAGCAAAGGCTCGCTAGGATAAGGGCTGGCAACACCAGCGGTATTCAGGAACGCGGTCAGTTTATCCATGCAGGTTTTCACCTCCAGCTCGACTTTCAACTTGGTTTCATTGCTCTTGATGATTCGGATATCTTTGCCATTCACGCTATCCATCGGCGCGCCGTCAGGGTATTTCATGTTGTACCATTCCGACGCCATGCTACCGGCATAATGCGGTAACCACTGCAACCGGTTATAGACCACTTTGCGACCGCTGTTCAGCATATTCCAGGTTGCCAGAAAGCACTTCGCACGGTTGCTGCTAATCTCTTTATCCGGCGTATCCAAATAAGGAACCAACGCCTCGCCCGGCTCCACATCGACAATCAGGTAAAGGTCGCGGGCTTCGTCGGCAGCATTCTGGGGGCGATTATTCAGCAACATAGCTTTGTGCAAACCAAACGCTCGCAGCAGCCCATAGGGTATGGTTTTCAACCGACTCTCCCGCAACGACAATTTGCCTTTCACTTTCGATAAATCTGCGTCGGCGGGCGCGACGGCATCGTCCAGTTTCCGATGCTCCCGGTTCATCAACCAGGCGCTGCAATCAATGGCAAAACGGATTTTTACCGTTCCTTTTCCCTGCGCCTCTAGCTCTTTGATCAGGTTCGCCGCCCCGGTGGTGATAGCCCAGTCATTCATCAAGGGTGAATTCAGGTGAAGATGGATCAGCCATTCGACATTCTGAAATCTCACTGCATCCGACGTCGCGGCGTCACTCAACGTCTTCGCCCACGCCTTCATGGTCGCCAGCCCGCTCATCAGTTGGTTGGAAATGATCAGAATCGTGCCGATGGCTTTGCCTGCGGAAATCGCATTGTGACCAAATCTTTTCGTTTCATGCGTTTGTAGCAGAATGCCCGACTTGTTCAGGGCGTTATACCCTTCGGCGTTCGGGTTGTTGGTCATCACGTAATTGCTGATGTTCTTCACGTAATTTGACACTACCGCGTCATCCGCCAGCGGTGCCAGTTTATAGGGTGTCAGTCTGTCTACCATGTTCATCTCCATGAGTCTGCACATCGGAATAGCATTGCCAGCGCGGTGAGGAACAGCGATCGCCGCACTATCACCGCGCTGACGCCCACAGAGAAATTACGTAACGCAGGCCGGTATGACTCGGCGAAACGCCGCGCCTGCCAAGGGGAAAATCGCATTCGGATGAAAACACGGCAGGCGCAGACGAAAATGCCGCACCGGCGAAGAGACGGGAATCGCGAGGGACAATGCGCCATACCGACGGTATGGCGCATTATTATGCAGAGGAGCGTTATGCCGAGGAGAGTGACGCCAGGAGATTACGGCGTCGGCAGATTCTCTTTCGTTTCGGCGCCAAATCCGCGCAGCCCGACCACGTGCACGTGCTCGTGGTTCTGGAACACTTTTCGCACCAGCTTGTAGGTGGTGCCTTTTTCCGGGCTGATGTTCTCCGGCGCGGCGATAATCAGCTGCATTTCCAGCCGTTCGCACAGTTCGAACAAGGTGGCGATGGATTTGGCGTCCAGACGCGCCGCTTCGTCGAGGAACAGCAGACGGCACGGCGAAATGTCCTTGCCACGCAGGCGACGGGATTCTTCTTCCCAGCTCTGCACCACCATCACCAGAATCGACATCCCGGTACCGATGGCCTCGCCGGTGGACAGCGCCCCGCTCTCGGCGCGCAGCCAGCCGTCGGCGCCGCGGTTGACTTCCACTTCCATCTCCAGATAGTTGCGGTAATCCAGCAGCTCTTCGCCGATGGTCTGCGGCGTGCGCTGCCCCATGTCGATTTCCGGGTTCAGGCGCTGATACAGCTTCGCCAGCGCTTCGGAGAAGGTCAGGCGGGTACTGTTGAACAGGTCCTGATGCAGTTCCTGCTGCTCGGACAGCACATTGAGCAGCGTGGTGTGGGTCTCACGGACGTTGACGTTCAGCCGCACGCTCTTCACCTGACCGAACGCGACCGCCTGCAGCCCCTGGTTGAGCATGCGGATGCGGTTCTGCTCGCGCTGAATGGTCTTGCGGATGATGTTCGCCACGCTGCGGGAACTGATCGCCAGCGTCTTCTCGCGGGCGGTCAGCTCTTCGGTCAGCCGGTTCAGCTCGATCTCCATCTGTTCGATGGCTTCCACCGGGTCATCGGTGCGGATGATATCCTGACGGATACGCTCGCGCAGATGCTGGTACACCGCGATGTAGAACTGTACTTTGCGCTCCGGCCGTTTCGGGTCTTCCGACATGCGCAGCACATCGCGCAGATGTTCGTTGTCCGCCACCGCCTGGCGCAACGCCCCCAGCGCCTTATCCGACATAGAGCGTAGATCGTCGCCGTTCATGTACGCCAGTTCGCGACGATGCAGACGGCGTTCGACGCCGTTGTCTTTCACCAGCCGCATCACCGCACACCAGCCCGCTTTGGCGGTCACCACCTGCTCACGCATCACGTGGTAATCTCGCTCCAGCTTGCGCAGTTTCTTCTGCAGGCCGTCCATTTCCGCTTCACAGAAGGTGATCTGTTTCTCCAGTTGATTGCGGCGGGAACGGTTGGCGCTCAGCGCCGCGTGCAGTTCGTCGCGGCGCTGACGGGCGCGCGCTTCGGCGTCCGCATCGGCGCGCACGCCGATGTCCGACAGCTCCTGCGTCAGCTCCTTCAGCATGTCGCGTTTGGCGTCATAAGAGCTCTTCAGCGACGCCTGCAACTGGCTGTACTGGGTCAGTTGCGCCTGCTGCTGACGCAGTTGCTCGCGGGCGCGGGTACGTTCCTGCTCCGCCTGCTCCAGCCGCTGACGCAGTTTATCGTTGAGATCGGCGTTGGCGTTCAGCATGCCCGCCGAATCGGTGTAGCTGAAATGCGCGCGGCGCTGCACCACTTCGGTCAGGGCGAACGCCTGCTGTTTGGCGGCGCGCTGCGCCGCCTGCGCCTGCGCGTAATCTTCGCGCATCTGCTCATGCTGTTGCGGGTCGTTCTGCAACACCGCCGCCAGCGGTTCCAGTTTCACCAGCGACGCGCCGTGCTGCTGCATGAAACGGGCCGCCTCTTCGGCTTCGTCCAGCTCTTCGCGCAGCGCTTCCACCCGATCCGCCAGCGCGTCGTCGCACAGCAGACTGATGCGCGGAATCAGGCGGTTCAGCATGCCGGCCTGCTCTTTGGCTTGTTCGTACTGCTGACGCTGCTGCTGATTTTCGTTATCGAAATTGCTGATGGCGCGTTCCAGCTCGCTGCGTCGGCTGCCGATCTGACGCATCTCCGCTTCCGGATCCGATTCGAACACCACCGCCAGGTGGCTGCCGATAAAGCGGCTGAACGCCTGATGCAGGCGCTGAATCTTCTGCACGTCAAACGACAGCGTGGCGTACTGCTCGGCCAGTTGCTCGCGCTCTTCACGCAACCCCTCCAGCCGCTGCTCGCGTGCGGCGCGGCCGAACAACGGCACCTCAGGGAAGCGCGAATAGCGCCACTGGCGCTCGGCGATTTTCACCACCACCGCTTTTTCCAGCTCTTCCGCTTCGAACACGCTGTCGTCGAACGATTGCGGATCCCCTTCGATCAGGTAGAGATCTTCCGGGCAATCGTCCAGGCCGGCCAGCTGTTCGCGCACCAGCGACAGATCCGCCACCACAATGGCATGACGCGCCGGGCCGTATAGTGCGGAGAAGTACGGCGCGTCATCCAGCGTGACGTCGTCATAAATTTCGGATAACAGCACCCCGCCAAACCGTTCCGCCAGCGCGTTAAGGCGCGGATCTTCGGAACCGCCCGGCTGGCTCAGGCGCTCAATCTGCGCATCCACCTGCTGCTTGCGCACCGCCACGCTGTCGCGCTCCACCGTGGTTTCACGTTCACGCTCCAGCAGTTGCTGCATGAATTCGGTGACCTGCTGACTGTCGGCAAAGTTTTCGCCGCTCTGCTCGCCAAGCTGGGTCAGGGCTTCCTGCGCCGCCAGCCATACCGGCGCGCGGGCGGTCAGCTGCGTGATACGCTGTTGAATTTGTTCCAGTTCCTGACGCAGCGCCAGACGGTGCTCGCCGGCTTCCGACACGCGGACGGACAGGTCTTCGATACGGGCTTCCAGCTCCTGCTGCAGGTCGTCGAGATCTTCCGGCTGGTAGTCCTGACCGCTGCGCTTAACGAACTCCTGCAACAGACGCTCGGCGTCCTGCTGCTCGCGCTGGCGTTGCTCCAGCTCCGACAGCCGCATGCGCAGCGGCTGCACCTGCTCGGCCAGATAACGCTGGGAAGAACTGTCGCGCAGCAGGTCGCGGGCCACGTCCCAGGCTTCGCTGCGGCTGATGCTGCCGGCAATGCGGCACACCAGTTGGTACGCCTGTTCGAACTGGCTGTTGGCGGCGTCCGCCACGCTCAGTTTCTGCTCCAGCATCAACAGCAGTTCGGTGGCTTCCTGCTCTTTGGCCTGGAAGCTGTCTAGCCATTCATCGGCGTTGTCCGGCGTCAGTTCCGGCACCTGGCACAGGCTGCGGGCGCGCTCCAGCGCCTGCTGCGCCTGGTTGTACTGAATGGCGCGCGTCTGCTGCACGTCCAGCGCCTGCTGGTAGTCGGCCAGTTGGCTTTTCAGTTCGTCCACTTCCTGCTCAGCGGCATCAGCGCGGGCTTCGCTCTCTTCCAGTTGATCGCGCGCCTCTTCCACCACCTCGTTTTGCTCTTCCAGTCGGTAGCTCAGCTCTTCCAGATCGGCGTTGTAACGCTCGATCTTCTCCTGCTGACGCATCGCGGTCTGCACCAGATTGAGGTGATCGCTGGCGGCCTGATAATCGGTTTCCAGATCGCTTTCGGCGCCGCTTTGCTCTTGCAGCTCACGCGCCATTTCCACATGACGGGTCTGCTCGGTAATCAACTGCTTGCGGCTGGCGAACAGTTCACGTCTCAGCGCCAGCGAGCCATCCAGATGAATACGGCGCTCGTTGGCGTGGCGCATGTAATCCGCCGCCACGTAGGAGGTGGCCTCGGAAATCAGGTGCTTGAACAGGTCGCGGTCCGACTGGGTAACGCGAATCGCTTCCAGCGTCATGCGGTTTTCGCGCAGCGCGGCTTCCATATCCTGGAAGGCTTTGCGCACCCCGCTGTTTTCCGGCAACAGGTAATCGCGCAACGAGCGGGTGATGGCGCTGGAAATCCCGCCGTACAGCGAGGCTTCGATCAGGCGGTAGAACTTGCTACGGTCCGATGCCGAACGCAGCCGACGCGGCACGACGCCAAGGTCAAACATCAGCGAATGGTAATCGGTGATGGAGTTGAACTGCTTGAACTGGACGCCTTCGTACTCGTCGAGCCGGTCTTTCACGTCCTGCAATGACAAGACCCGCGCCTGACGCTCGCCCACCGTCTGGGTGAGGATTTGCGTCGGCGAGACGGCGACCGGCAATCCCTGAATGGTGAAGGGTTTGATATCGACCTTGCGGTCGCGCCCGGCGACCTGCTGCAACCGAACCCCGACCAGCACACGCTGATGGCGGGAGTTGACCACGTCCAGCACCGAGTAACAGACGCCGGCGCGCAGCTTGCCGTGCAGCCCCTTGTCGCGGGAACCGCTGGTGGCGCCCGCTTCCGTGGTATTACGGAAGTGCAGCAGCGTCAGGTCCGGGATCAGCGCGGTGATAAACGCCGCCATAGTGGTGGATTTCCCGGCGCCGTTGCCCCCGGACAGGGTGGTAACCAGTTCGTCCAGATCAAAGGTGCGGGCAAAGAAACCGTTCCAGTTAACCAGCGTCAGTGAGCGAAATTTACCGCGTTCAATCATTCCTGTTCATCCTCAGCACGTTGATCATCACTGGAAGCGTTATCGCCGGCGCCGTCGCCGTCCTCGCTATCGTCCAGCGATAGGCTGCCATCAACCGGCATGGCTTCGCCGTCGCGAATCATCCGCAGTTGCGCTTCACGCGGATCGTCGCCGCTGCGCACATCGGCGCCGAAGCGGAACACCGCCTCGGTAATGCGGAATTTGCTGCTGTCGGCCCCCATGAAATAAATCATGCCGAGACGGCGTAACCGGTTGAGCGAGGTGCGGACTTTTTCCTGCAGTTTCTGCCGGTCGAGGTCCGACCCGGTGGAACGCTGGTTCACCAGCTTCAGCAGTTTGTTTTCGTCCGCCAGGCTCAGCAGTTCCTCATACAGCTCCTGCTGGCTGAAAATCCCCTCGTGCGCCAGCCGTTCCGGGCTGAGGTAGAGGTAGCACAGGATCTTGCCCACCATCATGTCCAGCTCGGACAGCACCGAACGCGGGATCAGCGTGGTGGAGCGCGGGCGCAGGTAGAAAAAGCCTTCCGGCGCGCGAATCAGCTCCACGTTGTAACGGCCGTAAAACTGTTCCAGCTCATCCTGAAAATCCATCAGGAAAACGTGATTTTCCAGTTCTTCCACGCCAATATGGCGTCCGGCGCGCAACTGACTGTCCAGCGCCGGAAACAAGGTGTTGGAAAGCGCGGTCATCAGCCGCGCGGATACGTGTTGTTCAATATTTATCGATGACATGGGCCTGCACCTTGGCTCCGTAATCATTGATTGCCTGCCACAGCGCAGGCAATCCTGTGAAATCAGCTTCGGCCACGCCCAGGCGAACCGCCTGGTCGACCACGATTCGGGCAACATCGAAATGCTGCGAGCGCGGGTACTGCGTCAGGTACTCCCGCACTACGTCGCCCAGATTAAGCGGTATTTGTTGCTGTTTGTATTTCTGTAGCGCCTGCTCGATCATCGCGGCGATCTGCTCGCGGATTTCGCTGAAGGCTTCATACTCCAGGTCCGGCGGCAATTCGCCGGTGACCTCTTCGGAACGCAGCGCCAGCTCCTCGTCGCGCATATCCAGCAGACGGTCGGCATTGGCGTAAGTCAGCGCCCACGGCGCCTCGAAATAGCTCTGTACCGACTGGCGCAAACGCTGCGAAAACACGCGGTTTTTATCCATATCGATGGCGGTACGGATGAATTTGTGCACGTGGCGGTCGTAGCCGATCCACAGGTCGATGCTCTGCTGACCCCAGCTAATGATGCGGTCGAGTTTGCCCTGCAGGTCGAAGACCAGATTGTCGACAAACGCCAGCTCCGCCTTACCGAGCGTGGCGTCCTGAATACGCAGCAGACTGGTCTGTAGCTTGTCGCCCGCCGCTTCCAGCGTATCCTGCAATTCCCGCAGGGTATCGGAAGTCTCGGTCAGCAGCTTTTCGCAACTGGAAATCGCGGCGCGCCAGTCCTGATTGAGCAGCCCGGCGATATTCTCTTTCACTCCTTGCTGCTGCTCATCCATTACCCGCTGCGACAGGTCGATGCTGTCGAAAATCTCCGCCACCGAATACTTGAGCGGAGCGAACACGTTGCGGTGCCAGTGGAACTCATCGCCGCCCTCTTCGGCCGCTTCCGCCGCCCGCCCCAGTTCCTGCGCCACGATCGACAGTTGCATCGACAGGCGCAGCGCGGAAAACTCGCGCTGACGAATGTAATAATCAGTGATGCCGATCCCCAGCGGCGTCAGGCGGTAAATCGCGTTGCCGTCCGCCAGTTCGCTGGTAAAACGGTTGATCAGACGCTGACGCACCAGATCGTTGATCGCATTATTGGCGCGCACCGGAATGGTTTCGTTGGTCTGCTCGAAGCCCTTACTGACGTGACGAAAGGCGTCCACCAGTTCCCCCTCGCTCATTTCGCCGTCCATGCGCTCGCCGTTCAGGGTGGCGATAGCCAGCAAAAACGCCAGACGCTCGGTGGGCAGCGTAATGGCGAAGTCATTTTTTCTCGCCCAGGCAACCAGTTCGGGTACGGTCTGGGAAAAATCACTCATAATGCATCCTTCACAGGGGGCTTGTGCGCCATGACATGCTTGTGCGCCATGGCATGCTTGTGTGCCATGACATGCTTGTGTGCCATAACATGAATGTAGCGCCCCAGGCTAACAAAGGGCTCCTGCCGACAGTAGCGCTGTTCCAGCGCCAGCAGCAGGTCAAAATCGTCAATCTGTTGTTGCTTGTTTTGCAGGTAATCATGAAACACCCGTATGCCGGTCTTGCCGCTCAGTTGTAGCCCCAGTTCATCGAGCCACTGGTAGACCTGCGGCGGGTCAAGCGGGTGATCCGGCGACAGCGAACGGCGTTTGCGCTTGGGCATGCCGGCGTCTACATAGCCGAAATTGCCCAGCACCATATTACGCATCACCAGCGCCTGATGGTTGTAAAACATCAGCGACAGCGCGCCGCCCGGCGCCAGACAGTCGGTCAGCGCCCGCAACGCCTGCTGCGGCTCCGCCACCCACTCCAGCACGGCGTGAAACAGCACCAGATCCACCGGCTGCGACAAATGCGCGCCGACATCCTGCGCGGCGCACCGCACGAAGCGCATATTATCAGCCACTCCGTGCTCCTGCGCCGCCTCTCGGGCGCGCGCAATCATCTCATCGGACAGATCGCACAACAACACCTGATGCCCTAACGCAGCCAGACGGCGAGACATCGGCCCTTCGCCGCCGCCCGCATCCAAAATGCGCAGCGGTCGCGACGGCAGGCGCGTCAGCAGGATTTCCAGATCCTGCCACAATACCGCCTGACGCAGCCGCCCTTTGGTGGTGCCATAAATGTTTCGGGCAAACTTGTCAGCGATATCGTTAAAATTACGATCCTGCATTCCACGGTTCCGCATGATGGGTGACTGCACTACCTAAACAACTGGTTTTTCTCTGAACCTGACATTCTGTCACAGGCTGGCCTAGAATAAATGGTCTGAACACCCTAATTTAACCCGTATGGTGTTTTTTCACTCAAAGTGGATGCTATTTTATGCTGTTTGCCGTCAAAAAATACATCGGTAGCCTGTTATTGCCGCTACCGTTGCTGATGCTGATGATGGGCTTTGCCCTCGCCCTGCTGTGGTTTTCCCGTTGGCAGAAAACCGCCCGGATCCTGCTGACCGGAGGCTGGCTGGCGTTGCTGTTGCTGAGCCTGCAACCGGTGGCCGATCGGCTGTTGCTGCCGCTGGAATCCCGTTACCCCGCCTGGACGCCGGATTTCCCCAAAGTGAATTACATTGTAGTGCTGGGCGGTGGTTACACCTTCAACCCGGACTGGCCCCCCAGCGCCAACCTGATCAACAACAACCTGGCGCGCGTCACCGAAGGCATCAGGCTATGGCGCGCCAATCCCGGCGCCAGGCTGATCTTCACCGGCGCAGCCGCGCAGGGCAATCCCGTTACCAACGCCAGCACCGCGGCCCGCGTCGCCGAAAGTCTGGGCGTCCCGGCGCAGGATATCCTGTTAGTGGATCAGGCGCGAGATACCGAAGAAGAAGCGGCCGGAACCGAAGCGCTGGTCGGCAAACAGCCGTTCCTGCTAGTGACGTCAGCCAACCATCTGCCGCGCGCCATCCGATTTTTCCAGGCTCGCGGGCTGCACCCGATCCCAGCGCCGGCCAACCAGTTGGCCATCACGTCGCCGCTTAATCCGTGGGAGCGGGTATTTCCGTCCGCACTCTATCTGTCGCACAGCGAGCGGGCCTGGTATGAAGGATTGGGTCTGATCTGGCAACAAATGAAAGGCATCACGCCGCCGCCGGAATCCTGATGCCTGCACGCGGGCGGGCGAGGATCGCCCGCGTCATCGGCTATTCCAGCCAGGGCAGCAGTTCGCGGGTCGCGGTGTCGAATAAAGGGCGATCCAACTGCCCGGTGTGGATGTAGCGGGAAACCGCGGCCCATAAAATGTACAGCCAGCGGCGGCAGACGAAGGATTCTGCCAGCGGTGCCTGCTTCTGGTAGTGGTAAAACAGCTGTTCCGGCATGCCAGGCTCTTCACACAATCGGAACAGGTCGTACTCACGCGGCGCCCACAGCATCATACCGGGATTGATCATCGCCAACAGTTGATCACTGCGCGGATCTTTCAGCATGCTGCGCAAAGTCAGGTTGCCGTGTACCAATACACTATTGTCATCGAAATCCGCAAACAGCGCGGGCAGGCTCTGCCGGGAACGGTACAGCACGGCGCGATCCTGCTGCGTCAACTGCGCGGCGTTGACGTTCATCAGCGTAGCCCACAGTACTTCCAGCCGCTGGCGATACCAGTTCGGCCAACTGTTTTCCTGTGTGCTGTCCACCGTGCCGACGCAACCGTGGCTATCGATCCGATGCCAGGTCAGCATACTTTCGACAATCTGATCCATCAGCAGCGTCCAACGCTGAGGCGAACGGGTCGGCGCTTCTACCGACACGCCGCGCAAGCGCTCGATAAGCAGCAGTTCCTTATAAGGCGTCTGATGGGTCATCACCATCCCGTAGACCGTCGGCAGCCTGACTTCGCCTTCCCGGGCCAGCATGGTCAGCTTGTAGGCCTCTTGCCCGGCGATCCCCTGGCAGATATAGCTTTTCGCCAGCAGCGGCATAGCGTTGCCCGCGCGATCATACAAGGCATACAAATGCGCATAGGGTTGTTCACTGATGCGTTCAAGACGACTGAGCGACTCGCCCAGCACGGTACTCAACTCGGCTTTTAACAGTTCCATAGGCGACAAGATCTCGCTATTGCAGGCACGCTTTGCCACTTATCATGCGAGCAGTACACAACAATTTCCCAAAGACAGATCAAAGAAAACGGGATATGTAGCGACGCATGCCGGTTAACGAAATGTGATTATTACGTATAGACAGCGCGTCCCGGCCGCTATTACCGTCGTTATCGGCAAAAAAATGCCCGCTAAAGCGGGCATACGTTACGTCATCCGGCAGCCCCTTCGGTAAGTGCCGCGGATAGCAGCGGTTTCGCCGCTTATTTCAGTTCAAACGCACCCAGATCCGGCGCAGCGCCTTTATAGGCAATCTTAACGTCGCCGCCCTTGTCGACCATCCAGCTGTCTGACGCCAGACGCAGGTGCTTCAGCACCGGCAGACTACCATCAGCCTGGCGCGCCGCATCCCAGCCCGTGGTGGACACACTCTGGAATTCAGTATCGGAAATCGCGTTGCTGAAGTTCCAGGAGTTGTAGCGCATGTTGGCGCCATCGGTGTAGGCCAGCGATTGCGAGCGAGCGGCATAGGAAATGTTGTTGCGCAGCGTGCCCAATGCGATTGCGTTACCGCTCGCATCAATGCCCCGCATGCTGTAATTGACGGTGTTTTTGAACGAAGTGTTGTTGAAGAAATCATTCGCCACCGGATGATGGTTGGCATAGAAACCCGCGGCTTTGTTCAGGAACGCCACCGAGTTCCGCACGACGTGCTTCGGCGCATTACTCACGTACTGAGCACCGTAGCCCCCGGCTTTGAAACCGTTGCCGTTACCGGCGGGCAGCGACGTGGTGGTGCCCGGCAGGTAACCGTGCGACCAGGCCCAGGAGTTCTCAATCGTCACCGAAGAGTAGGCGTTGATCAGGTCAAAGCCGTCATCCGAGTTGGCCCAGGCGCGGCAACCGCTAAAAACGTTGCCCGGCATATTGGCGGCAATGTGCGCGCCAAAACCGTCGCCACTCTGGCCTGCGCCATTGGAAGTCAGAGGGTCATAATTATGATGAGAATCGGTGTTAAGTACGGTGTTGTTGGCCCCGTTCTTTAAAAACAACCCGGTCCCCATGATGTGGTGGATGTTGAGTTGTTCGAAACGGTTGTTGCTGCCGTTAATCCACACGCCCCAGGATTCGTGGTTCTTGTTGTTATTTTGCGGCACCCCTTTGATTTCCAGCCCTCTGAGGGTAACCCAGCTTGCTACTACGTTAAATCCTTTAACGCGGCAATCATCTTTCATCTGGCTAAAATCAAACACGGGTGTTTCGCCGGTATAAGCAACGTATTCGATGCGGTTACCCGAAGTCCCACTCTTATTCAGGGTAATAGCGTTCACGATATCCGTCTGGCTGGCGCAGCTGTTAAGCCCGGCGGTGAAGTTGTAGGTTCCGCCGCGGACCCACAGGCGGTCGCCGGGAGAGAGCGTCTGCTGTGCGCGAGCAAAAGATTTCCAGGGGGCGCTCTTGCTGCCGTTGGCAGAATCGCTGCCGTTCGGCGCCAGATAATACTCAGCGGCCAAACTCTGTGCCGCCGTCCCAGCGAGTACAAATCCAATTATTGCGGGTAAAAACTTTTTATTCACTTTCATTGTGTCACTCCATCCTTAAGTAAAACAAAACCCAAAGCATTTACCGCCATCGGATAAATGCCGACCAATAATAAGCCATGATTAATAATTGCGCACCTGCGGCAAGGATTTTTATTATTCCTGCTTATTAATTTATTAATTAAGCTATACCATTCGTGGCATAACAATAGCGTCAATTGATTAGCGGAATTTCTGACCGGGCTTTCTGGCTACAGTAATAGCCGACAACACGTGGGATAAAAAAAAGCGTATGTGCTCGCAGCGCATACGCTTATCGGAAATGAGAATAAAGGCGGGTGTCAGTTTGCCGCCATCACCGCTCTGACGCGTGCCAGATCTTCGGGCGTGTCCACCCCCACACTCGGCACTTCTTTAGCAACCGCCACATGGATTTTCTCGCCATACCAAAGCACACGCAGTTGCTCCAGCATTTCGATTTTCTCCAGTTGGCTGGGCGCCCAGCCGACATACCGACGGATAAACCCGGCACGGTAGGCATAAATACCGATATGTCGCAGGAAATGGTCGCCAATGGCATCACGGGATTCGGCAAACCGGTCCCGCTCCCACGGAATGGTGGCGCGAGAAAAGTAAAGCGCATACCCTTCGGCATCCGTCACCACTTTTACCGCGTTTGGGTTGAACGCTTCTTCACACGTGGTAATCGGCACCGCTAGCGTCGCCATACCCGCGCGGCTACCAGCCAGATTGTCCGCCACCTGACGGATGATCACCGGCGGAATCAGCGGCTCATCACCCTGCACGTTGACGATGATTTCATCATCGGCAAAACCGTAACGGTCGATCACTTCAGCCAGTCGCTCGGTGCCGGAATTGTGATCCGGGCTGGTCAGGCAAACTTCACCGCCCGCCAGTTCAATGGCGCGGGCGACATCAGCGTGATCGGTCGCCACGACTACACGGCTGGCGCCAGACTCGCGGGCGCGCTCCATCACGTGCACCACCATCGGTTTGCCATGAATATCCGCCAGCGGCTTGCCCGGTAACCGGGTGGATGCATAGCGGGCGGGAATAATTGCAGTAAACGTCATTGTGCGATCTCATCCGGCGCCAGCGTGCGGGCTTCATTTTCCAGCAAAACAGGAATGCCGTCCCGCACCGGGTAAGCCAGCCCTTCGATTTTGCAAATCAGTTCCTGCTTTTCTTTATCAAAAATCAGCCGTCCGTTACACACTGGACAAGCCACGATTTCAAGCAAACGATGATCCATGCTTCCTCCATCAAGAAGCGGTTATCAAAAATAGCCGGTCACCCGGTTTTCGTCTGGCGCGATACGCTACGCGCATCAATCAGGCGCGTCAGACGCTGTAGCAGTAACGCCGATTCCGGCGCTGACAATTCGGCGTCAACCGGCAGGTACCACCAGTTGGCGCGAGCAAAGGCGCGGCATTTCACCGCATCCTTTTCCGTCATGATCAAGGGCTGCTGATCATTGGCGGTCAGCGCCTGCAATTCTTCCGCTTGCCAGTGCTGATGGTCGGCAAACGCCACTTCACGCACCAGCGTACATCTCTGTGCTTTCAGCGTAGCAAAGAAGCGCGGCGGATGACCGATCCCCGCCATAGCGACCAGCGGAGGCAATGCCGATACCGTGCGGCGTTCCCCGGTCAGCAGATTAACCGCGTCGCCTGCCGTGAGTTGCATGGCGATTTCACCGCTTTTCGCCTCGCCGCCATTAACAATGACAGCGTCAACCGAACGCAGGCGCGAGGCTCGTTCCCGCATCGGCCCGGCCGGTAACCACCAGCCATTGCCAAAGCGGCGCACGCCATCCACCACCACCAGTTCCATATCCCGCGCCAGCGCGTAATGTTGCAGGCCGTCATCGGTCACGATAACGTCCAGTGGCTGATGCGCCAGCAACGCTTCCACCGCGTCACGCCGTTTGGGCGCTACGGCGACCGGCGCGCCGGTGCGCTGGTAAATCAGCACCGGTTCATCGCCGGCCTGAGCGGTAGTGACTTCATCGGTGACCCGCAGCGGATAACTATCCGTCTTACCACCGTAACCACGCGAAACCACGCCGACGCGATAACCCTGCTGTTGCAACTGCTCCACCAGCCAGATCACCACCGGCGTTTTACCATTGCCGCCGGCAGTCAGGTTTCCCACCACCACCACCGGCACTGGCGCTCGCCACACGTTGCGCCAGCCGTAACGGTAACTCAGCCGGATAAGATGGCTAATCAAGCCATAGAGTAACGACAGCGGCAACAGCAGCCGGTACAGTGGGGAACGCCCCGACCAGATGCGTTCAATCATGCGCCAAACTGCAGTTTGTGTAGTTGGGCATACGCCCCGTTTCGGGCCAGCAACTCGCTATGCTGACCGCGTTCGATGATCTGCCCGTCTTCCACCACCAGAATTTCGTCTGCCTTCTCAATGGTGGACAACCGGTGGGCGATCACCAATGCGGTGCGGTTTTTCTGCAATTCATCCAGCGCGGCCTGAATAGCGCGCTCCGACTCGGTATCCAGCGCCGACGTGGCTTCATCCAGCACCAGAATCGGACAGTCGCGCAACAGGGCGCGGGCAATCGCGATACGCTGACGCTGGCCGCCGGACAGCAGCACGCCGTTCTCGCCAATCACCGTATCCAGGCCATGTTCCAGCCGGCCAATGAAGTCCATCGCATGCGCCATTTTAGCGGCACGCTCAATATCCTCGCGGCTGTAGC
The DNA here is from genome assembly GCF_000406145.1 of Dickeya dadantii NCPPB 898. Taxonomy (NCBI): domain Bacteria; kingdom Pseudomonadati; phylum Pseudomonadota; class Gammaproteobacteria; order Enterobacterales; family Pectobacteriaceae; genus Dickeya; species Dickeya dadantii. Next base: position 2,185,103 of record NZ_CM001976.1, on the reverse strand, counting down.
GATCGCCACAGGCATAAGCGATATTGTTGGCGATCGTATCGTTGAACAGGTGGACATTCTGAGACACCAGCGCAACCTGGCTACGCAATGACGGCAAGGTGTAATCGCGCAGGTCATGCCCATCCAGCAAAATCTCGCCGGACTGGATATCGTAAAACCGGGTGATAAGGTTGGCGATAGTGGATTTGCCTGAACCGGAACGCCCCACCAGCGCTACGGTTTTCCCTGGTGGGATATGCAGGCTGATATTTTTCAGCGCCAGCGTTTCTTTGCCCGGATAAGCGAAGTTGACATCACGGAACGCGATATCGCCCTTAGCATGTTCTAGTACGCGTGTGCCGGTATCTTTTTCCTGTTCCATGTCCAGAATGGTAAACAGGGTTTGGCAAGCCGCCATACCACGCTGGAACTGGGCATTGACGTTGGTGAGCGACTTCAGCGGTCGCATCAGGGTAAACATGGAGGAGAACACCACCGTGATGGTACCGGCGGTCAGGGTTTCCATCACGGACGGAAAGCTGGCGGCGTACAACACGAACGCCAGCGCCAGCGAAGCAATCAGTTGGACTACCGGGTCGGAAATGGAGGACGCCGATACCATCTTCATGCCCTGTTGGCGCATGCGATTGCTGACTGAGTCAAAACGCTCCACTTCCACCGTCTGTCCGCCGAAAATCAGCACTTCTTTGTGCCCTTTCAACATCTGCTCGGCGCTGGTCGTCACCTGCCCCATGGTGTTCTGCATGCTTTTGCTGATGCTGCGAAAACGCTTGGACACCACCCGCATACTGTAGGAGACGATCGGCGCGATCAGCACCAGAATCAGCGACAACTGCCAGCTGTACCAGAACATCAGCACAAACAAACCGATGATGGACGCGCCTTCCCGCACCACGGTTACCAGCGCGTTTGACGACGAGGCGGCCACCTGCTCGGAATCATAAGTAATGCGGGACAGCAAGGTACCGGTAGACTGCTGATCGAAGAAGGAAACCGGCATACCCATAATGTGGCTGAACAGTCGACGTCGCATGTTCATCACTACTTTGCCTGATACCCAGGCCACACAATAACTGGAAATATAACTGGAGATGCCGCGCATAATCATCAGTCCGATGATAGCCAGCGGCATCCACACCAGCACGCTGCGGTCGGCCTTACCGAATCCGTCATCCAGCAGCGGCTTGAGCAGGGACAGCATCAGCGTATCGCCGGCAGCGTTAACCACCAGCGCCACCGCCGCGACCGCCAGCCCGGCTTTGTAAGGGGTGATCATCGGCCATAGGCGACGAAACGTCTGCCATGTGGAGAGATCTTGATCATTAATCATGCAATAAACCTGAGCCTTTGATAAATAGCCGTCTATTATTACTCATTATCCCGGCTAGCGCCAAACCACTGATGATACCAGCGAGGTGATATTTCACCCCGGTAGCGCAACATTTCAGTGCCTTCGTCGAAAAAACGCACACTCAGCTGTCCGTCGCTGGCGGTATCATGCCAGCCATCTCCCCTTTGACGGTAACGACGCACCACGCTGACAGCCGGCAAACGCCACGGATTGTATCGGGAGTTGGACGACAACGCCTGCTGCGCCCCCACCGCCCGTAAAAATGGCGGTGATGATGAGGTGGTGCTGCCATGATGCGGCACCTGCAAAATATCCGCCGCCAGCATTTCGCGTTGGGTACGCAATAGCATGGCTTCATCTTCATGTTCCAGATCGCCCGTCAGCAGTACCCGATAGCGGCCATCGTCCACCCGCACCACGCAGGAATCATGATTGCCGGCCTCTCGCACCGGCAACGGCGGCCAGATAACGCTAAACGTCAACCCTTGCCAGCGCCACCGTTCGCCTTGTATACAACGCCGATGCCCTGACTCAAGCAACGGACTGTATACCGGCACAGACGGAAACGCGCGCTGTAATGCCGACAGCCCGCCGCGGTGATCCAGATGGCTGTGACTGAGGGTGATGCCTTCCAGTTGTAATCCCCGCCATTTAAGATAAGGCAGGATTTCACGATCGGCCATGTTGCCGCCGTCCCAACCGGGCCCGGTATCATACAACCAGGCTTTGCCCTGTCGTTCAATCACCACAGCCAGCCCGTGGCCGACATCCAGCATGTCAACCCGCCACGACGGCGCGGGGGATTTGGGGCGCAGCAGCATCACCAGTACCAGCGCCAGCACGCTGAACGGATACGTTCGCCACCAGGCAAAACGCCAGACGATCACCGCCAGCCATCCCGCCACACTGTAAGGCACCGTATTTTCGCCCAGTGATAACCAGCCCGGCGGCATGGCCTGCAACGGCAGGAAAACCAGCGCCAGCGATCGATCGGCCAGCCACCACAGACCGTGCGCCGCCAGCGGGATAGTCATCAACGGCAACGCCAGCAGAATCAATGGCGTTGTGATGAACGATACCAGCGGCACCGCCCACAGATTGGCCGGCAACGAGCTCAGGCTGACGCCGTGAAACAGCAACACTTGCAACGGCATCAGCAACAGGGTGATTCCCGCCTGCAAATGCAGTCCGCGCAGCCATGCCCAGCGTTTAGGCCGCTGTAGGTGCGGCGGTAGCGGCGCCCATTGATACCAAAAGATCAGGGAGGCGACCGCCAGCGCGGAGAGCCAGAAGCTGTCCGATAGCACGCTCAGCGGGTCACTGACCAGAATCAACGCCACGCACCACAGCCACACCTGCCACGATGAAACCGAGATGCCACGCAATCTGAGCAACGTCCAACATGATAACGCCAGCGCAGCTCTTACCGCCGGCGGATTTCCCCCAGCCAGCCAGACGTATCCCCAGGCGCAGCAGAGTCCACACCACAACGGCGCACGATGTTCGATCCAATGAACCGGCAACAGATATTGCGCCGCACGAACCACGCCCCAGCCAGATAGTGCCGCCAGCACGATATGCAGCCCGGATATCGCCATCAGGTGCATGATTCCGGTCTGCCGAAGCACGTCGAGAATTTCATCTTCCACCACCGTCATTTCACCGACCGCCAGCGCCAGTATGATCGAGCGCCACGGCAATGACTGCGTTTGCCGTTCCGCCTTTTCAACCAGACGCTGGCGCAAACCGCACTCTGGCGCCAGTACAGCGGCGGAGAGTATCCGCCCGGTCAATGGCTGCGTCTTAGCCAGCGCCCAACGCTGACGGTCAAAACCGCCTTCGTTCAACCGGCTGTGCACCGGACGCAGCCGTAGCCGGACGTCCCACTGCTGCCCCCCGCACCAGTCCGCCATCTGCGGTTGCGCATCCAGCCGTGCATAGAGCGGCGGAAACACCCAGCGCCCGTTGATCTCCCACAAGCGCACCACGACCTGTCCGGCATCCGCCTGCGCGAACCGGACGCTACTGACGCTGACCCTTGCCGTCACCGGTCGCTGGGTAAACTGTTCCACCTGATTCAGTATCACCCGGCCGCTGTAGAGGCTCCAGAGCACCCCCAGCGCCACCAGGCCGACCGGATAAAAACGCGTCTTCAGCAACCACAGCGCAGGTAGCCCCCACGCCAGCGAACGCCTATCCGGCAAATCCGGCAATATCAGCAACAACAACGGGCCCGCTATCAACGTCGCCGCCAGTTGGTTCAATGAAATTCTGATGGTCTGTCCCTTACCATTTATCGCCGAATTTTCGGCTGTCATCCTGTCTGGGACGCAGTGTGCCAACCGATGCCCCCCGGCAACAGCAAGGAATCACAACCCCGGAACCGGCTACGCAAACAACCGCAACGGTTGCATTCGATTGCAACAACAATGGGAGACGGTATGAACGCGGGAAATGCCCGCCGGCTCTTGCCTTGACAATCAGAAGCGGTTCATTGAATGGTGTGTCGCAGGTCATGCCTGACGGTTATGATTAATCGTTGCGCAAACAAAGGTATGCCACGGACTATGTATGCCACGGACTATTGGCGAAAAACGAAAGGGAGCATCGACATATGACAAATAAAAACAGGATTCTCATCATCAGCGTATTGGCGTTGTCAGCCTGTTCGACAGCGCCACGGAACGAACCGACCGATACTGCCTTCCGGCATGTGGCGCGCGCCGCCAACGAATGCACTGCCGATTTACTGGCCCAGGTAAAGAATCTTGACGGGAAATATCGGGTAATGACACGGTATTACATCAAAAACCAGACTATCAACACCGACGGCGGCGGCAAGATTATCGATACACAAGTGCGGGAAATTCCCGCCATCAACGCAGACGCGCTGGATAAAGGCGAGAGCGGCAGCGCATGGCGCGACTGCATGATGCGGAAAAACGCGCTGGCGCCGGAAATCGTGATGAGCCAGTCGTAGACAGCTGGAATAATCAGCCCACCCCAAAAGCATCAGGGCCGGAAACCGGCCCTGAACATCAGTGAAATTATTTCGCCTCCACCGGCGGTTTAATTTCACCCATTTCCTTGATTTTACGGGACAGCTCGCGACGCTCTTTCGACAGTTCCGCGTTTTTGATGATGTATTCATCCACACGGTCTTCATAGTCGCTACGCATGTTGGCGATAATGTTCTGGATATCTTCGATCGACATACCCGGCTTGATGTACTCGCTCAGGTTATCCAGCAGCAGCACACGTTTCTGGTTATCGCGGATTTTCTTTTCATTATCCGCAATTTCACGCTGCAGCTTGTTCTTACGACGGAACATACGCACGAATTCCAGCACATCCTGGAAACATGGCTTAGTGTTACCCTTCTCCATTTTTCTACCCTTACTTAACGATCAAAATTCGTTATGCGGAGACCGCGTTACTCCAGGTGTATCCCGCAATAATGCGCATCGTCCTCCGTCCTGGTAGCAACGTGTGGACTACGCCAGCCACGCGCACCATTGCGGAACATAGACTCACCATACAGGTTAGCCGCTATCGTCGACAAGGTGGTTTTCTCATATCGCCGATGCAATTGTTGTCTTTATGTGCACCCTATCACTCCCGCGTTCTGATTGCACCTGACTCGATTCAACACCACAGGCATCGCACACGTCGGCTTCTGTCAGGCGACAGGATGGTTTACCATGACGACTTTGTGTTGTCCGTCACCATTTTTACTGAAAGAACGACAAGTTGCCTTTAAACTGGCGGGCCGTTCCGCATGGCGCTTACGCCAGGCAAAAACGGCGGTGACAAACACGCTTCGCGGCGGTATGACTGATTTCCCAGCGCTTGCCGTCGCCAGGCTGAACAGAGAGAAACCGTGCAAAATCAACACACCGAACCCACTTTTTTCATTCATGACTATGAAACCTTTGGCAAGCATCCGGCCAAAGATCGTCCGGCGCAGTTCGCCGGCGTCCGCACCGATTTAAATTTTAATGTGATTGGCGAGCCGGTGGTGATCTACTGCCAGCCAACCGACGATTACCTGCCCGACCCGGAAGCGGTGATGATTACCGGTATCACGCCGCAGGTGGCGCAAAGCCGAGGGACGCGCGAAGCGGAGTTCGCCCGGCATATCCATGAAGCGTTCAGCGCGCCGGGCACCTGCATCATGGGGTACAACAACATTCGGTTCGATGACGAAGTCAGCCGGAACCTGTTCTATCGCAACTTCTACGATCCTTACGCCTACAGCTGGCAAAATGGCAACTCTCGCTGGGATTTACTGGACATGCTGCGAGCGTGCTATGCCTTGCGCCCGGACGGCATTGTCTGGCCGGAAAACGACGACGGTTTTCCCAGTTTCAGGCTGGAACATCTGACACGCGCCAATGGCGTCGAACATACTCAGGCACACGATGCCATGTCGGATGTGTATGCCACCATCGCCATGGCGCGCCTGCTCAAACAGTCGCAGCCAAAACTGTTCGACTATCTCTATGCGTTGCGTAACAAGAATAAAGTCAGCGCGTTAATCGATATTCCGCAGATGAAGCCGCTGGTGCATGTTTCCGGCATGTTTGGCGCCGCGCGCGGTAATACTAGCTGGATCGTGCCGCTGGCCTGGCACCCGGATAACCGCAACGCGGTCATCGTCTGCGATCTGGCGGGCGATATTCAGCCGTTGCTGGAGCTGGATGCGGATGAACTGCGCACCCGGCTTTATACCCGCCGTGCTCTGCTGGCGGAAGATGAATCGCCGGTGCCGATCAAACTGGTTCATATTAACAAGTGTCCGGTTCTGGCGCCGGCCAGCACGCTGCGACCGGAAGACGCAGAGCGGCTGGGTATTGACCGTCAGCGCTGCCTGAACAATCTGCAATTGCTGCGTCAGCATGGCAGCGTACGAGAGAAAGTGGTGGCGCTGTTTGCCGATGCCCCGCCGTTTGAAGCGTCAACGGATGTGGACTTGCAGTTGTACGACGGCTTTTTCAGCGACGCCGATCGCGCCGCGATGGACATCATCCGTAAAACCGACTCCCAGCATCTTCCAGCCCTCAATCTTCAGTTTGCCGATCGCCGGGTGGAAGAATTGCTGTTCCGCTACCGGGCGCGCAATTTTCCCGGCACACTTGATGAGCAGGAACAACAGCGCTGGCTGGCGCATCGTCGGGCCGTGTTTACCACCGACCGGGTGCAAGATTACTTTGATGCCTTGAATCAGTTCTACCAACAGCACGATGGCGACGAAAAGAAAACGGCGTTGCTGAAAGCGCTGTTTGCCTATGCTCAGCAACTGCTGACTTGATATTCTCACAGGCGTGCCGACGCGTTGCTATCGGATAGGTACCCCGGATAGATAACCGTTCGGATATGCAAAAAAACAGGCTCTCATGAGAGCATGAGAGCCTGTCGATAGCGTTTGTCGTATTATATCGTCCGACAAATTACGCCAGATCTTCGTTGTACTGCGGCACCGGCTGCCTGAAGCTGCGCGTCACGAACATCAGGTAGAGTAAACCAATCGCCGCCCACACCAGCCCCAGCGTCATTGAGGTACTTTCCAGATTCAGCCACAGCGCACCGACGGTCAATGCGCCCATGACAGGCAGAATCAGGTAGTTCACGGTGTCTTTCAGCGTCTTGTTACGGCGCTCACGGATATAGAACTGAGAAATCACCGACAGATTCACAAAAGTGAACGCCACCAGCGCTCCGAAGTTGATCAACGCCGTCGCGGTAACCAGATCGAACGAAATGGCGGATAGCGCGATAACGCCGACCAGCAGGACGTTCAGCGCCGGTGTCCGCCAACGCGGATGCACATAGCCGAAGAAACGCTCCGGGAATACGCCGTCACGTCCCATCACGTACATCAGTCGGGATACGCCGGCATGCGCCGCCATGCCGGACGCCAGTACGGTGACGCAGGAGAAAATCAGAATGCCGAACTGGAAGGCTTTACCCGCCACGTACAGCATGATTTCAGGCTGAGAGGCATCCGGATGTTGAAAGCGTGAAATATCCGGGAAGTAGAGCTGCAGGAAGTAGGACACCACCACGAAAATTACGCCGCCGAGCAGCGCCGTGAGGAAAATGGCTTTCGGAATAACGCGGCCTGCATCTTTCGTCTCTTCAGACAAAGAACTGATGCCGTCAAAGCCGAGGAACGAAAAACACAGGATCGTCGCGCCAGTGATCATCGGCACCACATGGGCGTTATCGGACCAGAACGGGCGGCTACTGGTCAGCGTACCGGCGCCTTCGCCATGCGCGACGCCATAAATCACCATACCGGTGATGGCGACCATCACCGCGACCTGCAGTACAACGATCAGACTATTGAAGTTAGCGACGGTTTTGATGCCGCGCAGGTTGGATAGCGTCATGAACCCCACCAGCAGCACGACAAAGATCCACGACGGGATGCTGGGAATCAGGGTTTCAAAGTAGATTTTCGCCAGCAGGATGTTGATCATCGGCATGAACAAGTAGTCCAGCAACGACGACCACCCCACCATGAAGCCGACAGTCGGGCTGATGGCTTTCTGGGCATAAGTATAGGCCGAGCCGGCTGACGGGAAGCGGCGCACCAGTTTACCGTAGCTGAGCGCGGTAAACAGAATGGCAATCAGCGCAAACGCGTATGCGGTGGCGACGTGACCATCGGTCAGACCGGAAACGATACCGAAGGTATCAAACAGCGTCATCGGCTGCATGTAGGCCAAGCCCATCATCACTACAGGAACCAGAGTCAGGGTTTTACGCAGTTGTACCCGCGATGTGGAGGTGGAAATAGTGGAATCAGTTGTCATGACGCAGACCTCCCTTAACGGCAGCGATCTTATCGGCGCCAATCATCAGCCATGAATCCGTGATGAATGACGAAGACGCCGTGCGGCGATGTTTCAGGTATCCGGAACATCCGGAAGCGAACGGACGAACGGTGTCGTCATCGCCGAGGTGAGCAGCGGATACGCCGCCCGCTGTCAGGCACGCCAGCATGGCGCCCTTGTCGCTGCGTTTGCAGCACCAGCCGGCGGGCACCGGCTCCAAAACAACTGATTGCCCCATTATGTCTCTCTATTAACTCTGCGCAGCCCGTAGCATGCGTTTTACCGATATCCGTCCGGTGCCATCAACAGCACCGGCCTCTTTTAATGAAATACAAAAAATAATGAAATACAAAAAATAACCGACGCGATATTGATGCGTCGGTTTTTTCAGGGCGCATATTTTGCCCCAGCCGGCAATCAGAGACAAGACCTGTGAAGTCAATCGTGTACGACTTGCACGGTCCCCCTGTCGCCGGAGCGGATCAAGCCACTCAGCGCAGCCGTTTGCGCTTTTCGTTTTGATCCAATTCCAGCTCGGTGATCACCTGTTGCAACCCCCGCTCCTGCGTGGCACTTAGCGCCGAAAACTTGAAGCTCAGGCGTTCGATCTGCTTCACATCGCCTTTACTGTCAACAACTTTGGTGGTGGCATGATTGACAAACTGCAGATCCAGGCAGAACTGCCCGTAGCTGGCGAGATCCACATCAATGTTTTTCAGGATCATCCCCGGCTCAAACAGCTCCGCTATGGCGCTGTCGTCGGTGTACATCGACAACCCACCCAGCGACAGATCTTTTAGGCTAAATTCGAAATGGGTATTGTCCGGCAGTTCTCCCCGACAGTTCATTGGCGGCCAGGCAGGCGAGTTGATACGGAAAAAGTTACGGCGCTGGATATAGTACAGCACGTCGGGAACCGCCGCGCAGAAAGCGGGAAGGCCGTCATGATCGACCGTTCTGATGATCGTGGTACGAAATTCAACCTTGGCGCCAGCCGTTTCTGCCGCAAACTCAAGCTCACCCGCAAACAGCGCCCGGCTGTTTTCACGCTCTAGCCCGCCGAGGTCAAAAAGAAACTCCTCCTCGTCGGAATTAACCTCAAGGATCTTGCTGATGAACTGACCGTGCGTGTGATACACCATTACTGTGGCGTCTTGCTTTTGCAGTCCGCGCAATGTGGCGCAAATAGCCATTTTATTACGCCTGGCGTACTGCTCTTTCATATTGTTATCCACTACATCCATCCCCACCGTCAATTGAATGGTTAATCCGTCATTCAGTGTCCCAAAACCCCAGGATACAGCATGGCACTAGTATCGACATTCATGCCATCAACTTTAGGGTTTTATCCGTTCATTCGCTTATGCGCTGTACGCCCGAAACATCCGGGATACAAAAGCCCCGCCAGCGCGAGGCGAAAACGCATAAAAAGAATAGGAGGACTGTTCGCCAATAATAGACGAGGTTCAGACGTGAGGATAGTGAGAAAGCAGCCAGGTTAGCGCCAGCAGATCGGCGCTGCCGCCGGGGCTGATGTTGCGCTCGACCAGCGCCTGATTCATGTCCTGCAGCCCCTGCCGGGTGACGCCGACGGACAATAGCGCCCGCGCCCGCGACTGCACGAACGCCAACCCTTCGATTCCGCCACGGGAAACCACGTTGGTATCCGGGTTGTGGGCCATTAATACCACCAGCGTCTGCAATAAGGCGGAATCGTCGTCCTGCCCCTGCGCACGGGCGTGCAGATAGGCGGGCAGCGCATACTGACGCACGGTAGCAAAGCCGCTGGCGGCTTCTCCCCGTGCACCGGTCAAACCGTGACGCCGGAACAGATGCTCTCCCGCGGTCGCGGTGTGCTGGCTGTTCTCCAGCTCATTACGCACCAAATCGGCGCTCATCTGTGCGGCACACTGACACAGGCTGCCCCGCGTCAACTGTAGCCGACGTCCCGCCAGCCAACCGGCGGCGCTGCACAGCAACCCAAACGCAAAAATGCCGCCTTTATGGGTATTCACACCCCCCGTCGCGGCCAACATTGCCTGTTCGGCGGCGATGCCAATCGGTCGTACCTGCGGCAAAAGCTGGGTTATCGGCAACGCGCTATGCGCCATACCCGCTTCGGTAAAGCGTGAAAACCAGGGAGTCAGCGCAGCGATGCTGGCTTGAAACAGCGGCACATCCATATCGCGATGAGCGCCGTTGTTATCCCGATCCACCAGACCGGGTTTTGGCGTCAGCATCACCTCGACGGTCAGGGCGGCAGCCACCTGCTGATGAATCGTGGGGATTGCCACCAGCGCACCGGTGGCATCAGGAAATAGTGTTGTCAGTAACGGAGAGGAAACACTCGACTCAGTGTGCGTTAAACCAGGCATGGAGGATACCCTCGATTTTTTCAATCACGTCCGGTAACGCATGGCGGCGCGAACGCGCGCAGGCATGCGCCGATTCATCACAGAGTATACACCGACGACGATCATGCGCCAGTAACGTCCGGCTAATCGACCCTTCCTGCGGGCAAAACACGTCAAAATCCCACAGCCGCCCCAATGGGTGCTGCTCTTCTAGTGCAATGGCCGCCGCCTTAACGCTTAGCGCATCCTTGGTGATAACCCAGAATGCCTCTGCGCCGGTATCCAGCCAGTGCAACTGCTGCTCCAGCGCTCCCCAACCGCGCGCCAGGCACAAGTCATTGAACGCCGCTACCGCTTCCGCCATCGCCCGGCGATACAGCGGCGAATCTTTAACCGGTCCCGGCGTCACCAGCGTCAGCGACACCAGCGTCGACTGGTGCCGCGCCAGCAGTTGCTGCTGGCGGACACTGCGGCGTTCCTTCGCCGCAAGCAGGCTTTCCAGTGAAACAGCGACCGGCGTGTCTATCGCTATATCGCTCACTCGTTGTCCTCTTTAACCTGACGCACCACGTCAATCACGCTGCCGTCACGGTAGCGGATCACCCCGACGATGCGGTCGTGGAATTCGATGGCCTTCGGTTCGCCCACCAGCTGGATCGCCCGCTGGTACAATTCTTCAATCGACATCACGCGCAGACCGGCGCTGACCAGCCGCTCCGCCACCTCCGGACGCGCCGGGTTGACGGCGATGCCGTGGTCGGTCACCAGCACGTCGATGGCGCTGCCCGGCGTCACGCAGGTCGTCACCTGACGCACCACCGTCGGAATACGGCTGCGGATCAACGGCGCCACCACGATGGTCAGGTTGGCCGCCGTCGCCACGTCGCAATGGCCGCCGGACGCGCCGCGCATCACCCCGTCGGAGCCGGTGATCACGTTGACGTTAAACTGGGTGTCGATTTCCAGCGCGCTCAGGATCACCACGTCCAGCTGGTCGCAGCAGGCGGCCTTGGCACT